>JAAZBG010000162.1 GCA_012513915.1 Fibrobacter sp.
ATAAGTATGAAAAACAGATATTGGCAGTTTTACAACGAAGTAAGGAAAGAAAAGAAAGATTGTTGAACGGTGAGCGTGAGGTAACCATAGATAGAATTGACAGCGACGCACTGGCGGAGATAACGAATATATTAAAGCAGCAATCACAGGAGTGTGTTCAGGAAACTAACAAAAAAAAACGAATAAAACCTGTTGCCCCCGGTGCGGAAGAGAAACAAGAGTAAATAAATACGACGTTCCGACAGAAATCACAACATTACACTATAAGTTTATTGCAATACGCGATGTGTTCTATTGCCGCTATTGTGGGCTTAGCTTTAATTTGATTGATGATTATTTCAACTTGTTCGATATTCACAACGTAACAAGGGATATGGCTGAAGAGATAGCATACTCCGCGCAGGATTGTCCGTCCTTCGAAAAAGCCACTGAAAACCTTAAAAGGTATCTTAATGTAGAAGTAAGTGAAAGTCTGGTTAGAACTATATGTGAAAAAATCGGAAAGATCGTATACGAAGAGGATCTCGGAAGAGCAGAAGAAACTTATGAGAAACCTGAAGAATCCATTCCCGTCCTGCATGAGAAGGAGAAAAAGGACGGCATACTATATATTTATGCTGACGGATCCATGATAAATACAATCGAGAAAGATAAGGACGGCTCAACATGGCGGGAGATAAAATTGGGTTTGGTTTATTATGATCGAAACAGTGTTTCCAGAAAGAACGGGAAGCTGATAATAACTCAAAAGGAGTATGTCTCCTATCTGGGTAGTGTCGATGTCTTCAAGCGGTTTCTGCTTGATGCAGCGGTACAGCAGGGTTATGGTCAAATTAAGGAAGTAGTATTTATAGGAGATGGAGCGCCTTGGATCTGGAACATGTGCGATGAGATATTTCCGGATGCAGTGCAGATATTGGATTACAGTCATATGAAAGAGAATGTTTACAAATTCTCGAAGTATTTGCATCCGAACAATGAACAGGATATGGTCATATGGTCTAAGGAAGCAATGGATAAGCTGGACAACGGAAAAATCGAGGAGTTAATTTGTGAATTGCCTGTAATGGAGGATCGTAAATTGCCTTCCGATGTACCCAATCTGAGAGAATATATAACCAGAAACAAGGCTCGCATAAAATACGTTGAATTTATTGAAAAGGGCTATAACATCGGAAGCGGGGCGGTGGAAAGCGGACACAAAGGAGTATTGCAGCAAAGACTAAAACAGCCCGGAATGAGGTGGGACAAACGAGGAGCGCAGTACATTGCAACTTTAAGATCCAAGAAAGCCAGCGGTAAATGGGGCGCTGTAAAGGATTGCATTGCAGTAGCATAAGTTCCGGTAGATAAAATTCAAAAGACAACGAAGGTAATGACGTCTGATTGGATATAGGATCAAATTTATAAAATACTTTTTATAAAAAATTGGGAATTTGTGTGTTTAGGTTTGCCATTTTTACAGGTGTTAATTTATGGTTATTTATATTTATTATGGTACACCAAATCAAATCGCACCCGGAACAAAATTGAGTTCTTTTGTAAGGTTTGAAAAAGTAAACAAGGAATATCGCGTAGGTGATGTGAAGCTTTCGGCTTTGCGTGATGTTTCTTTTAA
>JAAZBG010000163.1 GCA_012513915.1 Fibrobacter sp.
ATCGTGTACTTGTTGCGCATCTCGAACATAAGTTCTTCAATCGCCCGTGTTCCCTCAACGTCAAGTGCTGAGCAGGGCTCGTCCATAAGGATAACATCCGGTTTTAACGGCAGAACCCGTGCGATACACAATTTTTGCTGCTGTTCAAGCTGAAGCAGTGTTGCTTTCGTGTTAAGTTTATCACTGAGGTTTTTCCAGAGGCCGACTTCAGTGAGGGCTTTTTCGACTGTTTCGTCAAGAAAACTTCGCTTTAGCTTGTGGCGTGGATTGTGGAGCTTTAAACCGAACACGATATTTTCATACACCGAAACCGGTAGCGGATTCGGACGTTGAAAGACCATCGCTACTGATTTACGAAGTTCAATCAGGGAAACATCGGGGTCGTAGATGTTTTTATTAAGAATAAACGTTTCACCGGACGTTTTTACGTAGCTGTGACGTTCATTGATCCTGTTGAAACACTTGAGCAGCGTTGTTTTCCCGCATCCACTTGGACCAATAAGGGATGTAATACGACCATTGCGAATCTGTACGTTGACATCATGCAAAGCCTGGAACGCTCCATACCATAAATTAAGGTTATTGGTACGGATGCTGTAATACAGTGGATCAAGAGTCTTATCCAAAGGTGCCATTTACATATTCCAATGTTTTCTGGTTTCCGGGGTCATCAGAGAATATTTTCTCTGAATCGTCAATTTGCACTATGTCACCATTAAGCATAAACATCGTACGGTTGGTAAGACGTTTTGCCTGATAAATCAGGTTGGTGACCAGAATAATTGTCATTTCACTGCTTAATTCCTTAAGCACATCTTCAATACGCATTGTAGTAACTGGATCAATTGCAATAGAGAATTCATCAAGACAGAGAATTTCGGGTTGATGCGACAATGCGCGGGCAATTGTCAGACGCTGCTGCTGTCCGCCGCTGAGCGCCGTTCCAAGATTGTTAAGACGGTCCTTGACTTCATCCCACAGTGCTGCCTGTCGTAAACATTTCTCCACGAGACCATCAAGATCGCCTTTATTGGTAATTCCACTGCATTTCGGGGCAAACGCCACATTTTCATAAATGCTGATCGGTAACCCCACCGGCAGCGGTGCAACCATGCCGATTTTCCGGCGAAGTGAATAGATATCCCTTGTCTTCGCAATATTTTCATTATCAACTTTAATTGTTCCGGATACCTTACTAATAGGAATAAAATCAATCGTGCGGTTCAGACACTTTAACAATGAACTTTTACCTGATTGTGCCGGGCCGATGATACCGAAAATCTCATTTTTATAAATATCAAACGATATTCCATGGATTACTTCCCGGGTGCCGTAAAGCAGTCGCAGATCTTCAACGTTGATCGTTTTTACTGTAGTATCCATTGATCTACCACTTCTTTCTGTTTCTCAGCCATGAACGAAGTGCAATAGCTGTTGCATTTACAATTAATACAGAGCCGAGAAGGATCACGGCTGTCGCATACGGAATAGATTCCTTGACATTAGGGACCTGTGTGGTAACGGTGTAAAGATGCATGGAGAGTGCCATACACTGTTCGTTGAGTTGGTATGCAAAGAGATCTCCGCCTTTTATTACTTTGTAAAACACTGCTCCGGTAAACATAATTGGTGCGGTCTCTCCTGCTGCGCGGCTCACCTGAAGAATTACTCCGGTAAGAATTCCGCTGATCGAGTTCGGAAGAACAACCGCCTGAATCGTCTGCCAACGTGTCGCGCCGGTATTCCAGCAGGCTTCACGAAATGACATGGGAACGGACATAAGTGCCTCGCGGGTACTTGCAATGATTACCGGCAGGGTCATGATCGAAAGTGTCATTGATGCAGAAAGGATTGAGTAGCCGAAATTTGCAGCATAGACAAATGCACCAAGACCAAAAAGCGCATGAACAATACTTGGAACGCCGGCAAGATTGATTACCGCAAGATTGATCACCCGGTTAAACCAGTTGTCTTTCGCGTATTCATTCAGGTAAATCGCTGCAAGAACTCCAATTGGCGCTGCTATTGCAAGAGAGATGACAACGAGATAAATTGTACCAAGAAATGCCGGCCAGATACCGCCATCACGCATACCGTTCTTTGGCAGTGTGGTTAAAAACTCCCAGTTCAGTGATGGAGCCGCGTGATAAACAAGGTATGTGATAATTAAAAAGAGAGGAACAATCATCGCCAGTGACATACCGCAGAATGCCCACTTTGCGACCGATTGTGCGCGTTCATTGCGGATTGTCATCGGCGTCTTTGTAAAGCGCAATTTGTCAATAGTAGTCTGAGTAAGCAGTTGCTCTGACATTATTTTTTCCCCTTTACTCCACGGATGACAAAATCGGCAGTAATATTAATGACAAATGTAATGATAAACAGTAAAATTCCGGTTAAAAACAGAACTCTGTAATGATCTGACTTCGCAGGTGCCTCACCAAGCTCTGCTGCAATATTGGCGGTAAGAGTTCTGATCGGGTCAACAAGACTTGTCGGGATTGCAACCGCATGTCCGGTAGCCATAAGCACCGCCATCGTCTCACCGACTGCACGTCCCACACCAAGCAGCACTGCTGCCAGAAGACCGTTTTTTGCAGCCGGAAGAAGCACCCTGAACACAATTTGCCACTTTGTCGCACCCTGTGCAAGTGCTGCTTCCCGATAAGAGTCCGGGACCGCCTTGAGTGCATCCTCACCAATTGACACAATGATCGGGACACTCATAAGTGCAAGGATAATACTGCCGTTGAGCAGATTCACACCGAGCGGAGCACCGGTGACCGCGACAATTACTTTACTCATGACCGTAAGGCCGATAAATCCCCAGACAACACTTGGAATTGCAGCGAGCAGCTCGATGATAATTTTCAGGGACTCTTTAAGCTTCGCGCCGCAGAATTCCGAAATGTAGATAGCTGCACCGATACCAAACGGGAGCGCGATAACCACTGATAAAAAGGTAATACTCAGACTGCCTACTGTCAATGCAAAGGTTCCATACCGGACATTGACCGCTGATGTTGGATACCATGCTGTCGATGTAAGAAATTCCTTAATGCTGAAATGCTCACTGAACGTAATCGGTATTGCTTCACGAAATACAAAAAAGAATATGGCAAGTACAAAGAGTATTGCACTGATTCCACTGAGGCGGATAATTAATTCAAGAAGTTTCTCGAGCGAAACAGATAGCAGCGAACGTTTTGCCCGTGTCCGCTTTAAACCGGCCTTAACTGTCTCATTATTCATTACTGTCTGATTGTGCATCCGTTATTGTGCCTTCTTAAAAAACTGATACTGCTGTCTGAATATATTCAATTAATCATGTACAATTGCAGTACTCTTTACAGGAACAAATCCGTTTTCTGCAACAAGTCTCTGCCCGTCCTCTGAAAGTATCCAGTCGAGAAATTTTTTTATTGCGCCTTTCGGCTGACCAAGTGTATACATTTGTAAAGAACGTGCAAGAGGATATTTTTTACTGAGTGTGTTTTCAACGGTTGGTGCATAGGCTGTGTCATCCGCTTTTTCCATCAGTTTGAGCATTTTTATCTCATGTGTGGCGTAACCCATTCCGCTATATCCAATTGCAGTTTTGGTAGATCCTACAAGTTCAACAACCTCTTTGGA
>JAAZBG010000164.1 GCA_012513915.1 Fibrobacter sp.
TGATTCGCTGGGTTATTTCTGAAAAGTCTGGTGTAAATCACTACATTACAGGATTCCCTCCATATAAAACAAAACAGCTGCTAGAATGGATTCATATCATCAAAACCCTCAATGACGGTGTGAATAATGACTAACAAGGAGAAAGGTATGCGGGCAGACAGGACGGGTTCGAATCCCAGCGATATTCGGCAAAGAAATCGTGCGCTTGTCTTGAAGCTAATCGCATTGCGACAGCATGTATCTCGAGTCGAACTGGCAAGAATGATCGGATTGACCAAGACGACACTAGGTAATATTGTTGCGGAACTAGTCGAAAATGGACTTGTGAATGAACTTAACGCGAAAAATAGTAATGGGAACACAAATCTTGGCAGGCGCCCAATTGAATTGCGCATAAGCGATAAGTCACCTTGTATTTGTGGTATTTTAATTCGAAGAGATCAGTGTACAGGGATTGTTGCAGATTTAACTGGTCAAATTTTATTTCGAATATCTTCGGTTATACCAACATCAGTAAGCTCAGACTCACTAATAACACTTATATTAGATTTAATTACTGACCTGCAAAGATGCTGTAATCGTAAATTAATAGCTATAGGTGTGGCATCGATGGGTCCAGTTGATGTAACGGCACAAAAGATCGTCAATCCCCCTAATTTTTATGGCATACAGGATGTAAGTATATCTGCGATAATAAAAAATAAAACTGGACTTCCGTCATATTTAATTCATGATGCTGATGCGGGTGCATTAGCTGAATATTTATATGGTCATTCTTCAGATATACGTAACTTTATTTACCTACATATTCGCAACGGTATTGGTGCTGGTTATATCTTGCAAGGTCAATTATATCGGGGTGACTTGGGCCAATGTGGTGAAATTGGTCATACCTCGATAAATTATTCAGGTCCGCTTTGTGAATGCGGTAATAACGGTTGCTTGGAGCTATATGCCAATGTCACCAAGATGAATCAGAAGATTAAGCACTTAAAAGGGATATTGAATCAGTCGCCGGCAAATGAAGTCTTGAATGGTGATTTTACGTGGGAGGAAATCGTCCGTGCATCAGCTAACGATGATTTTTTGGCTGTTTCTGCGCTTGATGAATTTTGCACGTACTTAGCTTATGCATTGGCTAACACAATCAATCTGCTGGATGTAAACCATATCTTAATTGGTTATGACTCAACCGTAACCAGTACAAAAATCGAAAAAATGCTTGAGGATAAGCTAAACACACGAGTGCTGGTTGCGAAAAATCGGAAAGTTATCGTTAAAAGATCGGTATTTGGAGGTGATGCACCTTTAATTGGTTCTGTCGCACAAATTACAGACCTCATATTTCAAGGAAAGATATTAATATAGTAAAATATAAAGGTCGTCACAGAAACAAGAATGATGATGCATAGAGTTATAATTTGTTTATCGTTAATCATACCATATTTACTGCATGGCATTTGCTAAATAGCTTTCTTGATATTGTATGAGGGTGGTGATGTGATGTTTCATGAATATTACGATATATATTGTGAGTGCTTTTCTCAGTATAAAATAACTTATGATATGTATATAAAAAAATTGAATCCAGAAAAATCTCATATAATATTTAAAGAGATACATGGGGATGTGCTTGGCTATTCAATAATTCATGGTAATTCAATTGTATTGCTTTGTGTCAAACAATCGCATCGAAATAGAGGATATGGGAGTCAGCTTCTATTTGAGGCTGAGAAATACATCTATAATCAAGGATCAAAGAGCGTGCTTCTTGGTAGAGGTAGTCATTATCTTTTTCAAGGTGTACCATTTGATTCAACTCAAGTGGTAGCCTTTTTTAAGAATAGAGGGTATACGGCTGCCTGGATAAGTGCAAATATGGCTTTTAATCTAAATGTTTTTGATTTTAATATGCGTAGAATCCCATTAGCGCCACCTCAATTTGAATTTCGTTTTGCGGTTGAGTCAGATAAGTTATCATTATTGAATGCCGTTATGGAAACTGAACCGACTTGGAGGTATTATTTTGAGGCATGTTCAGATCCGATTCTTGTTGCGACTGACCATAATAAAATAATTGGATTTATAATTATATCTTTAGACGATGCGTTAAAAAAATTTGAAGAAAAAAAAGTAGGTAGCATAGGGTGCATTGGAGTTATACCTGAGTATCGCAAAAGAGGAGTTGGGCGGCAATTGGTAGTGCATGGGTTAAAATGGTTGAAGAGACAGGCTTGCTTATTTGTCGAAGCACGATATGTATGGGATATACAATGGTATGAAAAATTAGGATTTTTTAATACAGGACACCAATGGATGGGCGAAAAAATATTAAAAGAGCTATAATAAAACTATAAAATAATTGCATACATGAAACCGCCAGTATTAAATCGAGGCAAACACTGATTACTTGTCACTGCTGAATAATTGTTTTGTAAGCCAACATGATGCTGCAAAGGTGACGACCATCCCTCTTTTTGTTAAGCTTGAAGTAAAGATGATCGGAGGCGATAAGATGGATGTGTTGACTGCCATACACGAACGGGCCAGCCACCGCGGGAAATACCGGGACATGCCGGTTCCGCGGTCGGATCTTACGGCGATTTTGGAGGCGGGGCTCGCCGCGCCGTCCGGTTGCAACAAACAGACCACGAGCCTGATCGCTGTTGACGATCCGGAGATCTTGGCCGCCTTGAAGCAACTTATCGTGCCGCCAAAATGCGAAACGGCCCCAGCCCTGATCTGTGTCCTGACACAGCGGATTATCGCCTACCGGGATAAATGCTTCAGTATCCAGGACTATGCTGCCGCTATCGAAAACATGCTGCTGGCAGCCGTCGCCCTGGGTTACCA
>JAAZBG010000165.1 GCA_012513915.1 Fibrobacter sp.
ATAGAGATCAAGGGAAAGAGCAGTGAGGGGAAAGCACCGGGAACGATCAAAGGAGAGGTGCGTAATAATTGCTTTTACGGGAAACTGACGATTCCGGAAAAAGTGAAGGATGGGGCAGAGATCTGGTTTGAAGCGAAACTGCCAAAACACGGATGCAAGCTTGAATCAGATAAAATTCCGGCGCGCCCGATTATCGAAATGAGCCGCATGGAGTGGGATCGTAAGATTGTACACCGCGGGCAGATTGCAAAGGCAACGATAGAATTTGCGGATGGAGTAACTGATGGCACAAAGGCAACTATGTCAATTTACGAATACAGTCCGGAAGGGTACCATACAAAGGTTCTGAGACAACCGATGATTGTTGAAAACAGTAAACTCGAACTTAACTGGGAGTTTGACTATAAAGACGTTGACAAAATACCAACACAGGCCGAGCTCGAACCAAAAGGCAGAAGTTACGCTCCACCGAAGTTTTTCTTTGTTGCGGATATTAATGGTGTCAGGGTTGGCGAGGATTTGATGGGGGGGCTTCTGGAGTTTCGGGATCTTATGAAAATAAAAATGTATGACCCATTTGGGGTTTTAATGAAAAATGAAAAATTCAAGGTAAAATTTGCCAATGGAAATAAAAAAGAATATACAACCGATAATTCCGGTTATTTAATTGATGAAGCAATTCCGCCAGGTAAATTAATTATTGACTATATCCCAAAACAATAAACGTGGAGCTCAATGTGGCAGACCGAAATGGGTTTGAATATATTATTCAAAAAGGTGATTCTCTAAGCAATATCGCGAAGAAATACTTTATTGCTGATTGGGAAGTACTTTACTTTCATGATGAAAATGCTCAATTTCGCAAGAGCAATCCTGACTATAACAAAATACGGGTTGGAGATAAATTATTTATACCAAGTGTGTTTTCGCTGGTGACAGAGAGTGGACCGGAATCCTGTGCTGTAAAGCCGGGAAATATGGTGTTTTTTGATGCGCATATGCATATACAGAGTAATAATTGTGTTCCGCTAACACTGCAGTGGGGATTGACAAAAAGGACTGTGAACATTCGTTTAGAAGGGGCAAGGGAACCTTTAACCATTTTGGCAGGTATAGGAGCCAAGCGGATGGGTCAGATAGGAGGCTATCCAAGCGATATTATTGCATCTATTTATTATGGAATAGATGAAAAAGCACCTTCCATTTTTTGGAAAAAATTATGTCCGGCAATACCAGTTATTGAATGGGGTTCAAAAGTACTGACACTTGACTCAGGAATAAAACTCCTTGCGCAGAAAAGTGGGGAGACTGAGGAGGCTTTTGAATCAAAAACGCATTATTATTACACAAATAATTCCGTTGAACGTATTGCAGTTTGTCATCTAATGGATATGTCGTATTCCCACTTCTGGGGAAGAATTGGATTACCAATTTATTTACCGTTAGAGAATTCAGGTGTTTATATAAATGATTTCATTTCAGGGGGTATAACTGTAGCATTAGGACATTCTGAACCTAGTGCTCAATTTACAAGTGTTACAGAAGCCACAGTGCTTTCTGCACCTTTGCAAGGATGGGCACATTTATTTCCAAAAAAACTACCAGGTGATAAATTCTCCTTTAAAGAACAATATAACAATTACATGCAAACAAAGATTTCAATGCCGAACAGTATCCATCCAACCAGTGAGTCATTTATTCTATTTTCAAATGATCCTGCAATGAGATCGCTGAATGCTGGATTGATACAAAAAGAATTTATTCACATTGTTGAAGATCTTCCTAAGAAAGAAATGCAGCTATTTGAGAATTATTACCAACAGAAAATACGTTCAATAAATGCAGCAATGGCAAATCCCCTGAAATTGCTTCCTTTTTATCACTTTGATCCGAGGAGGCATGTACCTAAATCAAGAAGAACGCAAATATTAGACAATATTAGTGGAAGTCATGCGTTTTATCGATTGTCAAAAGAAAAGTCGTATTTACAACTGATACCAGATTCAATGTTAAATGATAGAGCTTACCTTGCAAGTATAATTGACAGTTTAAACGATAATACGGATGCGTATAATGAACTGTTCTTTCATCCATCAAGCAAAAAAGGAGTTTTTTGGGGTGTTAAAGTCTACCCGCGCTTAGGTTTTGCACCTGATGATTTCACTCTCTATCCTCAATTAAAAGAGATGTTTACGGAGTGCGAAATGAACAATATCCCGATTACGTCTCACTGCTCCCGGGGACCAATGTGCATCGCTGATTATGTCAATTATAGCAGATATGGTGAAAAAAATCATAATGCTCCGAAGGCTGTTTCTGAAAACACTATAAAATACAAGGAGCATGAGTTCTGGTTTGCAGATTCTTTTACATCGGCAGCGAATTGGGAACAAGTAATAAAAGTGTGTCCTGACTTAAAGATCGATCTGGCACATTTTGGTGGGCTGGACATTTGGGAAATGATGGGAAGTATTGAATCCTTTTCTGGTTTGTTTGAAGACATTGAAAAAAAGTATAAAAGTAATCCGGATAAACTTCCAAAAGAAGAAAAATTATATGGAAGCGAAGGAGGTAAAATTGAACAATTAGCAAATCTATATTTTACATGGGTTCAGAGAACTGCTATTTTAGTTCAATCAAGTAAAAATGTATATACTGATCTTGCCTGTTTTGCAATGGCAGACAAATCAAAAAAAGGTAAAAATGGTGCTTCAAAAATGGAGCTTATTGCAAAAAATCTTGCATATTTGATTACCACGTACCCAAAGTTGAAAGAAAGAATTATCATTGGATCTGATTGGTATATGGCTGAATATGGAGGTACCGAGGGTGTAGGTATTTATTTCGCCCGAATGTTTGAAATGCTTAGAATGGTGAGCGAGTTAGTAAATCCGCAATTTGATGCATGGCATCAATTTACTGTGATAAATCCACTTAATTTTCTGGGGCTATGGATTGATGGTGGATGTATAGATGTCGAGATGTGTGAGAAGTATGTTAAAAGGCTGCCAATTTGGCTCAATAATAAAGATTTAATAAAATACTGTAAGAAGATACTTTCTAAAGAAAAAATTGATATTGCAGGTAGACGACAGATAGATTTTTTAAAAGGAATCTCAAAAATACAAACTGCAAATGAAATGATAGGTGAGAATGGTGAACTACTTATTTCTGAATAAGAAGCAAAAAGGCGTAGTAATACTTATTGTTACTTTGATCCTTCCGTATTTAATCCATAATGCCTTTGCTATGTCAAGAAAAATGTTTTCAAAAGGAGAATTTATAATGAACAATCATCTTATCCCCGAAAAAATAAAAGTTCCTCAAGGTGTTACGGAGATGAAAAGCCTTCCAGAGCAAAATAAATTTGCATTGGTAAATGGACGTCTTGAATTTGCAATTGCAAATTTAAACAAGAATGGTAATGTAAACTGCGATGTTATTCAACATAATTTCCCAAGGTCTGCAATGGCAAGTGGTCAGGTAAATGGTTTTTATTCTGATGTCAACGGTAAAATTTTCTGGATCAAGGAGGAACGTAGTATTGTTGGTATAAATTCGATAACAAAGAAGACATTTGATCCATTATTTGCATTTGGTTTTAATTCGGTTGTAAATAATCCAATAATGGAAAATAATAATGATGAGATAATCGTTGGGGAAGTATACGATCACATTGGCAACAATTCAATCCAATATCTGATAGGATATGATTGCAAGAATGATAAATTAGGAGAACGTGGGAAATCGTTTAACGGCTTTATTTTTCCCATTGGAAATAAAGAGTATCTTTATTGTGAAACTATTGAAGGTTCTATGTCAGATGTGCGATGGCATATTTGTGATCTGGAGCTAAACATTCGTCACAATAAACTAACGGATGAATTGACCAAAAAAAAAATAGCAACATGGGGACAATCGACGCCTGTTTCTCCGAAAAAAAGAATGATGATCGGGTGTTTGGATGTTGAAGATAAAACGGTCTATTTCTCGGTTCGCTGGAACAATGATATGTCAGATGTAAGAATTGAGCCACTGCTTTTACAAAAACCACAAAATGGTTTCTTAGAACGTCGGTGGTTATTTTCGGATGATGGCTGTTGGTTGACAGCGAATTTCTCTGTATTAGAGCCAAAAGAAGCTTATACAAGAATTTTTTTTAATATTGATGATAAGTATCCTCAGGGTGTAAGTTTACCGGTGTTTGGTGAAGCGACTGAAAATATTATGTTTGATGCTGGTTGTTTTGTCAATCACTCGGATCTCGGACCGCTCTATCTTGACAAATCGCCTGAATCTGATGAGGTTGTAAATGTTTATAGATTAAATGATGTATATAAAGTTCTTGCCAATATGGCAATAGGGAAGTGATGCCCGATTAATTTGGTTTTACAATGAATTGGTTACAATGTAGAATGCAATACATACAAATGTACTTTTTTCTGGTTGCTCTTATTGCAATGTTTGCATCATGTCAATCAAGAGAGAGATATATATTAAAAAAATGAATGAAAATACATTGCAACCGCATACCGATAGTGAACCTCATTTCCAGGCTACATAACGACCATATTATTATATCTTTCAAACTGCACATGCTTATACCTTCGCAGCGCTTACAAATGGTGGTGTTGAATATGGGGGGGTGTTGCAGTACGTTTTTGCATTCCTGCTGCTTCGGGTTCCGGATTTATGCTGTTCCGTAGTTGTATGTGTCAAGCATAGCTGCATAACAGACAGTACATTTTCTACTACGTGCTCCTTTTAACAATCAAATATTCTCAAACCATATCATTTATGGTACTATAATATTTAGTGTTAACGTGTTTCGCGTATGCTGATGTTGGTTATAGCTACTTCGAGAAATGGCAACTGGTGCGTGAGAACATCATCGGAGAAGAATAATGATTCAAATTCCTGCCTACACAATAACAACAGAAATTTTTAAAGGACGAAACTCAACAATTTTTAAGGCAATTCGAAAATGTGATAATTTTCCAGTTGTTTTAAAACTTTTGAATAGAGAACACCCGTCACCTGTTGATTTGTCTGCATTTCTCAGAGAATATGAAATAATAAACAAAATAGCCGGTGACCGGATAATAAAAACATATGGGATCGAGAAGTATAACAATAGTTTTTTCATTGTTTTAGAGGATATTGGCGGAGAATCTGTCGACAAGGTGCTACTCCTGGTAACACAAGGTATTACTGAAAAAATATCGCTTGCAATCCAGATGACTCAGGCACTGATTCAGGTACATCAGAATAACATTATCCATAAAGATATCAATCCAACGAACTTTATCTGGAATCACAAAACCAATCAGCTGAAAATTGTTGATTTTGGCATAGCTGCCGAAATAACCAGAGAAGCATCCCAGTGTATCAATTTGAATGAATTAGAGGGATTATTGGACTATGTGTCTCCCGAACAGACCGGAAGGGTAAACAGGCCTCTTGATTGCAGAACCGATCTGTACTCTCTTGGTATCACGCTTTATGAATTATTCACCGGTCGCTTGCCTTTTAGTGGTGATGACGACCTGGAGAAAATCTATGCGCATATTGCAAAAACGCCAATTCCTCCATCGGAGGTTAATCCCGAAATTCCTGCAATTATTTCAAAAATAATTTTAAAATTGATTTCAAAAACAAGCGAAGAGCGATATCAATCGGCATTAAAATTAAAGGAGGATCTGGACAGGTGTTTCCTTTTATCAGATGAAAAGCGTAAAATATGCGACTTTTTACTGGGTGACAGAGATTATGGAGATCGATTTGAGATTCCGCACAAGTTGTATGGTCGTGAAGCAGAAACTCAGATACTGATTGATGAGTTTGAAAAAGCGGCGGATGGTCGTTGTGGTTTAATACTGGTAAGCGGATATTCAGGAATTGGAAAGTCTTCATTGATACATGAAATCCGTAAACCCATAACCGGCAAAAAAGGTTTTTTCATAACGGGGAAATATAGCCAGTTCGAACGTGAAATCCCCTACAACGGTATTATTCAGGCGTTCCGGGGGTTATTACGGCAATTACTTGCGCAGCCACAACATGTTCTTGATATATGGAAAAAACGTCTGATGAATACACTTGGGAGTAATGGACAGGTTATAATCGACATTATTCCTGAACTGGAACAAATTATCGGGCCACAGCCTCCAGTGGCTGTACTCAATCCATTGGAAGCAAAAAACCGGTTTCAGTTGATTTACAGTGAATTTATAACTGTATTTGCAGCACGGGAATATCCTCTTGTAATATTTCTTGATGATCTTCAGTGGTGTGATATTTCAACACTTGATTTAGCAAGGAATGCACTTCAGTCAATTAACAACAACTACATTCTTTTTATAGGTGCATACAGGGATAACGAAATAGTTGATGATCATCCGCTGCGTCAAATGATTGATGAACTGGAAAAGGGAGGACAGGAATCCTCGCTGCCATTTTGTAAAATATATCTGAAACCGTTAGCGTTCTCTGATTGTAATAATTTGATTGCTGACACGTTGCATTGTCATCCTGATTTGACTAAACCACTCGCAGAAATTTTATTTAAGAAAACAAGGGGGAATCCGTTCTTTATCAAAAGTCTGTTACATTCGCTATATCTTCAGGGAATATTCTCCTTTCATGGTGATAAAGGACAATGGTCCTATGATCCTGAAAGGATTAAAAATGTTGCTATAAGTGAGAATGTAATAGACCTGTTGGTAAAAAGTCTCAAATCGTTACCATCAGAAACAATGGCGATTCTCAAACTAGCCGCTTGCATTGGAACCCAATTTGATTTAACAATAGTTACATCAATAAGTAAAAAAGAAATTGCTGATATTGGTAAAGCTCTTTGGATTGCCATTGAAAAAGAAATGGTGTTACCACTGAATAACAATTACCGATCAATCAAGGTAATGAAAAACGAACTGGTACCCGACAATATCGGCTTGCGTTTTTGTTTTGCCCATGATCGCATACGTCAATCGGTCTATTCTTTAATCAGCGAAAGCGAGAAAAACGAACTACATCTATCGATAGGACGGGAATATTTAAAAACGTACCGTGAAGCAAACAGAACGGATCTCTTTTTTGATGTTGTCAATCATTTGAATATTGGCAGATGTCTTGTTGCCGGTAAAAACGAACGGATTGAACTTGCAGAACTTAATACCGTTGCAGGGGAGAAAGCAAAGAAAACGACTGCTTTTGCCCCGGCATTAAATTATTTCGAAACCGCTAACTCGCTCTTGTCCGAAATGGAGTGGGCTGAATTACCGGAAAAGCATTTCAACCTGTTATTGGAACTGGCAACAGCAGCCTTACTATCGGGAGATTTACAAAAAGCAGATTTCATGTGTGATCATCTGGCACATCGTGCAAAAAGCAATCTTGAAAAAGGGGCACTTACAAATATAAAAGTGTTACTACTTACATTACAGGCTAAACTTGTCGAAACGGTAAGCGAAATCAGAAAAACACTAAGTCTTTTCAACGTCTCATTGCCTGAAGCTGCTGATGAAATTGAATTTATGATGTATACCGGAGTTGTGAGAATGCAACGGTTTTTATCCACGACACCGGTTGAGGAAATTGTCAATCTTCCGGTAATGAAAGACCCGGAAAAACTCATGGCAATGCAGCTTTTGTTTCAGGCGATACCATCAGTACGCCTTGTAAACCCGACCTTATATTTACTGGTGTCGTTAAAGATGTTTGAACTGACCGTTACGTATGGAATATCGCCTCTCTCATGTAAATGTCTGGTTGATTGCGGTGTTATCCAGGGAAGAATACTTGTTGATTATAAAACCGGCTATAAACTTGGTGAGGCTGCATTTGCACTGATTGATACCTTTAAAGCAGAATCTCAGAAGTCGCCGGTCTATTTTATTTTTCCGTTTTTATCCTTTTGGTCAACTCATTATCAGGAGTCTCTTGATTATTATGATATGGCGTATCAGGCTGGAATTGGAACCGGTGATCTAATTCATGTAACCTATGCTATTGCTCACAAAATTCATTTGTTCATGTGGGTTGGAAAAAATCTCAATGAATTAAAAGTTGAAGTAGAAAAGACAATTGCAGCATTGAAACAATATAAGGGTTCGGTACCGATGGTTTTAGCTGATATTGTCAATTTTACCATTGAAAAACTACAGACCGTTCCAGAGTCTGACAAAATTACAAATTTTGAAAAAAAAGATAGCGAAATGGTTGAGCGAATCAGGAAAATTCACAATGTAACGTATATGTCAAGATTTTTCCAATATAACACCTATGTAAACATCATTATGAATGATTCCGATGCTGCTGAGCGATCAAACCTCCTGGCAGATAGAATTATCTATTCAAGTGTTTTAGATTTTCCCATTGCAGATCATTATCTGTTTAAAGCTATCGTATTGTTTAACAAGTGGAAAACCGTCTCATCAGAAGAACGATCACAATTATTGGATTCACTTAACAGTATCAAAAAGAAAATGGAAAAATGGGCAGATAATTGTCCATCAAATTTTGCACATAAATACCATCTGGTAGCAGCGCTTACAGGAATTATCGAGAGTAAACCACTGGATGTCATTGTAGATTTATTTAAAAAAGCAATGGAATCATTTGGTGACAATGATTTTATTCATCTTAAGGCATATACCTATGAATTGTATGGAGTTTTCTGGATTAATGAAGGGAATGCAATTATCGGGAAAGCGTATATCAGGGAAGCATATTATTTATATAAACAATGGGGTGCATATCGTAAAGTTGCTCTCATGGAAAAACAGTATTCGCAATTTTTCATGAATGATGATAGTGTTTCAGAAGAAAATGATCGTAAGAGAACTACCAAAGGAACAACATCACTATCACCCCGAAATTCGATTGATATGGTATCGATTCTGAAATCAACGCAGGCTATATCAAGTGAGATAAAAATTGATAAACTGTTAAGAATATTGATTCACACACTGATAGAAAATGCCGGTGCTCAGCGAGGGTGTTTATTACTGAAAAATGAAACTGACAACCAGTTTTATATTGAAGCGATTCAGGACGGGAGTGCATTCAGGATTAACAGTCTGCAATCTGTTATGTTTACAGATAGTAATGATCTGTGTCCTGAAATTGTGCATTATGTACTACGGACTATGGAGAATGTGGTTATTAAAGATGCATGTTCTGATGGGCGCTGGCAAAATAGCCACTATATTATGAGTAAAAATATCAAATCGGTGTTGTGTATGCCGGTTATCTACCAAAACAGGCTGAAAGGTGTGGTTTATCTGGAGAATAATCTGGCCGATAATGTGTTTACATCAGATAGGCTGGAGTTACTAAACATATTATCATCACAGGCGTCAATCTCGATTGAAAATGCACGGCTCTATGAAAATGTTGAAGAAAAGGTCAGGGAGCGGACAATTCAGTTAAATGATGCAAATGAAAAACTTAAAGAACTCTCATTACATGACCCGTTGACTAATCTGTATAACCGGCGATATGCGTTTGAATTCATCGATAATAAATTAAATGTTTTTGTGAAAAACAAAACGATTTCTCTGCACAAACAGGAGAAGCGGTGCTTGTCTGCAGATGAGGATGTAATTGGAATATATTTAATTGATATTGATCATTTTAAAGCGGTAAATGATACGTATGGTCATTCGGCAGGCGACACCGTACTTATCACCTTGTCAAAAGTCCTTAAAAAAATGATCAGAACTGAAGATATATTAATACGCTGGGGTGGGGAAGAGTTCCTGATAATACTGTACAACACAAAGCCGGCATATCTGGAGACTTTTTCGACAAGAGTACTTAAAACGATAGAAGAGACCCCGATACGAATTGCAGAAACGGTGACGATTTATAAGACCTGTTCCATAGGATATGTCCAGATGCCCCTGGATTTAACAAATCCGGAACTGCTCAACCTTGAACAGATGATTAATCTGAGTGACTATGCATTATACAGTGCAAAGGAGCACGGAAGGAACTGTGCTGCCCGTTTCATGAAAAAAGATATTGAGCTCAACGATGCGCTTAGAACGTATCTGGTAAACTTTTCAAAGTCCATCAGATTGAATGACAATTATTTCAAAATTGAATATATCCACTCGTAATGCTTATACATAAAACAGACTATTCCTAAATTGTGACAATCATGCTATAATCCTGTAAGGTATCGCTGGTCGCGGTGCTGAATCGCGATATATTGATTGCTATATATATCAATACTTTACATATCTGTATCAACATCAATTGCGTTTTTAAGATATGTGTATTTTTGTGCGATGTTTACAAACACTTTAAGGATAAAAGCAGTTAATCGGGGTTTATGGTGATCCACATACCTGGGTATACAACAAAAGAAACTATTGTAAGCAGTGGAAATACAACGATTTTTCGGGGGATCAGGCTGTCTGATAATTGTCAGATCATTGCTAAATTACTCAACAGAGAGTACCCATCCGCCAAAGAGCTTTCGGTATTCATCCGGGAGTATGAACTTTTAAAAAAGATCCGTGGTGATGGAATCATAAAAGTATATGGCGTTGAAAAATTTCAGAACAGTCTGGCGATAATTCTGGAGGATATTGATGGTCAATCGGTTGACAGGATTGTTCAATCTGCGGATTTGGGAATATCTGAAAAATTAGCACTTGCGATACAGATGACCCATTCGATCATGCAAATACATCAGCAGAATATCATTCACAAAGATGTCAATCCAACCAATTTTATCTGTAATCGTACAACAAATCAGGTAAAACTTATTGATTTTGGTATTGCAGCAGAATTATCACGGGAAGCCCCGCAATGTGTCAATTTAAACATACTCGAAGGAACACTGGATTACCTGTCTCCTGAACAAACAGGGAGAATTAACCGGCCTGTTGATTATAGAACCGATTTGTACTCGTTGGGTATCACTCTCTATGAATTATTCACCGGGATATTGCCATTCAGCGGGAATGATGAATTGGAGATTATCTACTGTCATATCGCGAAGATTCCGGTTCAGCCAATTGAAATAAATCCCGAAATACCGCTCATTCTATCAACTATTATTATGAAACTGATCTCAAAAACAGCGGAAGAGCGGTATCAGTCAGCATATGGACTACTGAAGGATTTGGAATTTTGTCTGAAAAATCCTGAGTCTTCATCGCAATGCAGCACTGCATTCATACCCGGAAAACAGGATGTTCTTGACAGATTCGAGATTCCGCATACACTGTTCGGCCGTGAAGCTGAAGTGGAACTTCTGATTGCGGAGTTTGAAAAAGCAGCAGAAGGAAATTCGGGAATTCTCCTGGTCAGTGGTTACTCCGGAATCGGGAAGTCCTCACTGATCAATGAAATTCGTAAACCGGTAACTGGTAAAAAGGGTTATTTTATTGTCGGGAAGTATAACCAGTTTGAACGAAATATTCCTTATTACGGGATAGTGCATGCCTTTAAAGACTTTTTAAAACAGTTACTTGCGGAGTCAAGCGATAGTCTCGATATCTGGAAGCAGGAGCTGCTGGATGCGCTTGGAACTAATGGGCAGGTTGTAATTGATATACTGCCGGAATTAGAGAAGATTATCGGTCCGCAGCCTGAGGTGCCTGATCTGAATCCTCTTGAAGCACAAAACCGGTTTCTGATGACATTCACTGAATTTATCAATGTCTTTGCGAAACGGGAACACCCGCTGGTCGTTTTTCTTGATGATCTTCAGTGGAGTGACAGATCATCACTGGATTTAATCAAATACATTTTGAGTACTAAAAAAGTACAGTATGTTCTTTTTATAGGGGCATATAGAGATCGTGAAATTGAAGATGGTCATATGCTGCATACGCTTCTGGATGAAATTAATACCCGGCACAACGATTCGGTTCCACTGGTCAGACAAATATACCTTAAACCTCTTGATTATACATCCGTCAATCAGTTGATTGCCGGCACATTACATTGTCACCCGGAAACAACCGGTCCGCTGACAACCATAATTCATCAAAAGACAAAGGGCAATCCGTTTTTTATCAGCCGATTATTGCATTCGTTGTATCTTCAGGGAACATTTACATTTAGGGTTGATATAGGACAGTGGGACTATGACCTTGAAAAAGTAACTACGGTTGCTATAAGTGATAATGTTGTTGACTTGCTGGTAAAAGGTCTCGAAACACTGGGAGAAGAAACACTTGATATTCTCAAGCTGCTCTCCTGTATTGGAAATCAATTCGATTTATTGACCGTTTCGTTAATCAGCAAAAAAACTGTTGCAACGCTTGGCAGGAATTTATGGGTAGCTATAGAAAACGAAATTATCCTGCCATTAAATAATGATTACCGTTTTATCAATACTTTAAAAAGTGAGATAAGTCCTGTTGATTTCGAAATGCGTTTCTGTTTTGCGCACGATCGTATCCGTCAAGCTGTGCATTCTCTGATTCCCGAAAGTAAGAAAGCCGAATTGAATCTTTCAATAGGGCGTGAGTACTTACGATCATTCAGGGTGACACAAGAGATGGATGCTGTTTTTGATCTTGTCAAATATTTAAATAATGCCCGGTGTTTGATTACCGGTAAGGATGAGAGAGTTGAGCTTGCAGACTTAAATAGTATTGCAGGTAATAAAGCAATGAAATCAACGGCATTTGCGGCTGCACTAAGCTATTTTGAAACCGCAGAGTCACTACTCTCCAAAGAAGAATGGGATACACTTCAGGATAAACACTTTGATCTTTTATTGAAACAGGCATCAACCGCTTTACAATCAGGTGATTTATTAAAAGCGGATACCCTGTGTGATATGTCAGTAAAAATGGCAAAGAGTACTCTTGATAAAGGTGCGATTAGCCGTATTAAAGTCATGATCCTCATTTTTCAGGGTAAACTGCCGGAAGCTATCAGTGAGGTGCGAAAAACACTGCAATTGTTTTCTGTTACATTACCAGAAAGCGCTGATGAAATTGCCTGGAAGACGCAGGATGGTATTATGAAAATGCAACAGATTTTAACCCGTATGCCGATTGAGGAGCTTGTCAATCTTCCTGCAATGAATAATCCGGAAATGCTAATGGCATTGGAGTTGTTGCAGGCGGTTCTTCCGGCATCTCAAGCCAATCCTCCTTTCTTTGCATTAACAACGATTATAATGTTTGAGTTGACTTTGACATATGGAACATCGGCCCTGTCATGTAAATGTTTTGGTGATTGCGGACATATTCTGGGTAAAGTACTTGCTGATTATAAAACCGGGTATAAGCTGGGCGAGGCAGCATTTGCGCTCATTAACAACTATAAAGCTGAATCGCACAAACCATCAGTCTATTTTATATTCTCATTTATCTCCTGCTGGCGTGTGCATTATAAGGAAAGCCTGGACTATTTCCAATTGGCGTACAGGACTGGTATTGAAACGGGTGACATTATACATGCAACATATGCAACTGCTCACAGAGTTCATTTACAACTGTGGGTTGGTAAAAATCTTACAGAGTGCAAGGATGATGCACAAAGAGCAGCGGTTTTTCTTAAGCAGGTTAAAGGTACTGTGCCTTTGTTGCTGACTGATATTATTTCATATACAATTGATAAATTTCAGACAATTCCATCCAGTAGTGATCCACTACAAAATAACAAATTGCTGGATTTTGAAAAAAAAGATACTGAAATGATTGAGAATATTAAAAAAATCAGCGGTTTGCAGTATTTGCGAAGATTTTACCATCACAATGTCTTTGTCAATATTGTTTTAGGCAATATGGAAGAGGCCGAAAAATGGTCCTTGCTGATTGAGAAAGTCAGCACCGTTGAGACCCCGGACTTTACAACACCCGATTATTATTTGTTTAAGGGTCTGATTATTATTAGTAAATGGAATGACGTATCCTCTCTGGAACATGCAACCATGAAAGATACGCTGTGTACAATCCTTAAAAAATTGAATGTATGGGCTGACAATTGTCCTGCAAACTTTGCACATAAATATTATTTGCTGTGTCAACAAATGGCAATAGCGGAACATGGTTCACTTGATAGTATCGTTGATCTTTTTAAAAGGACGATGGATTCATTTGGTGAAAATGATTTCATTCAATTTAAGGCACTCTGTAATGAATTATACGGAAAATTCTGGATTGAGAAAGGTGTTGAAACAATCGGGAAAGCCTATATTCGGGAAGCGTATTATTTGTATAAACAGTGGGGAGCTGATCGTAAAGCAGCTCTTATGGAGAAGTACTATGCTCACTTTTTTATGGCAAATGATACTAATGCTTCAGTGAATGATACAACTATAATTAAAAAAGCAACGACATCAGTTTCACACCACAATTCGATTGACATGGTATCTATTCTGAAATCGACACAAGCAATATCAAGTGAAATTAAAATTGACAAATTATTAAGAATTCTAATGCACACGATGATAGAAAATGCCGGTGCCCAGCGGGGGTGTTTGCTGCTTAAAAATGAAAATGATAATCAGTTTTATATTGAAGCGTTACAGGACGGAAGTTCTTTTAAAATTAACAGTATGCAATCGGCTGTGTTTACGGATAGTATGGAGCTGTGCCCTGAAATCGTTCACTATGTTATCAGAACCATGGAAAGTGTTGTTATTAAAGACGCCTGCTCGGATGGCCGCTGGCAAAATAATCGCTATATTACGAGTAAACAGATTAAATCGGTGCTGTGTATGCCGGTTATCTATCAGAACCGGCTAAAGGGTGTGGTATATCTGGAAAATAATCTGTCTGATCATGTGTTTACATCTGAGCGGCTGGAGTTGCTAAACATTTTGTCATCACAGGCATCAATATCAATCGAGAATGCACGGCTTTATGAAAATGTTGAAGAGAAGGTCATAGAACGGACAATTCAGTTGAATGATGCGAATGAAAAACTTAAAGAGCTCTCACTGCATGACCCGTTGACAAATCTATATAACCGGAGATATGCTTTTGAGTTTATCGGTAATAAACTGAATGTATTTGTCAAAAACAAAACGATGTCGCTGCATAAACAGGAAAAACGGTGTTTGTCTGCTGATGAGGATGTTATTGGTATATATTTAATAGACATTGATCATTTTAAAATGGTAAATGACACGTATGGTCATATGGCTGGTGATACCGTATTAATCACCTTGTCAAAAGTTCTTACTACTATGATCCGGGCTGAAGACATTTTAATCCGCTGGGGTGGGGAAGAGTTCCTGGTTATACTCTATAACACAAAGCCATCATACCTTGAGACTTTTTCGAAGAAAGTACTTAAGACTATTGAAGAAACCCCGATGCGCATATCAGAAAATGAAACGATTTATAAGACCTGTTCTATTGGCTATGTCCAGATGCCACTTGATTTGACAAATCCGGAACTATTACATCTTGAACAGATGATCAACCTCAGTGACTATGCATTATACTGTGCAAAGGAAAACGGAAGAAACTGTGCAGCCCGCTTCCAGAAGAATGATAATGAGCTCAATAATGAACTTAGAACGTATCTGGTAAACCTTTCAAAGTCTAAGGCATTGAATGATGACTATTTCAAGATTGAATTTATTCACGCTTAGAATTAATCTGTAATAACATATCAGTTTTCTGTAACGCAGTCCGAAACATTTTGTGCAGATCTCCTATACTCAAATCCGGAATCAAATGGAGAAAAAATTCCTGAATCAGGCATATAAATAAAGTTGACCTTTATCTATATGCCTGGCAAAATACCTCCTGTGTGGAGGTATTCAGATAAATTAATTATCATTATTTACTAATGATTAGTTCTTTGCTCCATTTCCCGTCAGAATTCTGAAATATAAGCATTGGTAATGCAGTAGAGTTTAATGAATGATCATTTTTTGAATGAGGGCTTCGCTGTAATCTTCTTCCCTGAATATTAATTTTTTTTTGAGATTTTTTCTTTGATGGTGTTGAGTATCCGTGTTTTAATTCAACCTTATTTCGAATTATTGGTGCTTTACCGTTTGAACAATATCTCCGGAGTTCCTGTATCATATTGTCATTGTAGGTTGATGAAACCGGGACAAAGCTGTTTTTATCATAAAAATACTTATAAAGTATGGTATCCAGTCCACTTGCTTCAGCTGCTGTTTTTGCCTGTGCATCTTTAAATTGAAGAGAATCGTTTCGAACTCTCAAATACTGATCATATTGATAAAAATGGTAATACATACTGAACAGATCATAGGGGTTCGCCCAAGGATTGATAAGATGTTTATAGGAAAAGACTGTTGATGAGAGCTGGTGCTTGTCAAAAAGATCATGAACTGTACGAAACCATAAAATTCTGTTGTCTGAATTTCCATTGAGTTCCTGACGGACATTTACACCATATTCAGTGACAATTGCCGGACGTTTTTTACTGTATATCGATGCCACCTTTTTTTCTATAAGAGAGGTTAATTGGGATTTGTTGAATGTTAATTGTGCTGTATGAGTGAATTCATACGGTTCATAAAGATGAAAGACATAGCTTACATTTATTAGAGAATCTGGAATTACCGGGAGAATACGATCCCAGATGATTCCCTGTTCACCGGTATCAGTGACATTTTTAGAAATACCGTTCTCTGCAATACTGTATGTTTCTCCGGGATTTGCTTCACGACTGTTGAACTCAGGTATGAAAATGATGTGTCTGTCATTAACTGCACGAATGCTTTTGTAAATTGCGACATAATCTGCAATCATCATTTCATAGTTGCAATCAGCAGTAGCCGGAAGGCGTGGTTCGTTAAGCAGTTCAAAACCGGCACAACAGTCCAGATCTTTCAAGCCTTTTGCGACATAGGTCCACATAGTTTCCCAAAGGGAGAATATTGAATCACTCTCAAATACAGATGGAATTCGTTGCGATCCAATCTTTGCCCGCTCACATTCATTGTCCATCGGTACATGCCATCCCGGGTGCAGTGTAAGGCACACAATAGTGTAAATGCCAATGGATTCCAGGGTTTGCATTTGTACTCGAAGTTTCTTAAGATTTTCATCTCTATACTCGTTATTTTCTGCGAAGGCTTCATAAGCTATTTCATACCGTACAACATTACCCTGCAGTTCGGCCAGGCGTTTATAGTCACTGGAATCAAGGAACCATGTCAGTAATTCTTTGGGTGGAATAAGGGGGTACGTATTTGATGCTTTGAGCGTATCTGATAGGGGCCATTCCCAAAAGCCCCAAACATTATTGTTTATTTCGGCTCCTTTGAGAACAACCGGTTCTCCGGTTGATGCAACAACAAAATGGGTATCTTTGCATTTTATATAAGGTAACGCACCCTCTATTGTTGCACTTTTCATAAAGAAAACAATAATTAAAGAAACCATGATGTTTTTGATTATTCCCATAACCAAACCTCCTTAAAAGTGTTTTGATGTAATCCTGCGGTCTATTATTTTGGCCTATTGAGTAGAGCAGGCATTGTAATAGACTGGTATTGAAAAAAATTAAACCGTCTAATGTAAATTAATTGTAATTGCACTAAACCACCTCGCCGGTTTAATGCATATAATTGCCTGTTTTTGCATAATTAGTTAAATTTCAGTATTTTGCAGATTTAGACAAGTCGTATGAGGTATATAAACGCGTTTGTTATCATAGTTTTGCTGACTGTCCTTGTTAACACAGCGACAGCAGTTAGATTTACTGATAATAAGGAATCCTGGTATCATTTTGATGACTCTTTTTCAGGAGGAATATCGAAGAGTTATCAAATGCATGTATCAGATACCATGATACAGTGGATTTACGAAATTAAACAGGGACAATACCTCTGGCCCTATGTTGGGTTGTCACGGGAATTGAATGAATCTGACCCGCACAGTTTCAGCCCGCAGGATACTTTTGTTGTTGAAATGAAATCCAATCATACAGGAAAATTTGTTTTCAAGATATCGTCATTCGAACCCGGAAGAACTCTGCCCAATGATCCAATGTCTTGTAGAATTAGTGAATTAGCTGTCACCGTAACACCTGTTCGGCAGCGTTTCACCTTTCCTTTGGAAAAATTTGCCGTACCAGACTGGTGGAAAGAGCAGCAAAACGTTATCCCTGAAGATAATCGGTTATTTCTGGATTCAATCTGTTTGTTGCAGGTAATAGGTAATGACAAGGGGAGAATCAATTGTGTTGATACTTTTGAAATGTACTCTTTTGAAATAAGGAAATATAAAGCTAATACCGAAAAATCTTCTTTATGGATTCTGATTCTGGTACTTACAATTACAGTCATAGCTGCTTTAGTTCTTTTTATCTGGAAAAAAAGAGCTGGGAAAGATCTTGTATCACCGGGTATTCGCGAACTCAGACCACAACCACAGGTTGCTTTGCAATCAGACTGGAACCGAACACTTGAATTCATTGAAAAAAATTATACAGATGGTGAATTGAGTATTGGAAAAGTTGCAAATGTTCTTGGATTTTCAGATTCCAAATTATCCCGTTTGATCAGTGAAAACTATCCTGATGGATTTCGTGCACTGGTGCATGAGTTGCGTATTAAGGAGGGGAAACGGTTACTTGGAGAATCTAAGATGAATATTGCTGAAATTGCATTTACATTGGGTTATGCGACTCCAAGTCATTTTAATCGGGAATTTAAAAAACGAATAGGTGTTTCTCCTGGCGTTTTTAGAAAAGGTACACTGGAGAGTACTGAAAAACGTATTTCACCTTGACAAAAATATCGTTCTCCGTTAAACATCGGGTATTCTCATACCTTCTATAATGCAATCCTTAATAATACCTTGTGCATATCGCTTAGGCTCAGATCATTAAATTAGTTTGAAAATAACGGGAAATGGCGTATAATAAAAGCTGAATTTTTTACTATACCAACTTGTATCTAATTGATCGGGAGGCAGAGCTATGAAATTAAGCTGGATGGGACATTCCGGATTTTTATTAGTCTGTGGTGATATGAAAATACTCATAGATCCATTTGTTAACGGAAATGCAAACTTTCCCGAAAGTTTACGAAGTGAGATTAATAGTCCCGATTATATTCTGATATCTCACGGGCATCCGGACCATATCGGTGATTCACTATCGTTGTATAACCCTGACAAAACAAAAATCGTGTCAAATATTGAAATCTGCACCTGGCTTATGAGTAAATCTATAAGTAACTGTGTACCGTTGAATATTGGCGGTAGTTTTGTTGATAAAGAGATTCAGATCACTCTGGTTGAGGCGATACACAGCAGCAGTATCGTATCAGGCGAGCAGGTACTCTACGGTGGATTAGCTGCCGGTCTTATCATAAAGTACAAGGAAAACGTGCTCTATCATTTTGGAGATACAGAGATCTTTGAAAATATGAAATTAATTGAAAAGAGATTTAAACCACAGATCGGGCTGATTCCAATCGGAGACACAATGACAATGTCTCCGTCAACAGCGGCAACTGCCTGCAATGATTTTTTCAACTTCAAAACGATCATTCCAATGCATTATGGCACGTTTCCAATGATTAGCGGTTCGCCGGATGAATTTATTAAACTGTTAAGAAACAAAGCCGCAGTAAAGGTTTTAAAGCCTGGTGAATTTTTAGAGGTATAGTTGACATTTCGTAGGGAAAAGTAGTCCCCCGCGGACACCAATGTCGTTAATTTAAGATCGAACCGTAAGACTCGCCCCCCCCCGCAGGATGGAGGTATCGGTTTGATTTTAAGACAATTACACCTCCCTCCTGCGGGGGAGGTCTGGCTGCTTTGAGCCAGGGGGGGGCGAGCGCATAAGCACACTGCCTCATTGTAAACAATAAGTTAACGACATTGCCCTCCCCCTCCGCATTGACATCCCCCGTTTCCGGAATTACTTTATAAGTATACTTTACATGTCAATAATTGACAGCGTTAGTGCGTTCCGGTTGTAGTTGTTTGTGAATGATAATTCAGTTTAGCGTTAATAATGAAGTAATGAGCAGCCACTGAAGAATTG
This sequence comes from Fibrobacter sp., assembly GCA_012513915.1. Classification (GTDB taxonomy): domain Bacteria; phylum Fibrobacterota; class Chitinivibrionia; order Chitinivibrionales; family Chitinispirillaceae; genus JAAZBG01. The sequence goes on from JAAZBG010000165.1 coordinate 19,969, forward strand.
GAGCGTATGGGGTGTAAAGTAGCGTTGTTATTGGTCTGACTGGCTGCACAGTGCTTTAACTCTTTTTTCAGCGGGATGGTATGAATAATAGAGATAGTGCTGTTGCACTGGTTAAACTCCTCACGGATTACCCTGATGGATTATCAAGAGCTGTTATTTCGCGCAAATTGCATCTATCAAGTGAGTCATCATTTTTCAGGATTTTGAAAAAAGCACGACTTCTTGGTAATGTGAACATTGTCATAGAAAACGGGTTCTACAAAATTACCAATGCTGAAACAATAAATGATCCTGTAGAAACAATCCTTCCAACTGATGATGAGCTTATTGCATTACTCACCGTGCAGCGGATTGTCAGCGCAATGACAAGTCCTTTTCTTAGTGATGCGTTCAAACCGCTTGGAAAAAAATGTGACGCAATTTTAAAATTCAAAGTCCGCGATCCGCATTTATGGGCAGACAGAATTAAAATTCTTGATATTCATTACCGGTGTATCAGCGAGGGAACCTTTGGTGCTCTTGTCAATGCGCTTGCACGCAAGTACGCTGTTCGTTTTTTATATACAAATGCAGAAGGTGTTGCAAAGGAACGGACCGTGTCTCCGCAGCATCTTGTAAGGTATCGTGACAACTGGTATTGTGATGCCTGGTGTCATGAAAAAAAGGCGCTGCGAACCTTCTCACTTGACTCAATCGAACAAATCAAACATGTCAACGAATCATGGTGCGCCTTAAGTGAAGACACCTGTCGTGAAATACTTGCTACGTCATACGGAATTTTCTCAGGTACTCCCAGGGCTCATGCATGTATCCGTCTTACCGGAAAAGCTGCACGCTACGCACAGCGTGAGGTATGGCATCCGTATCAGAAAATTGTACGTGTCAACGACGACACCATTGAAATTGAAATACCCTACAGTCAACCACACGAACTGATCAGGGAGATACTTTCCTGGGGTGATGAAGCCGAAGTTATAGCTCCTGCGGAATTGAGAAATGCGGTTATTGAGAGGATTAGAAAAATGAGGTTAAATTATAAATCCGGAAGTTGATAGATCAGTCATATCTGTCATTTTGTGTCATAGGGGAATTACCAATGGCAGATTAACGGTATATGGGTATGCGCTTATTTGGTGTAAACATCATTTTGAAACAAATAACTCAAACACCACTGATTACTCCGTCGCCTCTCTCCCCAGCCCTCTCTCCACTCGTGGAGAAAGGGAGCTAGATACTGCGATTTATTCTTCTTCCCCCTCTCCATTTACTAATGGAGAGGGGGACCGAGGGGGTGAGGCGATATGCGAATAGCTGAGTTTTCTCACACCAGTATAGTGAATACCCATATAACGGTTAATTGTGTCAGTACTGGTGACACAAAAAAATTAAAAATATTGTATCGCTGTCAGGTTTTGCCAGTGATTCTTTTGTAGATTAAATACAGGTATAGTACAAACAGGGATTATTAACAGTCGGAATATTGTATGGAAAAATCAAAAAGAAGTACTACTGATAGCAATCTGGCTATTAAAGCGCAGTTTGTGGAGGTATCAGGTATTATTGCAAAAGGTCGCAAAACAGCATTTACAGCTCTCAATGCCGCAGTAATTAGCACATATTGGAGTGTAGGAGAATATATTTCCCATAAAATTAAAACTGCTGAATGGGGTGATGGTGTTGTAAGGCAACTGGCTGAATTTCTTCAAGTTGCACATCCTGATCAAAAAGGATTTTCTGATAAGAATCTTTGGAGAATGAAGCAGTTTTTTGAGACGTATTCTAATGATACAATACTCTCACCACTGGTGAGAGAAATTGGATGGACTCAAAATATTATAATCTTGTCAAAGTGTAAAACTGATTTGGAACGGGAGTTTTATTTACGGGAATCAGCCAGAAATAATTATTCTAAAAGAGAGCTTGAAAGACAAATTTCAAGCGGATCATTCGAAAGAAGTTTGATTCAACCAAAATTGTCACAAGTTTTAAATGATATTCACCCGGAATCCGTAACTATATTTCGCGATTCGTACACACTTGACTTTCTGGGACTTCCTTCCCGATATAATGAATCAGATCTTCAAAAGGGTATTATTCATTCGCTTAAGCAATTTATAATTGAATTCGGTCGGGATTTCGCATTCATTGGAGAAGAATACCGGGTGCAGGTTGGAATGAAGGATTATTATATCGATCTTCTGTTTTATCACCGTGAGTTGCAGTGTCTTGTTGCCTTTGAGTTGAAAGTTGATGAATTTAAGCCGGAATATATGGGCAAATTATCATTTTATCTTGAAGCACTCGATCGTGATGTAAAGAAGATACACGAGAAGCCATCAATAGGAATCATTCTTTGTAAAGGTCGCGATTCAGAAGTTGTTGAATATGCCCTTGCCCGCACAACATCACCTGCAGTAATTGCAGAGTATACAACAAAACTTCCGGATAAGAAGCTTTTACAAGCAAAACTTCATGAATTTTTCGATTCAACTGTTCATGAAATGCAGGCAGAATACAATTCGAATTGATGGTGATTTGAAAGGAAAAGGCTCAGAAATGACACAAAAACCTATGAATAACCATGATGATAATGATCAATCATCAATTGATGCGCGTTGGGTGGTTGAGGCTGAACTGCGGCTTGATGCTTATAATGAGAGTAAATTACGGGCTATGTGTATTAGTAAAGTGTTTAAGGAATGTGAGAACGTTAATAAAGTTGATTTTTGATACGATACTCTGGAAATTTGAGATGTTGAGTAATTAGATTTATTATACTTGTCAATTTTATTCTTCTAAAAAGCGAATTGTAAATGAAATCCTATTATAAATATTGGGGTAAGGCACAGAAGCAGGATGATGGAACCTACAAATATCATCTGTTGCCTTATCACTGTTTGGATGTGGCGGCGGTTGGTGTTGTACTTGCTGAATTAGACCAATCCCGAGTAATAGCTTTTCAAAAGATTGCAAAAACACTTCAGATAAATCTTGCTTCATTAATAGCTATAGTGTTGTCAGTTCATGATTTAGGAAAATTCGCAAAAACATTTCAGGTAATGGTTCCTGATGTGCAGAAATTATTACAGGGGGAAAATAGAGGTAGAATAATACCTGTGAGACATGATGCGCTTGGTGCAGCTTTATGGCGGGATAGATATGTCAATCGTATTTCGGAACGATTAATGGATCTTTATGGTATTGAGGGTTTATCTATTTTGGAGGCTCTTGACATAATTGTAAGCACAACAACAGGACATCATGGAATCCCTGCAAATCCAGAAGGATCAATAAATATTAATGACTTTTTTGATGATAGTGATTTTGAAAGTGTTGATGAATTCTGGACTGATTTGCTTGCTCTCTTTGATGTACAACTTTTTACTAATAATATTAATAATTTGCAAATGCTTGGACAAATTGCTGATTTTATAAAAACTGCAAGTTGGGAAATAGCTGGATTTATCACCTTCTCTGATTGGATAGGTTCAAATAGCGAATGTTTTAAACCATTAGAAAAGGAAATACCCTTAAATGAATATTGGGAACAATCGTTAATAAATGCTAATGATGCAGTACGTAGATGTGGGATTATTTCTGCATCCAGTAGAAAAACATATTCATTTCCATTTTTGTTTCCACAAATATCAAAAACACCCACGCCACTTCAACACTTTTGTGATACTTGTGAAATACCGGACATTCCACAATTATGGGTACTTGAGGATGTAACTGGTGCAGGGAAAACGGAAGCTGCACTTATATTGACAGCACGATTATTATCAAAAGGCCTGGGAAATGGTGTTTTTATTGCATTGCCAACCATGGCAACTTCTGATGCAATGTATAAAAGATTTTCAAAACAATATCGTTTGCTTTTTGAAGATAATTCAAAGCCATCACTGGTGCTTGCACATGGTGCACGTCATTTGTCAAAAGAATTTAGTGCATCATTTCTTGAGAAAAATGAGAATGTTGAAATTAACGATGTAGAATATACCGATGTACACTGTAGTCGTTGGTTTTCAGATACAAATAAAAAAGCATTGCTTGCTGATGCTGGAGTTGGAACAGTAGATCAGGTTTTAATATCTGTTCTTCCAGCAAGACATCAGTCGCTCAGAATGTTTGGACTTCATGGGAAAGTTCTTGTTATTGATGAGGTACATGCATATGATAGTTATCAGCACAGGCTCTTATGTGGCTTGTTAGAACACCATGCAAAACAGGGTGGAAGCGTAATACTGCTTTCTGCAACATTACCTATAAAAATCCGGCAGAGCTTTACAAATGCTTATTTGAATGGGAGTGTTGGAAACAAAACGAAATTTTTACAAAACGACGCATACCCTCTCGTAACTTATGTTGGAAGTGACTCGAAAATTGTTGAAGTTCATCAGGATACAAGAAGTGATCTTAAGCGCTCTGTAATTGTTGATTTTGAGTTTGATTACAATAATGCAATTAAACTGTTAATTGAAAATGCAAAAAATGGAAAATGCTGCTGTTGGATTAGAAACACTGTATCTGATGCTGTTTCGGTGTATGAGGATATAGCAACTCTATACCCGAAAGAACTTGTGTCCCTTCTACACAGTAGGTTTACTTATGCGGATCGAATTGACAAAGAAGGTGAACTGCTATACCATTTCGGGCCAAAATCTGGTTCTGATTTACGAAAAGGTAGAATTGTTATTGCTACCCAGGTAATCGAGCAGTCCCTTGATGTCGATTTTGATGTTATAGTAACCGATCTTGCACCAATGGATTACATATTGCAGCGAATCGGAAGACTATTCAGGCATAAACGGGATGCATTTGGAAACCGCAGTAATATAGAGATACGTGGAATTCCAACAGTAATTATTTATGGGCCTGAACCTGATGATACCCCCAAATGCACTTGGTATTCAAGTGTCTTACCAGGAGCATCATTTGTCTATAAAGATCACGCTGTACTTTGGAAAACACAGCAGGCGTTTATTGATACTGGTATGAAAATCACAACTCCGGGAGATGAAAATTCAATTGATGGGATTAGAAACCTCATGAAAAAAGTTTATGGTGATGAATCCCTAAACACTCCTGAAAAATTAATGCAACAAGAGGGCACTGCTCAAAGTGATTCATTTGCGAAAGATAGTATGGGGCGGTTTAATATGCTTTCACTTGCTGAAGGGTATTCTCCAAAGAGTAGCATACACTGGTATGAAGAGATTTCGGTGCCTACACGAATAGGGGAACCACAAATCGAGGTTTATCTGGCGAAGGTGAATAATGCCAAACTGGAGCCCTTTGAAGATGGAGAATATCCATGGGATTTAAGTGTTGTAAAAGTTCGATCAGGGTTATTTGCGGGAATCTCATTCTATAATGAAGATTCAAAACTTGTAGAGCAATTAAAGTCTGAAACTAAACGGCTTTCAGAAAAGAGTTTTGTGGTTCCTATGCGAAGTGATTGTGATAAATGGTTTTGCGATATCTTAAGTAAAAAAAAAGGTCCCTGCCGGTTTATTTATGAAACCGACAAGGGCTTTCAAGTTTTATATGTTGATAAATAATAATACATAAACCGGAGAATGTTATTAACTTTAATTGATAATTAGAGAAGCATGCTTAAGCGACATTTTTAAAATATAGAAGGTATTAAAATGGTTTCAGCAATTTGTAATTTTTTTATAAGTAGTATATGTACAATACAGAATTTTGGGACAAGTCTATTGGGTTTTATTAAAATAGAACATGGCTTTATTGAACTAATGGCTGGTATTGAAGGTGCTATTCTTGCATTAGCAATACCACTCAGTCATGAATCAGTTTTGAAGATGTCGGAACGGTATAATTCTGAAACAGTGAGCGCATTGTTTCAGAAAAAAAAACGAATAATCGTTTATCCTTATTTGTTGACAATTGGGATAATTTCTTGCTTGACATTAGGTTTCTTTTATAAAGAAAATGCAGAGCTGATTTTTTGGAAACTAAATGTTGTCATTGCAATAGTGTTATTTATTACAAACCTAATAATGCTATTAATTTTTTTTCACATTGTAAAAAAGTATACTACAACTTCGAATTTTGTATTAAATGAACATTTGCGTAATGTAAAGAATAAAATTGAAAAATGTCTTTCCTACAAAAATAATAAAATGACTAAATGTCAAGAATACACAGTTGCTAATGTGGAATCTGTATGTGATATTCTTGTATTTGAAATGAGAAGGAAGAAAAATGAAATAGTCAAACATGGTCTTCGGGAGATTGAAAAAATTTTACATAAACTCCAAGAGAATTCATCACGTTTTAATAATGAGTTTCATTTCGGTGTTTTGCAGTTAATTCGAGTATATGAAGAAACAATCCTTGCAGGAAATGAGGAAATCTCAATTGAGATTGGGTGCATTACGACTGGCGTTTTAAAAAAAGTAGTAAAAACTTCTGAACGTACTTCAGAAGTTACTCTAATATTGTCAAATTTTTTAAGAATGTATTTAATGGTTAATAAAACAACAAATCGTTCAGTTATTTTAGTAACAACATCCTGGTATATTGACATTCTGTTTGGATCTGATGATGTAGATGATTTTAAATTGGAATATCTTGATTTGATGGATTCGTATTTTATCGTAATCTCAAAAAACATTATTAAGGAAGGTAATGATTTTTTGTTTAAAACATTTGCAAATCAAATGAATGATGGAATACATAAATTAACACCAACATGGCCTGATACAAGGCAAATCTATAATGGAATTATTGACGCAGATCCCCAAATTCTTGATGAAAGTAATCCTGTCAATTCTATTCTAAAAAAGGTTGAGAATTTAGATGCTCAACAGAAGAATATTTTTACAATTGAAGAGTTATTTCAATGGCTTGACAAATTAAATATTATTCTTTCTGAGTATGAAAGTTTAATTGATACCAATATAAAAGAAGTGCTTTCAAACTCTATCAAAGTAATTCGAACTGAAGCAATCAATGCTTATAAGTTGGATAATGTCGATATCACTGTGTTCGGGCTAGCTGGATTTTGTTTATATGCAAAGAAATACAATTATGTAAAGTTATTGATTGAATACAACCAACCTGATGATGCAAGTGCGCACTATATGGGAAGGGGCATATTTCCAAGATCATTAAATGAGTTGATTAGATTTTTCTTTAAGTATCATTATCTTATAAAAGAAAAGTTTCATAATTGGGATGAACATTCCGGTTCTGAAAAGTACATAAATATGCTATTTCTTATTTTGTGCTCGAAGTTCATTCACTACTATAATAAAAACGATGCTGGTGAATATCTGGATTTTAATCAGATAACGATTCCAGAGTTAAATATTTACAGATTGCGGGATATCGATTTTCATGCAAATCAATTATTGCCATTAATAAAAGAACTCAGTGACTACACTGAATTATACACTTTGTTAAAAATAAATACAGAAAATTTATTTGATGAAAAGTTACCAAAATTATGTCAATTGTTAATTGAAAAGTCTAATGAAAAAATAAGCTCACTTCATAAAGATTTACCTGTTAACAAGAATAAAGTAAATGATTTTATTGAAAGTTTCAAAATTGGTTATATGAAAAACGCAATTGTTAGAAAGTATTTTGTTTGTACCAATGAAACTACAGATGAATATAAAAATTCCGAAATTAAGATGGGAGAAAATGTGTTATATGACAAAAGTGCATTTCTTGATGAATGGTATATACGTTATCCTGATTTAGGTAAACATGCGGGAGAAGTACAAGGAATAAATGAAAATGTAGTGTTGTTTTCGAGGATAGCAAAAAAATGCAAAAAGACTAACTTCAATGATATACAAAAACTATTATCTAATCAAGAGACATATATTGCGATTGCATTTAGCAATGTAACGTATATTCATTTGCAAAAAGTAAATGCATATACACCTAATTGGAAAAAATCAAGTAAAGATGATACCAATACATATGGTAATTTCAACTTCATAAATGGAATACTTCCATTATATTGCAAAATTCCTTTGTATCAAGTACGTGGAAACATTGGCTCACGTACGATATTAATTTTAAATGTTAAAAAAGTGGGGGAAATAATTCAATACTTACCACCTGAATTAGATAATGCAATGGAAATGCACAATAATTTTATCACTGAATTTCATTCATTTTCTGAAGAAAACGAATTTCTTGAAAATTATTTAAAAATAAATCCAAGATGCGTAGAAGATCTAACAACAGATAATGAGAAAATAGAATATTTGAATAGGCATGTATTAATTAAGATTAACCAGTATTTTGAGGCTAGATTCAGTGATGATTTTGAAGGATATACAATAGATGTTGAATAAATTTGGAATAATTTTTGAACATTGAATCAAAAAAGGAGGCCCCAATTTGAACATACTCTCCGATTCCTGGTTACCTGTAATCAGGGATAAAAACAAAACTAAATCAAACGAAGATACAATAAGTATTTACAATCTGCTATCAGATTATGAAGTAAACCCTGTTGTTGATATCGTGGCACCGCGACCAGATTTACGAAATGCCATTTACCAACTATTTATTGGTATTGTACAGGTAGTAATGACGCCTCAAAGTCCTATCGAATGGGCAAAACAATTTGATAGCCCACCTAACGAAGAAAAGTTTAAAGAATTGCTTGATACAATTAAGCTGTTTTTTGAAATTGACAATTCAGTAGCCGCATTTATGCAGGATCTTGAACTGAAAGAAGGAGAAGAGAAACCAATTGCATCAATTTTTATTGAATCTCCCGGTGCAAAAACAATTAAAGATAATCTTGATCATTTTGTGAAACGGGATACTATTACAACACTTGATCCATATTGGGCTGCTATAGCACTCTACACATTGCAAACTTTTGCTCCATCAGGAGGTGTTGGCCATCGTGTTGGAGTAAGAGGCGGCGGTCCTTTAACAACAATGGTAATACCACTCGACAAACCAGAACATAAGGTGACCTTGTGGGAAAAACTGTGGACAAATATTCTTACAAAAAGCGAGATTGAAAGTACATGTAAAGCTGCTGATTTTGATAAAACAGAACTGCAATCAATATTTCCATGGTTGAAACCTTCAAAAATATCAGAAGGTAAAGGAACCGAATTGTATCCTCAGGAATGCAACCCGCTTCATGTTTATTTTGCAATGCCACGCAGAATTCGACTTGTATTTAGTGATAAAATGGGTGTTTGTTCTCTTACAGGTAAAGAGTGTCAAAAAGAAGTAACCGGATTTATTACTAAAAATTACGGTAACAATTATAGTGGGCCCTGGATTCACCCTCTTAATCCATACAGAATTGATATGAAGAATACCGATGAACCACCACTTTCAATTAAAGGGCAACCCGGTGGAGTACATTACAGGCACTGGCTTGGCTTGACTGTTGGTTATGCAGATCTTATTCCCGCATCTGTTTTGCACTATATTGAACAAGATCTAACAAAAAGAGTTGTATTACGAAAAAAAGATATTGTACTATGGGCTGCCGGGTATGATATGGATAACATGAAAGCCCGCTCCTGGCATGAATCAACCATGCCTTACTATGTTTTTGATGAGAATGCAGATTTGAGTAATATAAACGCTTTTAAAAACGATGTTAGAACTCTTATCGAAACCTCTGGTGAAATTATCTACAGTCTCAGATCTGCAGTACGTAAAGCCTGGTTCAAGGATCCCTCATCCCCGACGGCAAAAAAAGCAGATTTTTCCTTCCTTGAAAACGCCTTTACACAAAATACAGAACAGAAGTTTTATTCTGTATTAAACACTTTGTATAGCAATATAACAAGTCAAACATTAAAGGATATTCGGGCGGCAGCAGGAAAAGAATGGCATCAATGTTTACAACGAGAGTGTCTTAAACTTTTTGAACAATGGTGTTTTACCTCACAGGACGGCCAAAAAGACTTAAAAAAAATATTCCAAATTCGTAAAGAGCTTATTAATTGGATATTATTTGGAAAAGAGATTAAACTTTTAAAACTTTGGTATGATGATACAGTTGACAAAGAAATTAAAGATAAAAATAAAAGTAAAAAGAAAAAACAATCTTCAAAAGGAGGCCCTGACAATGACCGATAATGAGATTGGTTATGCTGTGCTTAACTGGTGGAAGGATTTAACTGGTAGGCAGAATGATAGTGATGGTGTCCTGAAAAAAACAAATTCCGGAAGAACTGCGGAACGTGCAGAACTTAAACGTTGTAAGTCTCCAGAACATATTATTGGATTAAAAGGATATCACAGGCTTCGTTCTTATATTGCTGATGATTCAATTAATCCGGAAGCCCTTGCTGTTATTGCTGGTGTATGCTCGCATATCCGGGAACATGATTCACTTAATGAATTCCCACTATTACTTGCTAAAGCAGTACAGGGCAAAATAACACCACCACTTTCTGAAGGCAGATTTAAGAAATTGGTTACGAGTCGTACATCAACAGAATTTTATACAGGTTTGAGACGGGCTTTACAACTTATAAATAATACAGGGAATATTTTGTCACTTACTAAAGGCATATTGCTTTGGTATCGTGCAAAAAGTAATCCTGTTATAAATGTTCAGGATTCGATGTTATTTCAGTGGTCAAAAGACTATTATGATCAATTGTTGAAAAATGAGAATAAAAATAACTAATAAGTAATCACGCAACCCCACAAGGAGTTTACAATGTCAGAATTTATTCAGATTCATGTATTAACAGCATACCCACCATCAAATGCTAACCGTGATGATATGGGAAGACCAAAAACCGCTGTTATTGGAGGTGTTTCACGTTTAAGAATTTCATCACAATGCCTGAAGCGGACATGGCGTGTATCAGATGTTTTTACAACTGCACTTGCAGGTAATATAGGTACCCGAACCAAATTGCTTGGAAATGAAGTATTTAAAAAGCTTGTTGATAAAAAGATTTCTGAGAAGCTCGCTAAAGAATGGGCACAGGCAATCGCAGGTGTCTTTGGGAAACTAAAAAGTGATAGTCTGGAAATCGAGCAGTTAGTACATGTTAGTCCACAGGAGATTACTGCAATTGATGAATTAATTGAAAAAATAGCATCAGAAAAACGGGCTCCGGAAGCAAACGAGCTCAATCTTCTTCGGAAAGATATTCAAGCTGCAGATATTGCTATGTTTGGAAGAATGCTTGCATCATCACCGTCGAATAATATGGATGCAGCAATACAGGTATCACATGCATTCAGTGTTGCACGTTATCTTGAGGAAGATGACTATTTCACTGCCGTGGATGATCTTAACAAAAGTGAGGATGATCAGGGTTCTGCTCATATCGGTGAAGCTGGTTTTGGTTCTGGTATTTACTATTTGTATATTTGTATTAATAAAAGTTTACTTATTGAAAACTTACAAAATAATACCGACCTTGCAAATAAATCAATTAAAGCATTAACTGAAGCCGCTTTGACATTAGCACCATCCGGTAAACAAAACAGCTTTGCATCTCGTGTTCGGGCAAGCTATGCAATTGCAGAAAAAGGTACATTACAACCCCGCTCACTCGCAGCAGCGTTTTTTAAACCTGTTACAGATGAAGATCATATAAATGTTGCTATTAATTCATTAGTTCAACAACGAAATAATATGGATATGTCTTATGGAAAATGTTATTCGGCGGATTATGTATTTAATCCACACAATGGAAAAGGAACATTGAACGAATTACTTGGCTTTGTTGCTAATTAATATAACAGGAGTTTACTTATGAATGAATTCTTGTTGTTTACAATGTATAGTCCGATGTCCTCCTGGGGTGAGATAGCTGTTGGTGAAATCAGATCCTCAAAAACGCACCCCGGTCGTTCTGCTGTATTGGGTATTGTTGCAGCGGCACTTGGAATTAGAAGAACTGATTCTGTAAAGCTGAATAATTTACATAAATGCTTCAGTTTAGGTGTTAAAGTCATTTCGTCCGGTAGTCTTATAAATGATTTTCATACTGTACAAGCAGCCAGAACGCAAAAAAGTACACCATATCGAAAAAGATTTGATGAACTTAATGCAGGGGCAGATATGATCGGAACTATTGTGTCAACTCGTGAATATCGATCAGATGCAATGTATATTGTTGCTCTATGGAAGAATACTGTTACCGCTGAGTATACGTTACATGAAATACAGGATGCTTTAAATGAACCAGTTTTTACACCATATCTTGGTAGGAAATCATGTCCACCAGCATGTAAATTCGTGCCACAAGTAATAGCAGCTGAAACATTGAAGGAGGCTTTTAATCAGTATGGTGTAAAGCCGTTATGGTTTGGAAATAATAATTCAAACAATGATGGCAAATATGAAAGAAAAGTATTTGAAACTGATGCTGAGTTGTATTATTGTGACGAGTGTGAGAATTCAGGATTTGACAGAATGCTTGTTACTGAACGTTATGATAAAGTTTTGGATGCTACCAGAAGACAATTTAGTTCAAGGCAGGAAACAATGACTCTGATTAGAAAAGGAGGTGTATAACAATGTACATGAGCCGTGTTCGAATCAAACTTTGTGAAAACTCATTGCAATATCTTGATGGATTAGCAAAAAAGGATGTGTATGCAGTGCATCAATTACTATGGAATCTTTTTCCATCAGATCCTGATGCAAAACGCGATTTTCTTTTTCGGGCAGAACAGAAGGATGGTTGGCCTACATATTATGTTTTATCTAAGCGGTCGCCTGTACAAGTCTCTGAATTATTTTCTGTAGAAACGAAACCATTTGCACCGAATATAACAAATGGGCAACAATTCGCTTTTGATTTGAGGGTTAATCCTGTTGTTGCAAAACGGGCTGACGGTAAGAAAAATTGTGTTCATCATGATGTTTGGATGGATGCAAAGCATAAGGCTAAGCTGGCTAATTATTCTGAAGCCGATACAGATAGATTAATAACCGAAAGTGTTATAAAGTGGATTGTTGATAGATCTGAGCAAAATGGCTTTAAAATTGATATACAACAGTTGTTTATTGGTGCATACCAGCAACACCGCGCAATTAAAAAGAACAATTCAGCTCTTCGCTATAGCACTGTTGACTACAAGGGTGTTTTAACTGTTGTTGACAGTGTAAAATTGAAAGATGCACTGGGTTCTGGGATTGGTAGAGCCAAAGCCTTCGGCTGCGGCCTCCTTCTCATAAAACCATATTCGACATAAATGGAAAAAACGTATGAACACCTTTGAATCATTGTCATCATCAATAAATGCATTACACGTCAAGATGCAATATAGCGCGGTTCAGTCTGTCAATCGTATGTTGTCAATGCGAAACTGGCTTATCGGGAAATACATTGTTGAATATGAACAAAATGGTGAGGATCGGGCGAAGTATGGCGATAGCTTACTGGATCGACTTTCCGAATCACTTCGCAACGGCGGAACAAAAGGTATGGCTGTTGTAGCACTTCGTTCCTATCGGTTGTTCTATTGTGTGTACCCGCAGCTTTCTGTAATCTTTGATCTCAATCACAAAGGTCCGGAACTAAAGGAAGTGCAAATTCAACAGACGCCGTCTGTTGAATTACAATTCCTTGATAAACAATGTGTTAACGCACATATGCCACTTCCCGAAATGTTAATTAAACACTTCTCGTTTTCGCACTTTGTGGAATTATTAAGGATTTCAGATCCACTCAAACGATCTTTTTATGAGATTGAAGGAATCAGGGGGTGCTGGAGTGTTGCACAGCTCAAACGTCAGATTGAAAGCCTGCTTTATGAACGTACAGCACTTTCCGGAAATAAAGCCGGAGTCGTTGATGCTGTTCATAATCAGCATCAAAAAATGACTATTGAGCAGATAATCCGCGATCCCTACATACTTGAGTTTACCGGATTCCCTGAAAAGTATGAGTTCAGTGAAAATGAGCTTGAAAGCCGCCTTCTTGACAATATTCAATCATTCCTTCTTGAACTTGGTAACGGTTTCTGTTTTGAATCACGTCAAAAACGAATCACCCTTGACAATGAGCATGACCGGATTGATCTGGTTTTTTATCACAGAATTCTGAGATGTCACATTCTTATTGATCTAAAGGTTCGGAAATTCAAATCTGGTGATGCAGGGCAGATGAATTTTTATCTTAACTATTACAAAAAAAATGTAATGCAGGATGGTGATAATCCTCCTGTAGGTCTGATTCTTTGTACTGCACGTGATGAAACCCGTGTTGAATATGCAACAAGTGGGCTTGACAATAGTCTATTCGTATCAAAATATTTGACACAATTGCCATCGGAGAATGCAATCCGTGAATTTCTTGTAAGTGACAGGGAACGTGTTGTGACAAAGCTTCAGGAGGAGCTGGCCCCATATTATATGATGGATGATTAGGTAATTGCTTTAAAACACAAACAACAGGAAAATAACTATGAATGGTCTTCCCCCGCCAAAACCGATTATGATGAAAGAACGGGTATCCATGCTTTTTCTTGAGTATGGTGAACTTGATGTCTTGGATGGTGCATTTGTACTTATTGACAAAAACGGAGTAAGAACAGCGATACCTGTAGGGTCTGTGGCCTGTCTGATGTTACAGCCGGGAACAAGGGTTTCGCATGCTGCTGTCGTACTTGCATCAAGAGTTGGAACGCTGCTGGTGTGGGTGGGGGAGGGTGGTGTCAGGTTATATGCTGCGGGCCAACCGGGAGGCGCACGTGCTGACCGCTTATTGTATCAGGCGAAACTTGCTCTTGACGATACAGCACGGTTGAAAGTGGTAAGGAAAATGTATCATATTCGTTTCGGGGAGGAACCACCACTGCGTAGAAGTATTGAACAGTTACGCGGAATTGAGGGGGCACGGGTACGAAATATGTATCAGATGCTCGCAGGTCAGTATGGTGTCAACTGGAACAGGCGTAATTACGATACCGAAAAGTGGGATATCGGTGATATTCCTAACCGCTGTTTAAGTGCAGCGACATCCTGTTTATATGGAGTCTGTGAAGCTGCAATTCTTGCAGCAGGGTATGCTCCGGCTATTGGATTTATCCATACAGGAAAACCGCAATCATTTGTTTATGATATTGCAGATGTATTCAAATTCCAGACAGTTGTACCGATTGCCTTTAAAATTGCAGCAAAAGAACATACCGATATAGAACGGAAAGTTCGTCTGGCATGCAGGGATGCGTTTCGGGAGTGGCGGGTAATGCATGACATAATCCCGTTTATTGAAGAGATTCTGGCTGCGGGTGAAATGGAAAAACCGGCACCTCATGAAGAGGCTATGCCGGTTGCGATTCCTAATGAAGAGGGGGTGGGTGATGCTGGTCATCGTAGTTGAAAACGCACCGGATCGTTTAAGAGGGCGGCTTAGTGTTTATCTTATCGAGATTCACTGTGGAGTGTATATTGGTGATCATTCAAAGCGGGTTCGTGAGATGTTGTGGGCACAGGTTGAAGCATTTATTGATGATGGTAACGCAGTAATGGCCTGGAGCACTAACACCGAATCCGGATTTGATTTTGTAACTCACGGTAAAAACCGAAGAGTTCCGGCCGAAATGGACGGGTTGAAACTTGTATCGTTTTTACCGCAAAATATTCAAAATAATTAACTTTTTATAGAGTGGTCTTTGACATATTTTGTATATATAAGAACTTAAGAAATAACTGGTAACTTTTTTTAACATTTTTAAATCATTGGAAATGTTAAAGATATAACTTAGTATGTTCCCTGTACGCACAGGGATGAACCGCCAATTATGACAGGATACGGATTCGGAGCAAAATGTTCCCTGTACGCACAGGGATGAACCGTTGACGAAGCGAAAGCAGCAGCAGAACGGCGCATGTTCCCTGTACGCACAGGGATGAACCGTTGTCCTATCGGTAGTAGAAGAAGGGTTTAGCATGTTCCCTGTACGCACAGGGATGAACCGCCTGCCTTCACGCGTATCCAATAAATCACATCATGTTCCCTGTACGCACAGGGATGAACCGCATTACTGACCCGATTAGAGATACTTTCAAGGATGTTCCCTGTACGCACAGGGATGAACCGCTGCACCAGCACGCGGGCCGTCGATTCTAAATATGTTCCCTGTACGCACAGGGATG
Organism: Fibrobacter sp.; assembly: GCA_012513915.1. GTDB lineage: Bacteria > Fibrobacterota > Chitinivibrionia > Chitinivibrionales > Chitinispirillaceae > JAAZBG01. The sequence continues at coordinate 36,071 of JAAZBG010000165.1, forward strand.
AACCGTTTGGGAAATATTTAATGACTAATTCAGGGTTATGTTCCCTGTACGCACAGGGATGAACCGGCAGGCCATTAAGTACAGCGTTACAAACTGGAATGTTCCCTGTACGCACAGGGATGAACCGTAAATGTTTCTGTTAATAAACGTTGAATTAGAATGTTCCCTGTACGCACAGGGATG
>JAAZBG010000166.1 GCA_012513915.1 Fibrobacter sp.
CCTTTTTAACCATTCAATACTAACATCTGAATGTGAAACGCTCCTTGATTGCAGGGAGCGTTTTTTATTGGTACCGGAAAGAATTTATCGTGAGATTTTCATGTGAAAATTGCGTGAGATTCAACACGTAGCAGCCCCGACTGGTCGGGATTTGAACATTATAGTTTTTACAGGTACCGTTATAAGTATTTAACAAAAAGCAATCCGATGTGACGTAACCACAGGGTAACAGAACGCATACTGTTTCATTATCATAAAGGCAATTATATATGTTTTTTAATCGGCTATCTTTTTTACCATCGATCTGAATGATTTACTACACTGTCCTTTACTACAGTCCTGAATAACGTGCCCCATTGTCCATCATATGGTTGTGTATCTTCATTCGGACCAGCAATCCAGTATACAGCATCCTTATCAGCCCATAGCCAGCGATTCATTTCATAATCATCATAACGACCTTTTTTTTCAAGTGTAACCAAACGTTTCTTATATGATTTCAGATTGCAAACTCTAAGAGTTCCATCATGATAATCAGTTACGAACAGTTTCTCATCTTTTATAATAAACTCATTATCGTCATAAAAACCAACAGGTACGGATATAATGGTTTCGACAATACTACTCTGTTTGGAGGCCCTTAAAAGATTTTTATCATTGTTCCAAAAGTAAATATACGATTCAGACATTTGACTGTAATAACTTCCCTGATTGGCAAGCTTAACAGGCACAGAACTACTATGCGACATTTTCCATAAAGTACTATTGAGCAAAGAATCATTTGGCATCCAATAAACATTTTCACTATCAACATCAAACCAAGTGTATCCAACTCCAACGTCAATTGTATCAATTTTTGAAAAATCATATTTACAAAATTCTACTTGAGTTTGTCCTAAATTTGTTCTACCCAGAAGTTGAAGATATAAATAACCACCACCGGCTTTCACTTTGTATATCATTTTTTCCAATGAATAAAATATTTGCTCAGGATTTGTGGTAAAGTTTTTATCTATCCGATATATTGATCTGGAATTATCTCCCACATCGTGTCCATATAAATAATTGGCATCATGACATAGGCATCTAAATGAACTGTTTCCAACATTCAAAACTTTCTTTTGACCAGTTACTTTATTCATTTTGCAGATATTGTTATTGTCAACATCATAAAAGTAAAACGATGTATCATCAATAACAATATCCACATAAGGAGGTACAGTCCCTAATACAGTAGTTGAGTAGATGATTCCTGTTAGCGGGTCTGTCTTAGGTTCTAATGCATTTGAAGGATTAGACTCAATACAGCCCTGAGTGTTCAGAAGTGTCACAACAATAAGTACCAGTAGTTTCAGTTTGTTACTCATAGATCTCCTCTGAATTGTATTACTCTAAATCGCAGCCTTGTTCCGGTTTTAATATTACACCTGTAAGCTGTGGAAGCATGACCTTTATTTCAATATAATTAATAAATTATATTCACGATTATTTTTTAAGAACTTACTTTAATTTTGCCCCTGGAAACGCTGGTAAAACCCATTTACAATTAGAAAATAGAACCACCGTAAAACTTGCCGCACGGAAGCCTGTTCCGGGCTTGAGTCTTTTCTAATTGTTAAGCCAGTTAAGGGGGCGCGAGAGGAGAGGGGAAATGGGTTCTGATCCAATTGACAATTCAGACCTCTCCCCCTGCCCCTCTCCCACAAAGCGAGGGGGTTAAAATGAATTATGTCCATGCTGTACATTTCAGGAAAATCATGTTAATCATGCCAATCATTCTAATCACGGTTCAGACAATTTACGTAAGCAAACTCTCCAATAGGATGCCTCTGTAGCTCCCGCAGAGTGACTCTGTACATCCCGAAAGGTATTTGTGTGTTTCACACGGATTTCCAGTTCACCGACCATGAAGTTATATAGCAGCGTCTCCGCACAGTTTATACAAACAGTGTCCTAAAAACAACCACATATGCCACAATAACATCCAAATGTACAATTCCGTCCCACCAAACCCCTGACAATCAAACAACCAACCAACACAACGCCTCGCCCCTCACTACTCCCTCGCTCAACGCACTTGCATTATTCTCTGGAACGTCATATACTTATATACTGGTTTTTATTTGAGTACCATCAACGTGTGAGTAATGCAGCTATGTTTATTGTTCAAATTGCACCGGAATGTGCACCAGTCGTTAAAGCCGGCGGGCTTGGCGATGTTGTTTTTGGTTTATCCCGTGAGCTTGAAATCCGGGGTAATGATGTCGAAATTATTCTTCCTAAATATGATAACCTGCGCTCGGACAAGATCTGGGGTATGACCGTAACGTATCAGGATCTGTGGGTTCCCTGGTATAACGGAGCTGTCCACTGTACTGTCTTTTTTGGTTTTGTCAGCGGACGCAAGTGTTTCTTTATCGAACCCCATTCGCAGGATAATTTTTTTAACCGTAATACCGTGTACGGTTGTCACGATGATGTCAAGCGGTTTGTATTTTTCTCCAAGGCCGCACTTGAATTCCTCTTTGTAACTGGCAAACGCCCGGATATCATTCACTGTCATGACTGGCAAACGGCAATAGTTCCGGTACTGCTCTCAGAAATCTACCGGTTTCATGGTATGCATCACCAGCGGGTTTGCTTTACCGTACACAACTTCAAGCATCAGCGGGTAACTGGAGCCGAGATTCTTACCGCAACCGGCCTTGGACGGCCTGATTACTATTTTCGCTACGAACAGATGCGCGACAATTTCAATCCTAACGCACTTAACCTGATGAAAAGCGGTATCGTCTATTCCAATTTTGTCACAACCGTATCGCCGCATCATGCACATGAAGCATTACATTGCGATCAGAGTTTTGGCCTCGGACACACGCTACATGCATTCAGAGATAAATTCGGCGGTATCCTTAACGGTGTTGACTATGATGTCTGGAATCCGGCAATCGACCACTTTATCCCTGCTAATTATGATTCGTCAAGTATTGACAAAAAATATATCAGTAAAGAATCACTGCGTGACCGGTTCTTGTTACGTAAAGATTACAAACCGATTATCGCTTATGTCGGCCGTCTTGATGATCAGAAGGGAATCAATCTGATCACTCATGCGATTCACTATACGCTGCGACTCGGAGGTCAGTTCGTCCTTCTCGGTGCAGCATCAAATCAGGGAATTCATAACCATTTCATGCATCAGAAACGTATGCTTAACGACAACCCCGATTGTCACATCGAGATCGGGTTTAATGAGGAGTTATCACATCTGATCTATGCTGGAGCAGATATGATGATCGTTCCGAGTCTGTTTGAACCGTGCGGACTGGCGCAATTGATCGCACTGAAATATGGTACCGTTCCTGTTGTTCGTTCTGTCGGCGGACTTGCAGATACCGTTTTTGACAAGGACTATGGATCAACCGACTGGGAACACCGTAATGGTTTCGTTTTCAATAACGCAGACTATCAGGGTGTGGAATCGGCGCTTGCCAGAGCGATATCACTCTGGTATTCCTATCCCGATGATTTCAGGTCACTGATTATTCACGGCATGAACTGTGATTATTCATGGAATAATCCGGGACATCATTATTTAAATGTTTACAATCTAATAAAAGACAAATAATACATCTATAAAAGAATCATATCACACAAAAGGAAGTAACAATATGAGTACAACAAACAAAAGACAAACAGAAGAACTTCAGGAGTACATTGACGGTGTGCTGAACATTTCAGGTTCCGAGAGTAGCGTTGACGCCGTTACTGAGGCAGGAAGAAAGAAAAAACTGTTCAAGGATGAATCCGGAATTAATTTCGGTGGTATCAAGAGCGCCGCTGCGATTGCTTTGCATATGCATCAGCCGCTTATTCCTGCAGGTGGCGGAGACCTGCGCACTGCAGACATTATCAGCAACCTTAAATACATGATGGACAATCAGGGAACCGGTGATAATCACAATGCGCCGGTGTTTCACTGGTGTTACAAGCGTATCGGTGAGTTTGTACCCCAGCTTGTCAATGAGGGAAAGAATCCAAGGGTGATGCTTGAATACAGCGGAACACTCTTTCACGGACTTCGCCACATGGGGCTTCATGATGTATTTGACAGTTTGAAATTTGTTACACAGGACCGTTCGATGCGCAAATGTGTGGAGTGGCTTGGATGCCCGTGGGGACACGCCGTCGCTCCCTCGACTCCATCACAGGACTTTCGCCTTCATGTCAAGGCCTGGCAGCATCATTTTGCAGCGATTTTCGGCTGGGATGCACTCGAACGGGTACGCGGCTTCTCGCCATCAGAAATGGCACTCCCCAACCACCCCGATGTCGCGTATGAGTATATCAAGACCCTTGTCGACTGCGGATTCCAGTGGGTGATGGTTCAGGAGCATTCGGTAGAACGTCCTGAAAACGGTTACGGCCCCGAAAAGAAACATGTTCCTCACAGACTGGTATGTAAAAACTCCAAAGGTGATGAAGTCAGCATTATTGCGATTATTAAAACACAGGGCAGTGATACAAAGCTTGTCGCTCAGATGCAGCCCTATTATGAAGCAAAATCGATTGGCAGATGCGAACTTGCCGGAAAGATGATTCCGCCGGTAGTAACACAGATTGCTGATGGAGAAAATGGTGGAGTGATGATGAACGAGTTTCCGCCGAAGTTCATGGAGGTTTCGCGTGAATCAACAGGCAGCGAAACTCCGATGATTAACATTTCGGAATATCTCGAACTTTTATTTGACAGCGGAATAAAGGAATCTGATCTTCCGGTACTTCAACCGATTTTTCAAAAAAGGATTTGGGATGTATTCAAGCCAGGTGATGGGCCCGAGAAGATGACCAAGATCATTGACGAAATAAAAAAGAGTGACCACCAGTTTCATATGGATGGTGGTTCCTGGACAAATAATATTTCATGGGTACACGGTTACGAAAATGTTCTTGACCCGATGCAAAAACTCAGTGCGTTATTTAATGAAAAAGTGATCGAAAAGAACATCCCGACCAATGATCAGCGTTTCAGAAAAGCCCTGTTCCACCTTATGATATCCCAGACAAGCTGTTTCCGTTACTGGGGTCAGGGTTCGTGGACAGACTACGCAATCGAGATCTGCCGCCGGGCAACCGATATTATCAATTACGACCTGAAGTAATGTTATGATGTACCCGTTATGTTTACATATCGGGTACCTTTTATACTTTTATAAAGCATCTGAATTTTATATATTCTCTCAAGCGCTGAAAGCGCGAAATACATTTTACATAGTTGCATTCGCACATTGTCCGAACTGTGATTTATTTGATTTTTGTGATAGACATGATTATTATTGGTTGATATTTAGATCGACCTTTACAATTGTGAAATAGTCCGGCAGGGAGATGGTCGTCGAGCGGAGACGAGACGACATTCTTTCATTTTTATCAATTTTACCACCGTAAAGCATGGAGATTATCCCCCCTGCAACCAAGACCCGCCTTTTTTCAATCGTCCAAAAAAGGGCTCCATTTCAAAATAGGATTCTGCCCCACCAACGCGCATTTAAAACTCGCTTATTGTACCCCAGGATCTGGTTTGTCTGTCACTCGTTACGCGTCACCAGTCACTGCAATATACCAATTTCATCATACGAATTCCTATCAACATTCCATTGTACCTGCATGCCACATTGTTAATGACACCAGTACGATGCCTTGTTTCTTCTTACACATCAATTATCATAGTATCATATGCGAACTCAAAATTAGTATCACAATATTTTTCTTTTAATGTTTCCATGTATTCCCAACCTGCCATATTCAGTTCTTCTTCTTCGATATGGGTAAATATTGTCTTAGCAGGGTTAATCTCATTAATCCGCTGGATTGTTTTCTCGAAACTAATTTCTCCTTTGTAGTCACTAAAACACCCACATTCTGTTATCCATAAATCAAGTTTTTTAAATTCATGATAAGTGATAAAACCTAGTGTATCACATGGAGAATACAGGACATTCTTACTTCCATCTGACAATAAGAAACCAAATGTGTCTGCATCTTTACCATTAAAATCAATCGGCTGGATCGTCATTTCATTTATGGTGATTATTTCCCGGTCAGCGACTAACGTAAGTTTTGCAGTTCCTAAATTTTCAAGTTGAAATTTAATGGCCGGGTAAACCTTTACTAATATTTTATAGACATTTTCCGGAATAAATAATGATAATTGATGGTTTACCCTTTCTGAATAAAAATCATAACCATACTGCATAAGTAAACGCAATCCAAAACAATGATCAGGATGCCAATGGGTAATAAAAAGTGCATCAATTTCTTTAATTCCGTTTTCATTTACAGAATTACTTATATCTTCCGGACAATCAAAAATGGCCTTTGCATCTGCGAGATAGATCGAATTGGAATTACGTTTGTAAGGTTTTCCAACTTCTCTTGCTTTGGTGCAAACGGAACATGAACATCCAATTTTTGGTGTTGGTATGGATCCACCTGATCCTACTATTCTTATCTGCATTATTCTTTTTCCTCGCGCGCTGTCTTTTTCTTTGGGGGTAAATAAAAACGGTTCAGATTTGTTGGAAGATTTTTTAAATCCATAATGCATACCTTTACAAAACAAGTACCCTTCGCTATCCTGGAGTGTACGAACTTACTTTACTGATTTATAAAACCCGAACTGAAGTTCGGGGCACACAGTCTATCTTTTTATTTTTGCCACTTTGTTAATGGCGCCCGTGCGTGCTTCATCTTCTCTTATAATTTCATGTCTGAAATATTGTTCTTGAAAGTTAACCATTTCATTAATTTCACCATTGGAAATATTGAGACCTTCTGGCACCACAATCAACTTATCGTCATAATCATTATAGCGATGTATTATTGCAATGCATTTCCCTTTAAATTCGTTTATTGGTTCAGAAATTCCCAATATATATACGTCTATTTCTTTGCCATCCTCATTTTTTGTTCCTGGTATATAACCATAATTGCAGGTGTAATTATACCCATGTTTGGGATGTGTTGAGTTTATTTTTCTATCAATTTTGATATCTACTTGTTTTCCTAAAAATCGGCCTACTTCAGGCTGAAAGTTCTGTAGCCCATATTCGCAAACTGTTTCTACAGGCCTAAATCGTGTTGCACTTGCCTTAAGAACTCTTGCTATTTGTGGTAGTTCAAATTTTGATGCAGTATTGATGGCATTTGAAATATTTTCTCCTTTAATATTTATACCTAATGTACAATGTGGAAACCAATTTCCTGGGGTATAATAATGATGAGAAAATAACTCTCTATCTACCGATAGTTCATGTATTTTTTTATGGTATCTACTCAAAATATCAGTCTTCCGAATCTTTGCATACACAACCCCCTCGTTTGTATTAAAGGTCCCATAACCCTCGATTTCAATATCAAATATAGGTATTTGATCTGAAAATACTTTTGTAATTTCAGATAAAGTTTCTTCATTTATCATTTCATCGTAAACAACAAGGGCAATATGAGGCTTATTATTGAGGCTTAACAAATCAATACCATAGCCATAACAATTGAATTGTCTCCATATTTCAATGACTTTATTTGTTGTTAATTCGTCGAAAAGCAATTCGATTGCATATCCCATATTTTTTATCTTTCTCTTAGAGCGCGCTATTTTGTTTTTAGAACCGGCCAGCAAAACAAAAAAAATAACCACATAACCCTGCGTAGCAAAAAATCAAATTGCCAATTCCAGGTTATGCATCTATTTAGAACGTTTACACCTTTAATATCTATTACGTCCTTTACTGATGTCAAGGTGCAGAGATTTGTGCGTGAATTCAAACTGTTGAAAAAACAATTCTGATCAGATGTACCTAATAATCAAATTTGATTGACTACTTGCTACAGTCTACTGACTACTCATCAAAAAATGTATTACCATTCTAAAGACGCACATTATAATTTTGGCTCTATAGACTTATTTGTGGGTAAAAAACAATAAAAAGTTAGCATGTGGATTTTCAAATAGTAGATTCTTTTTTACGAAGAAAGTTTCTGCAAAAGAAAGGACCACATGCTACTCAAGACAATA
>JAAZBG010000015.1 GCA_012513915.1 Fibrobacter sp.
GTTCGGGGTAGCCGCCTCCGAGTAACAGGCCATCACAGTTATCCGGGAGTTTTTGATCATGAAGCGGCGAGAATGGAACCACGTCCGCTCCTGCAGATTCAAGTGCCATCACCCATTCCGGATAGTAGAAGCAAAATGCTTCATCCTTTGCAATTGCCAGTCGGCAACGTGGTTGTGGCGGATAAAAAAACGGTAGGGACAGGTCGCGACCTGTCCCTACTACCGTTTTTTTATCCGAAAATGCAGATGTCAACACAGGTACCGAATTGATTAAATCATCAAGATTGACATTATGCTTAATGGCATCAGCAATTCTTTCAATAGTTTGTAATGCTTCGGCAGAGTCAGTTGCCATATGAAGGCCCAGATGACGGCTATCGATGGATGGAAATGCCTTACCCGGTATTGACGCAAAAAACAATCCCGTTTTGTTATGAACGTTGTTGGCAGGGACAGGTCGCGACCTGTCCCTGCCAACAACGTTTGGTCGCGATACGATTGTGCCATTTGGTATATCCATAACGGATAACTCCTGCAACGCATCGCGTATCATGGAACCATGTTTACTGCTTCCAACACGATTTGCAATACAACCAATAAACTTCGGTGCATCCGGGAAATTTACGAATCCATTGATTACCGCTGCAAAGCTTCGCGCACATCCTTTGGCATCAGCTATCAGAAGCACAGGTACTCCAAGAAGATTGGCGACATCCGCAGAGGAACCCTCACTGCTTTTGGAATCTACCCCATCGTAAAGCCCCATGACTCCTTCAATAATACAGATATCCGCTCCGGCACATGCATTCTGAAACCGCTTGCGAACACCGTCTCTGCCATGCATCCAGATGTCAAGATTGATACACTGGTTGTCACTTGCCAGACTCAGCCAGGTCGGATCGATATAGTCGGGGCCTACTTTACAGAATTGCACCCTGAGACCGCGCCGTCGTAATGCACGACCGAGACCGGAGCAAATACTGGTTTTACCAGTACCGCTGGATGTTGCACCTATGAGAAATGCTCTTGTTCCGGTTGAGTTTTCTGACGTTGTCAACGTAGTTTTGACACATTGCGTTGATTCCGATACAGCGCCTCCCGCCAATGTCGTTAATTTAACATTGATATGTTGCAGTTGTGCCGGTTGCTTGCCCCCTAAATCCCCCGCAGGGGGACTTTGAAGACAAAGAGCGCTTGTTTGGTATGTATTTTTCAAGTCCCCCTGAGGGAGCCCTCTGGAAACACCCGCCGAGGTGGGATTTAAGGGGCGTTTTTTACTTGTAAACTCCACATTGTCAACAAGGTCAGGATCAAACCGCGGATTGCGAAGATCCCATTGTGCCAGATCCAGACCTGATTCAATGAGGTCCACCGGTGCACACTGCTGTACGACAGCACCCTGATACAGGATCACAATTTTATCAGCCCATTCAAATGCCAGATCGACATCATGCGTTGAAAACAGAATTGCGGTTCCCTGCTTCTGCTTCACTTCCAGAATTTCAAGAAGTCGCATTTCGCTTTTAGGATCTAAACCGGCGGTGGGTTCATCAAGCAGCAATACCTCCGGCTGCATTGCCAATGCCCCGGCCAGTGCAATCCGTTTTTTCTGACCGAAACTCAGCATATGAAGCGGTACATGTGCCTCAGCCATCATCCCAACCGCATCCAATGCATTCATTGTTGCCTGATGAACATCATGTTTATTAAGTGATTGATTCATTGGCCCAAAGGAGACATCTTCGTACACTGTGCCGGCAAAGAGCTGATCCTCGGGATCCTGAAAAACCGTGGTAATCGAACGCCTTAAACTTTTGAGAAATGTCTTTGAATACACGACTGGTGCATTTTTCCAGTAGTACTCCCCAACTGATGGCCTTGCTAGTCCATTGAGCACATTCAGCATTGTTGTTTTCCCACTGCCATTTGCTCCGAGCAGTGCAATCCGCTCTGATACACCTACTGATATCGAAACAGCTTTCAGTGCATAATTACGCAGATTGTGTCTGTTTTTTATTCCGGATGGATCAGGGTATGCGTAGTGAATATTCTCCAACCTGATCATAAGACGTACCTGACTCCAAATGAGATTACAGCAATCACACTGGGTATCAGTATTGCCAGTACCATTGCATAGATTGAGTTTGGTTTCTCTTCAAAGCGAAGTACCGCTAAAGAGTGATCATACCCCCTGCTTTCAAGTCCATGATTTAGTCTTATTGCCTGAAGGTGACTCCTGATAAAAAGATTTGATGCGAGCATGGATACCGAACGCAGCGAGTTCCGCCATCCATCATAGCCCTGCCGCAGCGTTTGTGCTCTGTAAATCGAAGCACGGCTTTGCTCCAGTAAAAAAATCATTCGATAGACAATTGCAATAAATTCCAGTATAAAAGCAGGAACACGAGTTTTGTCAAGTATGGAAAATAGCGCATGAACCGGAACAAGCAGGGTCAGTACCAGCATTGATGAAACAGCGGATGATGACCGGAGCATCACTTGTAATGCAGTTCGAAATCCATCCTGAGACCAGACAACATACGGACCATTGCTATTCCACCCGACACCAAAACATAAGCTAAGTGCAGTAACGCCAAGAAATAACGCAGGGCCGGTAATTATCCGTAACGCAAAAAGAACAGGAAGGCCTGCACCGAAGATTGCAAGCCCCCAAACTGCTCCAATTACTATCACACTGCCGGGCCATGGTGGAGCACCGACTGCCACCAAAAGAGAAAGCAGACAGAACACTGCAATTTCCCGCTGATACTGTTTAAGTTTCAGAGAGTGGGAAAGTGATTCTATAGTAATCATTTCACCGCAGCTGCCTTTTTGCGGCCACGAAAGAAACCGATTGTATAAAAGAGTAAGCCGGAACCGATTGCTGCCTGAAGCGCAAAAAGAAGACTTTCGATCTCCCCTGATGGCGGTTCCCAGAGAGGGGCAAACCATGGTGTATAGTCAGGACGAATTTCTGTTATTAATGTTTCGGCCTGACCATCAGCGCCGGCAAATAGTTCAGTACCATCTGATGCAGGCTTGATGATAAGCAGCGGTGTTATTGCAAGTGCTATAACAGCAATGATCAGGATGATATTTTGAATTTTCATGATCTGGCTTCCTTTGTGGTATAAGGTAATACAGTTTTCAGAGAATCCGGGGCATGCTGCCCAAGTAAATTTAATACAAGCACAGTAAGCAATCCTTCACTGATAGCCAGCGGGATCTGTGTTACTGCGAAAATGCCCATAAACTTGACTAGTGCACCCACAAATCCGCTGACTGGATCCGGAAATGCAAAGGCTAACTGCAGCGATGTTGTACAATAGTTTGCCAGATCGGCTAAACATGCTGCAAGAAAAACAGTTACTTTCAAATTGCATCCAAGTTGTTTACCAACTTTAAATATGCTATATGCAACCAGACTGCCAACAATTGCCATTGAGAATGTATTAGCACCAATTGTCGTGAGACCGCCATGCGCAAGAAGCAGTGCCTGAAACAGAAGCACAACAAAACCGATAACAAATCCTATGCCGGGGCCAAATACGATTGCACCGAGCGCTGTTCCGGTCGGGTGTGAACAGCTCCCTGTGACTGATGGAATTTTGAGTGAAGAAAGAATAAAGGTAAACCCGGCCGCAGACCCGAGCATCAGCCTGTTTGCAGAATCCTTTTTCATCTCATCGGACAGTTTTTTAAAGCCATATACCAGAAAAGGAGCTGACGCCAGCCCCCAGCCGATAGCGTGTTTTACAGGTAAAAAACCTTCCATAATATGCATGATAGTCTCCTGTTGAATGACAATAACAAAATCCGTTGCTTGACTTTTTACTACAGGTAACAGATTGTTTCTTAACAAAAACAAATGACAGCATAAGAACGTTGATCGCTGTTTATACAAAATTGACACAACAATACGCATTTGTCAATTTACAGTACGGTAACACACACGGAATTGAAATTGTTGAAAAATACAGATACTGATAAGAAAAAAACAGATATCTGTTTTATCGCAAAATCTTTTACAGTAAGAGTACTTATCAAAAGCTCTATCCCATGAGAGCTCAGACATAAGATAACACACAGACAGGTCTCCTGGCTTCCCCGATACTGCCGGTCTTCCCATACACGCTACTGTGAACAGTGACCTGGATTGGCAGCTCCCGGTTATTATACCGGTAAAGAGGTTACAGTGGCAGGACCGCTCCGGATTCAAACCGGTATTCCCTGGCATCTGTGATAAAAAACAGGAATAAAATAGCGTATGCAGTGTGATGGGTCAATAGTTTTTAATTTGTGTAGCAGTCTCATACCTGCTCTGAAATATCTGCGCCTGCAGTCTTTAGAAATGACAACAGATACCATGGATGATACTCTTCGTCGCGAATACGTATTCACTGGACTGCTGAACAAGTGAGGGATCTTCTTGACAATGATGTCAAGGGAATTCACTTTTACACCCTCAACAAATCTGATTCAATTTTATCTGTCTGTAAAGCGATTGGCGTTTCCAGCTCATCACAATTCAACAAAAGCGTGTAGTCTTTTAAAGTAAAACAAAAGCCATTTTAATGTAACATCCATTTTATAAGAAACAAATCTATAAACGCTTCCGACAAACACATTTCCGCATAAGTACAAACACGCATTGGCTTATTTTAAAATGTAAAAAAAACTATTGGTAGGGTTGACATTCTTTTAACCATACAATATTTTGAGGTTACAGGAAATTCAGGAGTCAGGGAATACCGGTTAAAGTCCGGAGCGGACCTGCCACTGTAATCCCAATACCGAGCCCTGCAAAGGTGCATCGGGGGCTGTCAATCCATGCCACTGTCACGATGTAAAATCAGGATGGGAAGGCGACAGTACCGGGAGAGCCAGGAGACCTGCCTGAATACTTTCAATTCTTTCGAACCTTCATGGTTTAAGGTTCAGGGAGGTCTTTCTTGGTTTTCCACGTCCGTTCGTTGGGCAGAGTTTCACTCTGCACATTTTGCCTTATCTGCATTTTTTCTGGTACACTTTCGGATGCACGAGGTGATAGCTCTGGAACTCACACGCCAGAATCAGCGACGAAGCCAGGCGCAACTCAAGATTCCATCTCCACAGATCATTCCCATCCCCGAGCAAACCCACCCAAAGCGTCTGATACAACTGGCGTTGTAACATTAGACAAGATAGTCGTTACCGGAAGCAGGCGGCAACGATTGCTCGAAACTTCACAATCTCTATCTATAATCAAACCGAGTGAATGGATTGGCACTAACAAGACAGTAGCGGATGTAGTGGCCGAACAGACCGGTGTGCAGACTCGCCGGTATGGTGGTACGGGAAGTTTTCAAACCGTATCGATACGGGGGGTGCAGGGTAATGAAGTCCTTGTGCTATTAGATGGCATACCTCTCAACTCCGCCATGGGTGGTGCGGTTGATCTGGGCGCGATCAGTCCGGACAGGATAGGTGAAATTGAGGTTTATAAAGGTATAACTCCGGGAGAATTTGGTGGGAATTCCCTGGGTGGCGTAATTAACCTGAAAAGCAAGTCTTCAATTAAGGCGCAGTCGCTCAGTGCTCAAACAGCGTTTGGCGCGTATGGATATCAGAAATACAGCATAGAGACTAACCATTCCTTTTCGGACAAAAGCAGGATATTTGGTTCGCTTAACTATGCCAAATCGGACAACAACTGGCCATATCTTGATAGAAATAAGACCACCTTGGGACCTTCAGCGACAGATGACGATGAAATCCGCACGGTAGAGAACCATCACTATAATTTCTTTGAAGCGAGAATCCACCCCTCATTTGACATGCCAGGTGGACGGACTATAGTAACAGGTGTTGCATATTCGATATCGGAAACAGGTATTCCCGGATCCGAAGGCTCAACCAACAGAACTGCAAAACACGGACAAGATCTCTTTGTTATCACCTCCCGGCTTTCGCTGGAAAAACCTTCCCAAAGCTCGAACATCGTTTTTACGCCCGAAATTGGCTATATAACGTGGGCTGATAAAACCTTTTGGACAAGCCTTGACGAAAGCATGGGAACATCTCACGGTTCAATAGCATCTGCGCCTAATTCCTATGGTGAATCAAAATCAGATTTACATATAGTACACGGATCCTGCGTTGCCGATATGTTTTTTGCCGATAACCTTGGGGCTCAGGTAACTATACAAGGCAAACATTCACAGATTGCCACGACGACGCATGTTTCCGGTTTTCCTCATGGCGATTGGCCTGGCAATTCACAGGAATTATCCCTCGCGGGCGATGTCAATGGTTCTTTGCCCGTAGGTCGGCTAAGTTTTGGAGCAACCATAGGGGGAGGCATACAGGCAATCCGCAGTGCTACAAAGGGCGGAAAAAACGAAGTGTTTACAATGACCGTCGTGCCATCCGACACAATGGAATATCCCTGGTATGTGCATGGTGGTATTCAATGTCGTTTTGAAAAGGTGTTAAATGTTTTTATCAATGCTGCGCGATACAGCAAGATTCCCGGGTTACGTGAAAAATACGGGACAAACGGGGCGGTTATGCCTAATCCCGAACTTACCGAAGAAACTGGCACTACCTTAGAAGCAGGGGCTCGCTTTTTGTCCAGTCGTTTTTTCGCCGAAGCAGTCCTGTTCAGGACCGAAACTCATAATGGCGTAGTAATGCTGTCGGATGGCAATATGACAAAACCGGTCAATCTGGCGTCAAGCATGACTACCGGTATAGAGGCGTCACTTTGGGTGCAACCGTGGGATTTTATTAGAGCTGATTTGAGGGCCACTTTGCAGGATGCTGAGAACCGTACACACCAATATAAGTATTATGGCAAAAAATTGCCCAATGAGCCAGACTTAAGTGCGCTGGGGAAAATATCGTTCAATCCAATTAAATGTGTAGAATTCGGGTATTGGTTAGACTACAAATCCTTCTTTTTCAGGGATTTCAACAACACCGATGGGTGGCGGGTTCCCGAAAACAAAAATGATCCCGGTATGTTTTTTCACAATGCACAAATATCATGGAAGCCAAACTCTCATTTTGATTTTGGTATTTCAATCCGCAATTTCAATGGGAATTCTTTCCGGTACGAGGAAATGGCACGTTCTGCGGAAAGCGGTTATTCATGGGTTCTTTATCCTGCAAACGAATGGTGTTTTACTGCGGGGTATTCGTTTTGAGAATCAAATAGCATGAGCCAAATATGGATTTTGTGAAAACGCAATAAACAATCAGTCACTTAACAAAAGGGGTATGCAGTATGTTCTCGAGACGCTTGGCGGGCCTTATTTGTGCTTCGGCAGTGGGGCTTCTTTCTCTTACAGGATGTTCTGATAATCCGACAGGTCCGGATTCGTCAAGCGGAGCTGTAAAACTTTTTGTATGCGAATCAGACTTTCAATCCGGTCTTCTTGAATGGACATCGATAAGCAACCCGAGTATCTCATCATCGAATCTGTCCATCTATAGCGACGCTGGAGTCACGTCTTATGGTGGGTTTTTGTATGTAATAGAAAAATTCGGAGCGGATAACATCATCAAGTTTGATCCATCAAAAAGTGACCAGTCGGGTGTCGCGTACCAGACGCATCTGGGCGACAACTGGAACCCGCAGGACATCGAATTCGTCAGTGATACAAAGGCGTATATCTCCAACATGAACGAGCCGAAAATCACCATATTTAACCCTTCAACACATACAGTAATTTCGCATATCGATATTTCAAGCTACACCTTCGTGCCCGACAGCAACTCAAGCCCTTATGCCAATGACTTGCAGATTGTAGGGAGCGATCTCTACGTTCTGCTGCAACGCCGCAACGGGTATAATCCGGGGGCTCCTTCACTCATCCTTAAAATCAATACCGCTACCGAAGCTGTTGTCGATACAATTCCTCTTCAGTTCAAGAATGGTTATGGAATGGCGTATGCCGATGGTGCACTTTACGTATCCAATCCAGGCAGCTCTTATTCAACAGGTGATGGCGCGATTGAAAAAGTAGTTCTGTCAACCAAGGCAGTGAGCACGGTCATCAATGAAACGACTCTCGGTGGCAACCCCAATCAGATCATTCATAAAAGCGGCAGCCATTTCTATGTCCAGAATTACATCGCATGGAAAGATTGCAAGATTGTGGAAATCGATGCCTCCACAGGCGCTGTCGTAGCGACATTGCCGGGTGTAATAGATGCATTCGGCGGGATCTGTTACGACGATGTCGAGGGTAATTTATATGTCGGTGAGTGCGATGTCACTGAAATGGGGATTCGCGTGTTCAAGGATAATGTACAGATTGGACCAACCATCAGTTCTGAGAATAGTCTGCCGCCGACCGGCATGGTGATAGTTCGCTAAAAGGCTGTATGCATGCGGGTGATTGCAATATTAGCAATCACCCGCATGCATACAGCCTTTTTCGCCTATCAACACATCGGTTGTTCGTAACAAGTGCAGCCATGATGGCTTATGTTCAAGAATATTGATAACGGAACAGTACTGATCTCCTTCGCTATCAAGATACAGCGTAAGATATTGTTCTAAAAATTCTTTTTTCCTGTATTCAGACAAATTCCCGCGAAAGTCGTTTGATAGCGGTAGTTGGTGTAATTCCATCTCTAATAAAAAGCAGGTTGCAATAACAATTCTGCACTGCAAACGTATATGGGCGGTATCCGTCATATCACCATTTCCAAGTTCATTGACAAGTAATTTGAGCGCAGTTTCATTTTTTTTATTATTAAGCATTTACCATTCCTTTCCAAACAGTTCATTTGTTTTAACCTGATTCGAACGATTCTGATTTTATTCGTGGTGGTCTTCGCTTAAACGCTGAGCAAGCCTTACAGCACCGATAGCATCACTGGCATAGCCATCAGCACCGATTTCATCCGCATAATGCTGATCTACAACTGCTCCACCGATCATAAAACGTACCTGCGTAAGGCCTTCGTGTTTTGCAAGTTCAATTACTTTTTTCATTTCTATCATGGTAGTAGTCATAAGTGCCGACAAACCAATAATATCAGCATGATATTTTTTTGCAGCTATCACGATATCTTCTGCACTGACATCTTTTCCCAAATCAATTACTTCGAAGTTATAATTATTCAGCATAAGCGCAACAATATTTTTCCCGATATCATGTATATCACCTTGTACCGTAGCCAATACAACCTTCGCATCTTTTTTTGTTACGGTACCATCAGATCCTGCATTGAGGAACGGCTGTAAAACAGTAAATCCTTTGCGCATCGTATCCGCGCAGGTAATAAGCTGCGGTAGAAAATATTCTTTTTTGTCAAATTTTTCACCAACCTGATTTATAGCCGGTATAAGACTGTCATCAACAAGCGTTTTCGGTGCAATGCCATTATTAAGAGCTTTTTCTATAGCAGATTTTATTCCCTCTTCGTCACCTGTAACCACAGCATCAAAAACAGCTTCTGCGGAAGTGCGCGGACCATTTATTCCGGAATTCCCGGATTCTGTTTTTTGCGCGAATCTGCTGATATAGCGACCGAACCGCAGATCACGTCCGGAAAGAGCATCAAGAGCAAAAGCAGTATTTACCGTATGCACATCATCAACATCAATAAATGCAGCTGTCAACCCATGGCCGGCAGCCATACATAGAAACGTACTGTCAAGCCAGTACCTCGTGTCAAGTTTATAAGAAACATTTGAGATTCCGCACAGCGTTGCAATAGAACGATTGGTTTTACACCATTTAATCAATTCCATTGTACGTTTATGAGCTTCCGGACCTGCAGCTGCAGTAAGGACCAGACAATCTACAATGCAATCATTCTGATAAATACCATACGTTTCTGCGCATTGTACGATCTTATCAATAATTTTAATAGCATCATCAACAGATTCAGGAACGCCGTTATCGTCAATTGGCATAATAACAATCATCGCTCCATACCGTGATGCTATGGCACACATCTGTTCCATTAAACCTTTTTTTGCACAGACGCTATTCAGTATACTTCTTCCGGGAAAAACACGCAGAGCCTTAGATGCCGCATCAGCAGATACCGTATCAACAGCGACAGGTTTACCACATGCTTTTACTGTCGCAAGCACCGCAGCTCTCATCATTGTCTTTTCGTCAACATCGTGACTATTTACATTTATGTCAATAACCGATGCGCCTTTTCGCGACTGTTGCTGCGCCATTCTTCGTACTATTGATGTATCCCCTTTTGATAGGCTTGACTGTAGAGAAGAATTTCCGGTTGGATTAATTTTTCCCCCAAATACAGTCATGGGAACATCATAACCTAAACAATGTGTTTCTTTATATGAACACACTGCGGATGTACCGCGGGATACGGGAATTACCGGTTTGAGTGATGAGACCGCTTTAGTCAGTTCGTATATGTATGATGGAGCAGTACCACAGCAGCCGCCCAGAATTGCAGCTCCGGATTCAACAAGCAATGGAGCATGATTACCGAATGTTTCCGGTGACATATCAAACTTTGTTACACCATCAACAAGTTTTGGCATACCGGCATTCGGTTTTGCGAGCAGTGGAACTGTGGCATATGGTTTCATAGCAGCAATAACCTGTGCCATATCCTGCGGACCAGTTGAACAATTACACCCAACAGCATCAGCCCCCAGTGTTTGAAGGGTTATAAGCGCAGATAACGGATCCGTTCCGTTAAGAGTTCTGCCGTCAGTACCAAAGGTCATACTTACCATTACGGGAAGATTACACATTTCCTTTACACCGATTAGAGCAGCCCTTGCCTCCTGAAGATCCATCATGGTTTCAATTACAATTCCGTCAACACCACCATCACGCAGCGCATGTGCCTGCTCCGCAAAAATTGCTACAGCCTCTTCAAAAGGCAGTTCACCAAATGGTTCGATGAAAAGGCCTGTCGGGGCAATATCTCCGAAAACCAGTGCACGGTCTCCAACAGCATCACGAGAAATACGGGCCAGAGTTGAATTGATTTCTGCCGTTCTATCATCAAGACCAAACTCTTTAAGTTTAATTCTGTTTCCGCCAAAGGTACAACTATAGACAGCATCACTTCCGGCGTCAACATAACTACGTTGAATCTTTTGAAGCACCAATGGATTTTCCAGCACCCAGGCTTCAGGAGATACACCTGCAGGCATTCCATTACGTGTAAGTTCCGTACCTGTCGCGCCATCAAGAACCAGCACTTTACTATCAGATATTTTCCTGAACATTTCTTTATTCATTTTGCAAACTCACTATACCGGCCTTTCTCCAGAAGCATTTCATAATCAAAGCCTCTTAGACAATTATACGCCTGCACTGTAGCCATAATACCGTCAGATGATGGATTTGATATTGCCATTGTCAACCCGCATCCCATTGCCATACCAAGAAATGCCCCGTTTATCCAGTGCCGTTCAGGCATACCGAAAGAAACATTGGATAATCCGACAATTGTGTTTGAATGCAGTGTACCAGAGCACCATTTTATTAAATCAAGCGTGTCGATAGCAGCTGACGGATTGGAGCTGACAGTCATTACCAGTCCGTCAACTGCCATGTCATCAACGGTACACCCGTATGAAGAAGCTGCGGACATGATAGTATCAACTACATTAATTCGTTCCTTAACAGTAGATGGTATTCCGGCATCAGTTAATGGAAGCCCGATAAACATTGCACCATACCGGGCTGCAACCGGAAGAGTCTGCTCGATCCGTTCTTTTTCTCCTGAAACAGAATTTACAATTGCCCTTCCGGGATAACATCGCAATGCCGCCTCAACCACATCCGGTTTTGTAGTATCTATACATAGCGGCAAATGTGTTACAGTCGACAGTAAATTGACAGCCCGAAGCATCATTGACATTTCATCGATACCGGAAAGTCCCATATTAATATCAAGTATTGATGCTCTCCGCATCGTTTGCTCTAAAGCAAACTGTCGAACGATGTCTAAAGACCCCTCACGGAGATTTGCCTGAAGATTCTTTTTTCCAGTTGGATTAATTCGCTCCCCCACTACCGCAAACGGCCGGTTTCCACCGAGTAAAACTGTTTTTTTAGCAGATGTTACAGCACTCACAGATTTTACAACAGGCCTGATAAAAGCAGATCTGTGAATAGTTCCTGCAATCGCACCAATATGATCGGTTGTAACGCAATCGCCTCCACCGATCAAATTGACACCTGCATCAACAAGTTTTTTTACAGATGCCACATATTCATCCGGGGCAAGCCCCTTTGCTGATGGATATGCAAAAAGTGGAATAGCAGCAAACTGTTTTATTTCACTTATTACTGCACATAAGTTTTCATTATCGAGTGTGGTGCTGAACCCTACAGCATCGGCACCAAGAGACTGCAGCGTCAGAAGTGCTGATAATGCATCTGTTTCACCGGCTGTACGATTGTCAGATTCAAGAATCAAATGTACAATCACCGGATAATCACCAATTTCACGAAGGGCAATAAGCGCAGCGCGGGCCTCCTGAATGCACCGCATATTTTCAATAACAAAACCTGCAGCACCGTTTTCTGCAAGTGATGTTCCCTGTTCTTTAAAGCAGCGTACAGCGTCTTCAAAGGTAAGGTCACCAAACGGTTCAACTGACAAACCTGTAGTTGAACATGTTGCGAACACAATGGTACCTGTTTGAACATCAACACATCGGAGCATCAGTTCTCTGTTGACTTGCGCTGTCTGGGATGCTAAACCAAACGCCTGCAGCCGGTATCGGTTTGCCCCGGATGTAAGAGTACAGATAATATCACATCCGGCATCTCTGTATGAGCGCTGCATACTTTTGATATGGTCAGAATGTTCCAGAATCCAATTTTCAGGGCATTCGTTCTTATTATTACCCAGGACTACCGTACTACCAAGTATAAGCGGTCCACCATCCACCATGCGACGGAAATAATCACGGTTCATTTTGCAATCTTTCTGTAATATTTACTTATTGCAAGTATCAGTAGATCAGTCTATCTTTTCAATTCCGGCAATTGCTGTTACCGATTTTTCAGGAACCAGCATATACCGTAATGTTAAACTGAGACCAAGTTTCTCAAGCTCAAGGAGTTCATAAATTATTTTCTGGTTTTCCAGACTGAGATCTCCAAACCCCGGAGAATATCGCTGCGAAGTGAGTTTTTCCATTGTTCTTCCAAGTTGTCTTCTAATAAAATCGTTTATCCATGTCATTGACGTGTCAGCACTCTGCCCTCCAACTGCATCATAGATCACAGCGGTAGCACCGTCATTACGTGCAACTGCATCTGAGGCTGCACGAACAATATCAGCTCCTACCGTTGAAGCCATCAAAACGATTGCTGAGCTTTTATGTAATAAATCCGCTAACGATTTACTTTTCAAAACACAACCATCCTCAAGAATAATATGGTCTTCGTTCCTATCCATTATTTCGATACGTCTAAAACAACCGGCAGCATTACAATATGCGAAACCGTCATCAATTAGTGAAGACACTTTAACACGTTGACTAATAGACATTTCTGTTGTTTTATTACGATATCCAAGCCGCATCAGAATCATCTTTACCGGTATCTCTATGGGTATTTGCCTGATAAAATTTATCGGGTATAGCATATAGTATCATATCTCATTTTTGTAAACGCAGCAATTCCAGTGTCGCTGTTTCATATTGCTTTTATTATCTCATGTCAAAATTTAAACATCAGAACCTATTCACAAATGTTAACGTTTTGATAATTTAATTAACTTCGTAATTCACCGGCACAGTAATTACAAGTTTTGGAACCTGTAAAGCATCCGGTATTGGTTTGTAAAAACTTAACTGCTCAACAGTCTGCCTTGCCGCATCATTGAGCAGTTCAAATGGACTTGCCGCGGTTACCGAAACATTGGTAATCTGCCCATCTATCTCAATCGTAAAGCGAACCAGCACAACACCCTGCTGGCGAAGTTTTCGTGCCATGCGGGGGTATTTTTTCCTGTTTTGTAACAAAACTGCAAGTTC
This sequence comes from Fibrobacter sp., assembly GCA_012513915.1. GTDB lineage: Bacteria > Fibrobacterota > Chitinivibrionia > Chitinivibrionales > Chitinispirillaceae > JAAZBG01. The sequence goes on from JAAZBG010000015.1 coordinate 13,991, forward strand.
ACTTATATAAGCATCACGAATCGCTTTTACATTTACATACGGTTCTGCCGCAGGAAGCGGAGGCGGAGCTGGTTTTACAATAGTATCCGCAGGCACCATCAGTGTATTTCCCGTCGCAACATCCATCCCGCCGGCATCATCTGTTGCTTCATCAGGAAGACCAAACTGTTGCTCTGTCTGCACCGGTGGCGGAGGTTCCGCTTGTGGTGGTTCTTTTTCTGTTACAACGTTCTGTGGCGGAGGTGGCTCAGGCTCCTGAACGGGTGGCGGCTCTTCTTTTACATCAACGATTGCTACATCCTCGGTCTCAAAAGGTGTAGATTCCCTGAAGGGAAAAAGTGGCACTATCAGAATAAGACAAATAAAAGCTGGTACACCATACCATAGTATCTTTGTTTCCTTCTTTTCAATTCTGTAAGGAAGGTACAATTCCGGTAATGTCTGAGCCAGCACGCCTGTAATTCTCCTGCATTTTTTCATGGTCTGACAACTTTCAATGCATATTTGCTTATTCCGGCGGCACGTACCAGGTCAATTGCATTAATTACCTTTTGATAAAGCAGTTCTCTGTCAGCTGCGATCAGTACCTGCATACCCGGATTTTTCAGTGATGCAGTCCTGAGGCGCACCAATAGTGTTGAACTATCCATTACCACTCCATCAAGATACAACATACCCTCCTTATCTACAACAAGCCCCACAGCTTCCGGCGCTTTGGATCCCGCATGAGCAGCTTTCGGCACATTCAGAGGTATCTGCTGCTGTGTTACTACTGTACTTGTAATCATGAATATAATCAGCAGCACAAGAAAAATATCAACAAGCGGCGTGATATTAATTGACGTAATAATTTCATCATCATCACTATGTAAAGATGCCATACTTACACACCACCTGAAACAGAGGAACAGGTGGTGGCAGTTACTATATTTTCACGATCATTATTAACAGATTGCGAAACAGCATGCACTGCCCTTGCAAGAATGAGACCACGGATTTCTTTTGTTGTGTCAATCTGTTTTTTTATTCTGCTTTTAAGAATATTGAATCCTATTACTGCCGGTATGGCGACAAGCAATCCCAATGCCGTTGCAATCAATGAGCGCGCAATTGCAACCATAACCTCAGAACTTCCCTGCCCCCCGGTCCTGGCAAATTCATTGAATGCAATCAATACACCAAGAACAGTTCCTGCAAGTCCGACAAACGGAGCGTTTGCGCCGACAGTTCCCAGAAATGATACACCTGATGAGAGCGTCCTGCGTTCCATAGACTCCTGCACTTCAAAAACTTTTTCCAAAGCTTCCGGAGCAAGGCCGGCATTATATAATCCGGTTTGTATCATTCTGTCGGGCAATTTCTCCTCGTTTATTTTTTTATTGTCAATATCCGGAAGTATCCCGCTATTAAGATTTTTCGACAAAATACCAATCCACTGCGACGGATCGCCCTTTGCTTTTTGTATCGCTGTCCATCTGATCACAAAAATAACAAGTCCCGTAATTCCTGCCGAAATCAATATAACATACAGCGATATTTCAATGTAAAAAAGAACCTGTGCCATCTGCTGAACTATATTGCCTTGTATCATTTTTCCTCCTTATTGAAAACACATTAAAAGTTAGCTTCGTAAGTCAGACCGAATGTTCTTCCGGGAAGATTATACCCCCGTTTTTCATAATAGTTTTCGTCGGTAATATTGGAAATCTGAACTCCGATTGCATTATGCTCAGTAACTTGTACCCGCATTGAAAAGTCGGTTATTAAAAATTCAGGATAAATTATGTATGGTTGAATATTATACCCGCGGTATTTATAGGTTGACGCAGACCAGTCGGTATCTTTCTGCTCTCCGATATAGCGGGTAGACAGGCGTGCGCATATTCTTTTGTTGTCATCATACGTAATACCAACAGAAAAATTCGGATTTCTGACATTGTTAACTTCCATAGTATCAAGAATTGTATCTTTCCCGTAAACCGACATATTAACCGTTTTTGAGAGAATAATCGCCTGACCTCCTGTTGAGACCGACAGTTTTTCATTACGGTTAAAAAGACTCAAGATATTCCATTCAAGATTCCATTCAAGACCTGCGATCCGGGTTTCATAAGGACTGTTGCGATAGGTACTTATTTTACGCACCGGATACACGTTTCCGTTATACTCAGCATTCATGCCTTGTGCAACTGATGCAGATGTATTCAACACAAAATTATCAACGACAGTGTAATAGGCACCGAGACCTGTATTTAAGCCATATTTAACGGCATTGAAACGGACTCCACCATCGACGGTGATATTTTTTTCAGGATCAAGATCCGGATTCCCTACTGTTAAATTTACACTGTCCTTTGATGGTGCACTAACACTGTAAATCGCAAGATTACTTGCAGATTGTGGCATAAATCCTTTGCCTAAGTTGTGATACAGGGATAGCAGGTAATCGTTTGTAATCACGGGTGAGAATGTCAATCCGTAACTTGGCGAAACTACATCAAATGATTCCTTTCTCAAGTCGATATTCGTTATCATTGCTGTTTTAAGAATCTCTACACCAATATGGTCATACCGTAAACCAACTGTAGCTGTTGCCCGTCCATTGTTGTAATCTGCAAAAAGCTGTCCATACACACCGGCATCACTCTGACGCGAATCGGGAGAACTTGGGGCTTTCGCTGTAGCGAGATCGATCCATTGACGTGACCAGGCTTTTGCATTACTGTAATCAAATCCTATAGTCAGAATGGGTTTAATTCCTGAATTTCCTAACGACAAGCAGATATCATCTTTTGCCTGAAAACCATACCATTCTGTTCCGCTTGCATAATACTTATACATGGTATCACCATAAATAAAATCTTTAAACCGTTCTGAATACTCCTCATTCCAATACTGCTTTATTGAAAATTTATTATTATCAAAATCACCGTTAATTACAATCTGTTCATCATGACGACGAACATTTTTTAAACCGGCACTTTCATCAAATGTACTGATATCACCGGGAGTTTCAACTGTCAAGTCCTAAAATAGTTTACGCTTTTAAGCTGCATGTTTAGCCTCAGGAGTCATATAGTTTAACGCCTGATGCCAACGATTATTATTATAAATTTTAATTACTTCAGTAACCATTTTGCATGCA
>JAAZBG010000167.1 GCA_012513915.1 Fibrobacter sp.
CCGGGCTCTGCGAGTAAACTGACCGCATGGCGGCTGTGCACTATGCGCCGGCCGCCATGCACTATTTACGCGGAATCGATGCACTATTGTCAGCGGTCAGCGTGCACTTTTTCAGCGGCATATTCAATTTCCCTTCGTGATTCCAGGCTTTGAGATATTTACACTGAACTGCCCGCGGTCAGGAGTGCGGATTATTTCGGTAAAGCTTCCGCGCGCGTTGCAGTTCATTTTAAGGTCGTAGATAATTTTATCTGCAGGCAGATATGACAGCCATGTGCTGTAAAGCTTTGATACAAGCGGATCGGTAAAGTCTGGCACGCCGAGAGATGCGCGGATTTCCGGAAAGCTTTTTATTGTTTCGGCAATAAAGCCAAGCGTGGTTTCGTAATGAATCGGAACGGTGCAATACGCGCCGTTTTTTGTTTCGTTTCCGCTGAGAGCACGAAGCATCTCGTCGACAAGGTCGTCTATGTAGACGATATCCATCTGGACAGACGGGTCGTTTACCTGTATAGGCAGGCCGTTTGCGGTATTGTGGCAGAAAGTAGCTATTGCGCTGTTATAATTGGGTCGGCACCATTTACCGAAAAGGTTGGCGAAACGATAGACCAGTACCTTCGCGCCGGTTTCTCTGGAATAATTGAAAAACAACTCTTCTCCGGCTTTTTTGCTCTTGCCGTACTCGCTTCCGGCGTATCGTCCTTCAAGACTTGCCTGAATGGAACTGGAAAGCATAACCGGGCAGGTGTTTTTATGTTTTTTCAGAGTATTGAGCAGGGTGGATGCAAAGCCGAAGTTGCCTACCATAAACTCACTTTGTTCTTTCGGTCGGTTCACGCCAGCCAGATTGAATACAAAGTCTGCTTTTGCACAGTACTCGTCCAGTTCTGTAGAATTAGAGTCCATATCATAAAGGTAAAGTTCACCGATTTCAAGCTCGGGATGTGTTTTGTCCTTGCCTTCCTTTATGTTTTTAGCGCTTCGGTCAGATTTTCCCCCACAAACCCTTTCGCACCGGTTATAAGTATATTCATCACTTATTCTCCCATGCTGTGATTTCATCCCGGATATATTTCAAGGTGAGAAGTTTTGCTTTTACCTGCTCGACATTCAGAAGCTCTGTATTGTTGGAGTTGAACTCGGTCAGGGTATTGCGCTTTGTATCGCCGTCCTTGAAATACTTGTCATAGTTAAGGTCACGCTTGTCTCAGGGCACGCGGTAGAAGTCGCCGAGGTCGATTGCGTTCGAGCACTCCTCGTTGGTAAGAAGTGTTTCGTACATCTTCTCTCCGTGGCGGATACCGATAATGCGGATATCGTCCTTTGAGTTAAATAGTTCCTTCACCGCCTGAGCAAGAGTGCCGATTGTGCAGGCAGGTGCTTTCTGGACGAGGATATCGCCGCTTGTCCCGTTTTCAAAGGCGAACAGAACAAGGTCAACCGCCTCGCCAAGCGTCATAATGAAACGGGTCATATTAGGGTCTGTAATTGTAATCGGCTTGCCTGCCTTTATCTGCTCAATCCAAAGAGGAACAACGCTTCCGCGGGAACAGAGCACGTTGCCGTATCGGGTGCAACAGATTTTTGTCTTATCTGGATCAACTGTGCGTGATTTCGCCACAATGACCTTTTCCATCATCGCCTTGCTTGTCCCCATTGCGTTGACAGGGTAAGCGGCTTTATCGGTGGATAAGCATATTACCGACTTAACCCCCGCCTCAATTGCGGCAGTCAGAACATTGTCCGTGCCGATAATATTTGTCTTGACAGCCTCCATCGGGAAAAACTCGCAGGACGGAACCTGCTTCAGCGCCGCCGCGTGGAATATGTAATCCACGCCGTATATTGCGTTTTTTACAGATTGTAAATCGCGCACGTCTCCGATATAAAATTTGATTTTATCCGCGACATCCGGCATCTTTGCCTGATACTCGTGCCGCATATCATCCTGCTTTTTCTCGTCGCGAGAGAAGATGCGAATTTCCTTTATATCTGTATGTAAAAAGCGATTTAGGACGGCATTACCGAAGGATCCGGTACCGCCGGTGATTAATAGGGTTTTATCTTTAAAAAGTGACATATTTGTTTACCTCATATTCAATAAATCAACGCTTACTTAATTTTGAAATTCTCGATGTAATCATGGATTTTTCGTTCTGGCTCAATCCGAACTTATATAAAAGACCGGCATAAATCACACAGAAAATTGCCGCTTTAGTAACTAAAGTCATCCAACTTGCCTCGATTTTCCACAACATAATAGGTAGACAAACAACCGAAGTTATAAGAACACAGGGAAGAATGCCCTTACATATTTTTTTAAACATTCTGCCAATGTTGAGTTTCAACGTTTTATGATAATAAATATTCATAATAACACAGTGACCGATAATATAGGATATACCTGTTGCAATCGGTGCTCCTATACTACCGACAAAAGGAATCAGTACGATTGTCAATCCGATATTTAAGCCGGTTATACCAAACAGCACCAAAGAGCGAAAAAGTCGTCTATTCTTGGCATTCAATATTGCAAGCATAGTGTTTTGTATCAACGGAAGCAGATTCGGAACCAATATAATTAACACGTATGCCCATGCTATTACAGTCGACTCCCCCGTCCAGCATGTAATAAAATCCCTCCCAAACAAAGCGAAACCAGCAATAAAGCCTCCCGTAATAATAAACTGAAACCGTCCAGGCTTTACAACAAAGTCCTCAATCTCATCAGGTCCCGCCCCTCGAGCCACCAAACGTACTGCCTCTGGTTGGAATACACTGGATACTGCGGTAGGTAACGCATTAAACATTGTTATTATGGTTGCTGCTACAGAATATATAGTTACATCGCGTTTCGTCGCCATAATGCCAAGAATCGTTTTATCAACCGATGAGTTAACATATCCGACAATAGATTGCAGCATCATCGCAAACATCAGCACCACGGCCGGTGCTATCATACGCATATCAAGCGAATGAAATTTTGGCTTGAAATGCAATACCGCAATATCATAAATCATAACCGCAAGGAAATTAAAAAAGATAACAATGGTGTTGGCGCGAACAATGCCTTGGATACCCATATCGCCCAACACGAAGATAACCGACAGCACTGCGCCGATTAAAATCTGTCCGATGGCAACGCCCTTTACATAAGAATATCGGTCGTACGCCATAGAAATCCCCTGAGCATAGCGACAAAGAATGGTTAGGCAAATCTGTACCAGCATGGTTGAAAAAACTTTGTGTGCCAACTCGATTTCTTCAGCCGTGCAAGAAGGGTATATGTTCCCCAGGTTATAATTCACAACCACACCGACACCGGCAATAACAACAAGCAAACCACCTATTAGCACTAACATATGGAAGGCAAAGTTTTCCGCTTGCTTATGATTGTCACGCGTATCAAAATCCGTGATGTAGCGTATCATAGTGGTACTGATTCCCAAGTCCAAAATCAGTATATACTGTGCTACAGCATATATCATTTGATACAAGCCGTAGGCTTCCTCACCCAATTGTGCTATATAGAATTTGGTCAGAAAAAATGTGCAAAGGGTTTGCGTAAATATCTGTCCATACGTGATAAGCATCGCCAATTTTTTCGATGTTGATAAATTAGGTTTTCCCATGATTCTCCTTTTGAGTTTCGACCACACATCGAATCGAATTTGCAATCATCTCTGTCGTTACGGCAAAGGAATGATTTTCCTTCGCAACTCGTTGAGCAGCTGTGACATATTCGTGGCGAACCTTCTCACTGTTTACAAACTCTATCAGCTTGGAATAAAGCTCATCGGAATTTGTCGCTACACATGCACTGTGTGTTTCAAGTAAATAGTCCGTTGATGCAATACCAATCGGCGCGTACACAAAGAACGGAACACCCGAGGCTAAGCTGTCTGCAATTTTTGTAGAAAAAGCGATTTGTAAATCTGACTTTGTTTTCTCATCAAAGCTTTCAGCATGTACCAAGACATCGCTTTCCATCATGATTTTTCTGCACTCAGAATAAGACACATAACCCTTATAGTTCATATTATCCGTGGATTCCAGCAAAGGTACAAAATCGTCCGGAACCGAGGGCGCATAAATATTTAAGACAGCGCCTGGAACAACTTTTTTCAGTGCTTTCGATATCTCATAGAGAGAGCGATATCTGTCAAGGCCTAAATTACCAATATAGGAGAAAACCATGGAATGTAAATTCGACATAGTTTTTTTTTCTTCACGCGGAATCATGTCGGTAGACATATACGCAACCAAAGAAGTTGTTTTAAAGTTCTCTTCATAAATCTGTTTGATTCTGTTCGAATTATAAATGGCCAGTGAAGCACATTCCATCATCCGCTTTACAGATTTCTTCAATCCACTTATGTATCGCTTATATAAGAAGGACCGTCCTTGGGTATTTTTCATGCAGTAGTCTTCACAATGATACACAACAAGCGGCAAATGATATTTCCGAGAAAGATCCACCGCAATAGCATGAAAGCAACTGTTTTTTCCGGATATAGTAATAATTACATCCGGAGAAACATCTTGAATCCATTCGTCAAATTCTTGTGTTTGCCATTTTTTTCTTCCGATTTTCCACAGAATATTACGGAAGAACTTTATACAAACCGACCGCTTATTCTTTTTGGCATACCGAGCTATACCGTCAGCTGTTTTTTCTTCGTCAGGGTTACTGACCAGTGTATGATCGGCCGTATCCGAAACCCTGCCACCTGCTTTTTTTCTTTTCAAAACACTTTTCAGCAATTGATTTTCACACACTCTGTAGTAGTTATGGCACACCGAAAAGTCCGGCGTTTCACCGGAAAAATAAACCTGCGAAATATTGTTCGCATCATACGCCCCCACAAGGAATTCCAATGTTCGTCCATTGGCTCCTTCTTTCGAAAGCGGGTTATAGCTGACAATCAATACCTTGTTTTGATTATTCACAGACCTCGTCATAATTACTCTGTCCTTCTAATATCGCTTTCTCATATTCACCCAAGTCAATTTTCAAGAGAACATGACCGCTGTTTCTTTTCTCCTCAGGAGGAAGTTCCATATACTTCGTCCCAAAAATTTGAATCAGCAGTACTTCATACTGCGAAGGAATTCTAAATTTAGTGTCTTCAAAGTCGTGAAAAACACCTTCTCCGTACACGGCATTATCAACCAGCTGACGTTTCCACAAGTAATGGCTGGCAAAGCTGGTTGTATATGCCGCTCCCGGCTTATCGGAAGCCGTGCATAGCCAGTCAAACATCTTATCTATCAAACTCATGGGAACTAAATATGTAAATGGCTTCAAAATCGCCATCAAAGCTTTTTTCAATTTTGTGGTCTGCTTGTTTTTGGTACACCGCACGGTTTTGAATGCGAACAGCATACGCAAAAGTTTTCCGCGCAGCACCAAACCGGCTCCACCTGGCTTGGTAACATGGTCCAATGGAAAAATATCAATGTAGATGCCGTGATTCATATCATTTAGTGCATAGTCTTCTTCCAATTGAACGGTTCCGTTTAAACGAATCTTGGGGATGTACCGTGCGTATTGGGGATCATTTTGAGGTGTTTGCACAAAATACTTGTCCGGATAGTCATGTTCCAAAATTTCCGTCAATTTTTTTATATCTTCTCGATACATGGTAATATCCAGGTCATCATCCCACGGTATGAAGCCTCCGTGACGAATAGCACCCAGTAAAGAACCGCCACACAAGTAATAACAGATATGATTCGCCTCGCATATCTGCGCAATTTCCTTCATGACATACAGTTGTGTCAACTGTAGTTTCCTTGTATCATCCATAATCCCGATTCTTCTCCTATTACTTTCCTAAGATCTTTTTGAAAGTGGGTAATAGCTTCAACTTATAAAGCACAGTAATCATTTTTATCTTCATTAAGCTTCCGTTGCTACGTGTAGCGTATTTTTGGGCGATATATGCATATCCATGCTCTGCGTAATCCTTGCGGAATGCATCTACGTCGCCTTTGGTTTTGGCATTACATATCAAGGCTCTTTGTTCACAATTTTTTGCATTTGAAGAATGAACAACCGCGCCGCTTGAAACACGGTCAAACGCTTCCTTGCCCTTTTTCGTATTTACGATCATCAAAGACAAGCCTTTATTATCGTTTATCTCGGGCATTGATTTATCAATACCCCAAAAGTCTCCTATCGTTATATCTGAGCAGCGTTGGTAGGTATGATAATCACAGGCATAACAACTGGGACGAAGAGATAAATTTTTATGGAACATGGTCAAATAGGTACGAATCGCATGTGTGTTATACACTTTTTTTCCGTTTTCAAACTCGGCATACTCTATGCTGTTTTCCCATCCCGCCATTTTCGAGCGAAATTTGAAACTTTTCAATTTGCCGTGATATACTTCCTCTATGCAGGAAACATAGTCCTTCCATATTTTGGGCGAAGGAACGCCATGACACAGTATATCGATAGTCAGCAGAATTTCTGCCGACTGCTTTTTGGCATCTAAAAAACGATTCAATCCATCCACCTGGCATGGCATTCCGGAAAAAAGAACTTTGCGTCCGGATTGCAAATGATACAAAATTTGTGTATAAACATCTCCGGTATCACTTTGAACATACTTGGATCCGCGTAATACCGCCAAGTCTTCTTGCGTTTCCACTCCTATATGTTTAACAAACATATTTTCGTCCAATGTTACTCCGAACACGACACCTCCCTGTGCAATAACATCGTTGGCAAACAAGGAGAATGCACCGCCAGATGTACTTTTGGAAAGTAATTCCTTATCTTTTATGGCAACTGCATATATCTCTTGAGTTTCGGTATCATACTTTTGGCTGTTCAGCATGGGGCACGTCTTGGCACAAAGACCGCAACGAACGCATTTCTGCTGGTCAACATGAGGATACAAAAAGCCAATGTCATCTTGCTGCATCATAATTGCAGATATCGGGCAAACATTTTCACAAGCGCGACAACCGAAACATACGTTTTCCTGCGGATTTACACATTCAAACACTTTGTTTCTCCTCCAGTTCTTTTCGGTATATTCCAAAAATAAGCCCTAGTGTAATCATGCTGTATGTTATATAAGTAGCATCAATAATATAATTAGAAAAAGCTGAAAGAAATAGCGATACAATAATAGAATATATTACTGCTCCGGACATAGGTTCTTTGGTGCGTAACATACTAATACTTTTTTTTATTATTGAAAACCAAAATCCAACAATAAATATAAGTGGAATAATCCCATAATCGTACAATATTTCCAAAAAGTCACAATGTGCCAAAGCATTTTTACTTCCGATTAGTATTGGAACCTGCTTAATACCATGTCCGAAAATCCATTCCCCAATGCTTGCATCCTTCATAGCATCAATAATTCTTCCCCAAATAATTTCTCTGCCGCCTTCACCTTCGGTAAAAGCCATTTCCAAGCGTTGAAAGAAATTTAAATCAAAATATTGTGCAATGAAGCTAAGGAAAGCAATGCCTATCAAGATAATTGCAGCGGTACGAAACATTTTTTTGAACTTCTCTATAAAGAATTTGCTGCAATAGCCGTCGATCAAAAAAAAGACAAGCAATCCGACCACAAAAGCCACAAAACCCGTTCGTTTTCCTGATAGCAGCAATACGATGGCAGCAGACACAATTCCGCCATACTTAATCCATTTGTTCTTACTTAATAATAGCAAAGGCAACATAGTGAGCAAATAATAAGCATCTGTAACCACATACCGAATACCGTTGTTTGACAGATATCCATACAAATAAATGCCCACAAGCACAGCAATAGCGAAATAAGATATATAATACCATTTGTTTTCCAATAAGCGTCGACCGTATATCTCACCTGCCAATTCAAACAAATGCAAGATTATCAGAAAGTATGGGATAATCAATATGTTGTATAAAAATGATACAGACAATGATTGCACATTCAGTATTGACGCGAGAATGGCAAAAAAGCAAAACAAAACACCGCTAATATAATATGTTGGAAGTCGTTTCGATTTGAAAAATAACAGCCTACACGCATAGATAAAGATTGTAACAACATTCCAAACGCCACCAATTCCGGTAGCTGATTCCGTATGTGCCGTATTATTAATTTTTTGCAAAAATCCCACGCAAAGCAAAATAAAAATCAACGATATTGCTGTAGTCTTATTGATGAGCATTGTTTTCTGCATATCAAACCTCTTTAAGTGAATTTAAATATTCTTTTGCATTTTGTACGCAATGCTCAATTTTTTTTGACACCTTTGTATAATCTATTTTTTCCATCACTATTTTCTCTCCGCTCGTGGGAATGCGGTCTGTCAATTCCAGCTTAGTCAACAAGTCAGAAGTGCGAGACGCATAAAATGCTGCCGTAAAATTATAGAATGGCTTTTCGGCAATAATGGACAACGCGGTTCCGTGAAAAGAGGTTGTCAAAACTATTTCGGCGCCGAACATAAGCCCTAGAAATTCTTTGGGACCGGCATTGAAAATGTTTATATCGCCCTTCGCGAAATTTTTCGCGGAAGCCGAAATACTCACAACCTTGTATCCCGTCTCTTTTTTTAGCTTTTTTGCAGCCTCGTTCAACAGTCTACTATTGGTTAAAGCATAGCACAAGATGTATTTTTTTTTAATACCGGGTTCTATAGCCAGATTTTTCCATTCTTCTTTTTTTAGCAGGAATACAGGGTCCAAGTGTACTTGCGAATCCAAGTCAAAGTTTTCTTTCAAAAATGCACATGCACTTTCTTCCCGTACAGAAATAGGAGAAACTTTTTTCAATCCTGCTCTTAGCTGTTCCAGCTGTTCAGCACGATACCGATAATGACCAATGCTGGCGGCATACGACGCAACTTTTACATTTGCCTTTGCAAAATCAGCAAAAAACTCCGGACGATATCGATAAGTTACATTCCACACCTGATCACTACCCAACAGATACATATCTGCTTCAGGCGGATTAGATTCCAGTTCCTCATATGTATCATATTTGGGTGTTAGTTTAACATTTTCGGAAATAAAGCTGTTAAAATTCTGTTTCAACAGTTCCCGGTCTTTGCGGTGAATACGCTCCAATATTGCCATAATGCCTTGCTTCAAGTATGCAACAGCGTTCATGCTCTTTGCCGGCGGCACCATCCGCTGATA
>JAAZBG010000168.1 GCA_012513915.1 Fibrobacter sp.
GTGCATAGGCTGTGTCATCCGCTTTTTCCATCAGTTTGAGCATTTTTATCTCATGTGTGGCGTAACCCATTCCGCTATATCCAATTGCAGTTTTGGTAGATCCTACAAGTTCAACAACCTCTTTGGAGCCATTCATATCACATGATCCAAGACTGAAATCTTTTTTATGAAGTACCTTTTCCCTGAAAAATTCATATGTTCCCGAGCTGGATTGACGGCTGATGCGGATGATTTTGTCATTCCTGACATTCGGAATAGTTATACCGAGTTCTTTCCATTGATGAGCCCGGTTGTCATCACCATAAATCCTCGCAAGATCCGGAAGTGTAATACTGTCAATAGGATTGTTTTTATTGACATACAGCGCAAGCGCATCAAAGGCGACAATAAATTCAACAGGTTCTTTTCCTGTATTCTCAGTTACTGCCTTTGCTTCATCTGCCTTAATGTTACGGCTGGCAGTAGCAATATCAACAGCACCACGTTCCAGTGCCGCTATTCCCACACCGCTTCCGCCACCGGATACCTCGATGTCAATTGACGGGTCCACAAGCCTGAATGCCTCAACCCATGCCTGCACGAGATTCACTATCGTGTCGGAACCCTTAATCTGTATTGTTTCTGAGCCTCCTCCAGAGCGTTTATTGCACTGAAGAAGAACTAAACAAAGCAGAAACAGTGAAATCGATATACTACTTCTAAATAAATACCGTAATGATTGATTCCTGATAATCAATTGTAAATCCTTATTTGTTTTTTGTACCGGAAACGGCTATCACCAGATCGTTAATCTGTTCCTTGATAAAAGTGTAGACTTTTTCAAAGGCATTTATTCTTTCCTCCGCAGTTCCGGCTTTTAATGGATCGGTTATTGCCCAGTCAAGAATGACGAGCTTTGGAGAACATGATGGGAATACTTTGCGAGCTTCTTCATCAAGTGTAATGATAATCTGATAGTGATCGAGATTGGGAATCTGATGAATCGTTTTAGGTGTATTTCTTGAAATATCAACACCTTTACTTTTCATAAAGTCGATGGTTTCACGATGAATCGGTGTGGGAACAACTCCTGCGCTGCTGAATATGAAATTATCCTTTTTACAATCAAGTGCGACCGCTTCAGCAATTTGGCTCAGGCAGGAGTTCTGATAATCAACAAACAAGACTCTGAAAAATTCTGATCCAGGGTGCTTTGTATACTCGCCGGTACACATGTAAAGAACTTCCGTGCAGATGTTACGTGCCTGATCTGAAACACGCTCAAACCTGCGGACTATTGACATAAGAATGTCAAGCTGGTCGAGACTGATCTTCCCCTCATTAAAAGATTCTTTGATAAGCTCGTTGAGTTCAGTTCTCATTACGTCAACAGTTTGCTCGACCTCAATACATTTACGGGCAAGCCCCTCATCCTGAGTGATGAACGATTGTGATGCGTCATGGAACATGCTGAGTGAGAGCGTACCGATTGCGATGACGCCTTCTTTTAGTTTGCAGTCAAAATCACCAGAGAGTTTTAACAGTTGACGTGCAATGCTTTCGGCATAATCACCAATACGCTCTATTTCAAGATTAATTTTAATTGTACTGTATGCAAAACGTAATGGTAATGCAACCGGCTGCTGACGCACCATAAATTCGAGGCACAAGCGGTCAATTTCCTTTTCTTTTGCATTAATAGTCTGATCCCTTAGAATAACTGCGTATGCAAGCTGTCTGTTGTTTTCGCATAGGATCGTAATACAATCTTTTAACGCCTGCTCTGCAAGACTACTCATCTCAGCGATTTTTGTTTTAATCCGATCAACATCACGTTGAACCGATAGCTCAAGGTGCGATTTCATAAAAAAGTGCATCCTTTCCCTTAAGGGATTATTCCACTTTTCCAGTATCAGAGGTAACGATACAGAAATGTTCTCAATTGTTACTGAACCTTCATTGGAAATTGTTTCTACCATGTTTTTCCAGTGCAAAAACGCAAGTCGTTTTATAGCAAAAACAATATATGTGAGAAATGTTAGGGAAATGTTAGCTCAATGTTTGAATTAAATTAGAGGTCTGCTCACGAATCGGAAAAATCGTACGTTCAAAGTATAATGGAATATGTTCAGAAAGTTACGAGCCTGGTAAAAAAAGGTCGATGTGAGTTGCATCAAAGGATCATCCGATACAGGAATAAATAAAATAATCATAAAACACATCTTTAACACTCACCTAACAAAAGAAGCTGATATTTACTCGTGAAGGAAAGAATCTATTAACAAAGGATTTCATATGGCAAAAGTTGATTTACATGTTCACTCCAGTTACTCAGAAAGACCATCAGAATGGTTTCTTCAGCGTCTCGGTACTAAAGAGTCATATATTGATCCTGACCTTGTTTACAAAAATGCAAAAGAGGCAGGAATGGATTTCGTGACTATTACTGATCATAACACCATTGAAGGAGCTGTGAAATTAAAGCAAAAACATCCACATGATGTAATTATCGGTCTTGAGGCTACAGCATATTTTCCTGAAGATGGGACAAAGATTCATATTCTCGTATGGGGCTTGACAGAGATTCAATTCAGGGAAATTGATAAATTGAGAACAGATATTTATAAATTAAGAAATTATCTCGTTCGTGAGGATCTTGCACATGCAGTTGCACATGTGACATTTGCAATCAATCGGTCGCTGAGTTTCGAACAGGTTGAAAGATTATTTGTTTTGTTTGATCATTTCGAATCACATAACGGGAGCAGAGAACGGATTAATAAAGATGTTCTTGAAAAAGTTTTTTTAAGTCTGACAATAGCGAAAATAACTACACTTGCAGAAAAATACAGTATTGAGCCGATCAGTACAGATTCATGGAATAAAGGCCGCGTGGGTGGTTCTGATGATCACAGTGGACTCTTTACAGGCAAAACGTATACCTGTGCGGATGCATCAACAACGGAAATATTCCTTCAACGAATCAAACAAAAAAATACCAGACCATATGGCCGTCACAATGATTATCAGGGATTAGCATTCGCAATTTATAAAGTCGCATACGATTTCTCCCAGACAAAAAATCCGTTTGCCGGATCAATTCTGAGTGCAGTAAATTCTCTGATATTTGATGATAAGGTGTCAGGATTCAAGAATCAGGCTGCTTTAAAAAAATTACAGATTGCGAAGCTTACGCGTAAAGATCCGCTAACGTGTGTACTTGCTGAATTTGTTACTACCTTGCAATCTGAAAGCAAGCTGACATCAGATGAAAAACTTGAGATCATTAGTTCCTCAATTTCAAAGGCAGCAGATGAGATGTTGCTTTTTTTGATCCAGAAAATATCAGAATCATTACGTGATGGGGATCTTGCTGGCCTGCTCAAAAGTGTATCTGGTGCATTACCCGGCGTATTTATATCTATTCCATTTTTTACATCACTCAATGTTATGCATCAATCAAGATGGCTGCTGGATGCTCTGTCTGAAGAGTACATACATCCGGTTGACAGGAAAAAGAAAAAGGTGCTTTGGTTTACCGATACATTTCTTGAACTAAGCGGAGTCAGTGCAACACTTCAGGAGCTGGCAAAGCTGACTCTTGACAGAAAACTTGATATGAAAATTGTCACCTGTCTGCCATCACCGGATCAACGTACTACAGGGATACCGGAAAACGTTATTGATCTTCCATCAATACATTCCATAACGCCTGATTTTTTTAATACCTATACACTTCGTATTCCATCGGTTATGGCTGCATTAAAAATTATTTCAGACGAGGAACCTGATGAAGTGTATATTTCAACGCCCGGTGCAGTTGGATTGCTTGGTATTCTTGTTGCAAAGCTTTTTCATATTCCGTCAACGGCTGTCTATCATACTGATTTTACACGGCAGTTTCGTCAGATTATCGGTGATGAAACAATGTGTCAGATCACCGAAGATTATGTCAACTGGTTTCATTCGCTTGCAGATACTGTCGCGGTTCCGACACAGGAGTATGCGACGCAGCTGGAACGCAGGGGTATCAGTAAAGCAAAACTCAGAAAATTCCGCCGTGGAATAGATCCATCAGTATTTGCTCCTGGTACGTCAAGTGAGTATCTCTCAAGAATGTATGGAATTACTGATGGAACAACACTGCTTCACAGTGGCAGAGTAAGTAAAGAGAAAAATCTTGATTTTCTGGCATCTGTCTATACAGATATTGTTAAAGAATACCCGGAAACAAATCTGCTGATCGTTGGTGACGGGCCATATTATGATGAATTCAGAGAAAAAATGAGACACTATAAGCGGGTTGTTTTTACCGGAAGAGTTGACAGAAAAAAACTGCCATCACTGTATGCTTCTTCAAATTTACTGGTATTCCCGAGTGTAACCGATACCTTTGGAATGGTTGTCCTTGAAGCTCAATCGTGTGGACTGCCTGCACTAGTGTCTGATTTTGGTGGTCCTCAGGAAATCATCGTAAATGGAAAAACAGGATTTGTGGCAGAAGCCAACAACGTTATTGACTGGAAAAATAAAATAGAGGGTATAATCAGCATGGTACGGAATTATCCTAAGTTATATCTTGAAATGCGTGTTGAGGCACGAAAAAATGTTATGATAAATTTTAATTGGGACAGGGTTCTTGATGACATCTTTAACGCAAACAGGAGTGACAGAATGCCTCAAAAAGAGAAAGAGGCAAATCTTTCATATTGTGATATTGTCAATATTCAATAGGTTAATGTCTGAAATGTAGATTGATAGTTGATTAACTGGCAATAGCACATTTCAGATTACGATACTACCGGAATGCATTAGTCAGTACAGATGTTGAAATAATCTTACCATTAACAATTGAGCCAATATAATTGTTTACTTTTATTGCTACTGCTTCACGTTCAAATCCCACGGAGGAGATAACTGTAACTACCGAACGTTATTACAACTTCTGTATCTGGCTAATTCCGGTTCTATTAATAACTGTATTTCAAAGTTTACAACTATGAACAATGTACTGTTCATAGTATCACGTGTATGGTAACAATAATGATTGATGTAAAATAATAATGCTCTATATAATTGACGCACTTTCACCATTCTTTATTAGCAGAATTTTAAGACCCGGACAGGTAGTGAACTGGTCAAAGGTACCATTCGGGTTGATCGAGAGAAATGGTCTGCTCCCATCAATTACTGCAGATCAAATAGTTAAACGATTTGAGTCGTATTCTCAAAAAGTAAGTTCCATTGGTTGTAACGCATTATCCATTGATGATCTTGCACATATTGCCGATTACCCGGATTATTCAAAAGGAATTCATCAAAAGATACAATCGTACAGAATACTCTATGACTGCATTTTTTCATCAGCAGAGAAGCACAAACTGGATATTTTTATTAACACCGATGCATCATTTACTCCATGCACAATAGCTGGTAATTACAAACAAAGTATTAACGCAATGGTAATTCTCTGTCGTGACCTTTTTGTAAAATACCCATCTGTAAAAGGTATTATTGTAAGGATTGGTGAATGTGATGGGGTAGATGTCAGGGGTGATTTGTCCTCTGCACTTGCCTTTCGTACAATAAAGCAGACAAGAGAACTGCTGCTTGCATTGCTGCCGCTTTTTAGAACATACAATAAACTGTTAATTTTTAGAACATGGACAGTTGGAGTATTTGAAATCGGTGATCTGATGTGGAATAAAACCACGTATGATAAACTTTTTTCAGGATTAGCATTTGATAATCTGGTAATTTCTCACAAATATGGTGATTCAGATTTTTTCAGATATCTTAAACTGAATTCTCTGATTTTCAGAGGTGAACATAAAAAAATAGTAGAGTTTCAAACCCGGCGTGAATATGAAGGGTTCGGAGAGTTTCCATCATTTACTGGATATGATTATGAACAATATGCTCGTCTTTTAGAAAAACACAATACATTTATAGGTATTCATATCTGGTGTCAGACTGGCGGATGGTCTAAATTTCATAATTGCACCTATATGCCCAATTCATCACTATGGAATGAAATAAATACAGAAACAACAATTGATATTTTTAAGAAACGAATGAGTGCTGAAGACGCTGTTTTGTCATTATATCAAAGACGGTTTAATGGTGCATCAACGGATAAACTTATACATTTATTGAAACTATCAGACCTTGTCATAAAAAAAATCTGGTACATTACTGATTATTCAAATAACGCACTATATTTCCGTCGATTAAGAATACCACCAATGATGTGGATATTCTGGGATACAATCATTATTAACCCTATTGTGCGAAGATTGATTCGTAAATTTACTGTTGATAAGAAAGCAATGATTGAGGAAGCATCGGGACTTCTGACCTGCATTACGACAATGAAATCGTTAGCGTTGGAACTGGGTATACCTTCAAAATCAATAGATTTCCAATATGAAACATTCAGATTACTATTGATAATAAGGAAATATTATCTTGGCGAATTAACAGATGAATTGGTTGAAATTTTACAAAAAACAATCGGGCACTATACTAAACAATATTCTGAAGGTCTTTGTGTTGCGATGACTGATGTTAATCGAAAAACAAAGAAAAAAATTCCAGATCTCTTTTTTAATCTGATTGTACGAAAAAGGCCTGAATACCGCTTAATGGAAAAAAAACTATATACCGTTGTATTATTTACTATAAGACCTCTGGTAAAGTATCTGACAAAAAAGAAAATGACGCCAATTGCATCAGAAAGAGCAATGGGATTTGATACACTTTTAAAGTAAAGGGGATTGTTACTATGAAAAAAGATCTGATTTATGATAATTACTTTAATCTGCCGGGGGAAACTACATCCGGATTTTACTATAATGATGATTATTTTGATATTACAGATAGAGAATTTGAATCGTATGCTGGACTGGCAGAACAATCTAAGGAAAACTGGATACACGATTTACAAATAAAACTTTTATCAGTATTTAATTTTCCTGAACATGAATATTCTGTTTTTCTAATGTTTGAGGAAATTTATTGTATGATGGATGTTTTCATTAGAAGCATGAGTATTTCAAATACGGGGTCATTAGTGATTCTTAATGGAATTCGTGGAAAACAGATTAAAAGAATTGCTGAAAAGAATAATCTACCTCTAATTATTTATGAAACGGATAACGGTACTCCTGATATCCAATATATAAGGTCAATTTTACAAAAAAGAAAAGAAATCAGGAATGTAGTTCTCAATTATTCCGATATGACCAAAGAATTCCATGGCGTTTTCAGAGAATTAGCTCTTACCTGTAAAATTTATAATAGAAAAATCATTGTTGAGGGTGTGGAAAATAAAAAAATAATTAAGAAACGGTTATCACTATTTGAACCAGAGGTGTTTATCGGAAATTCAGAATTATTCGACAATACAATGCTGAAAATCGGGTTTGCTATTGTTAAAAAGGACTATCCGATGAGGTTAAGCGACAAAGAGCTTGTTACAACGTATAATTTCATTGATGATAGTATGCCTATTAATGCATTTGAGTCATTCTCATGTGCTGTGGAGAAGGCGGAAAAAGTCAAGTCACTAATCAAAGCAATTGATATTTACAAAAAAAAAGAATCATTACTGGTATAAATTTGTGATTTTCAGAGGATGGTGTAATAGTTACATGCAAGATTAATGGGTATGCGACATAAAATTTTACCGGATAAAATCCATAATCTATATTAACATTAAAAAAGCATCCGGAAGCTTCACAAGCAATCAAAAAAACTATTGCACTGACACATTCTGAATCAGGCAGAATGCAGAATAAAATTCTTACAGAACTAAGAGCTATTCAGATGGTTCTGAAAAATGGTATTTAAAATTTATTCTAATAAAGCCGGCGGGCCGGTATCAACTATGATCCCTGAAAAAGAATGTCTGGATGATCTTAAATATTTCAGAAAAATACAACTTTAATGATATTCTAACAGCTCTCTAACAATTGTAAACGATTTTATAGATGTGATTAAAAATGGTTTACTGTATATCGGATGTATATAAGTAAAAAGTTGAAATTGAATAATAAAAGGATGTTTCCTTATGGATGAGATGGCAGGATAAAAAATAATCCTGCGGTGGGTACACAGAGCATTGTGCGTTTCATGCTGCTGTTGTATGCATAGTCTGATTATGCTTGATCAGGCCATTTAACCGGGGTGATCCTTTATAAATTGTTAATGCTCACCTGAATTCTGAAATAAACATTGAATAATCGCAAGTAACCGGTGGTGTCAACTGTATTTGCTGTACACTATGCCGGTGATGAACACAAAACCGGTCGCCCCGGCTCCGCTCGGCGACCGGCGTATAATATCACAAAATATTACTTGCCAGTTCAGCAAGTTCCGAGCGTTCCCCCTTCTCAAGATTCAGGTGTGCATAAATGGATTGACCCTGCATCTTCTCAATCAGATAACTCAGACCATTTGACAAACTGTCAAGATAGGGATGATCGATCTGATGTATATCGCCAGTAAATACCATCTTGGTTCCTTCACCGGCTCTCGTGATAATCGTCTTTACTTCGTGTGGTGTAAGATTTTGGGCTTCATCAACAATAAAATATTTCTTAACAAGACTTCTTCCTCTTATGTACGCAAGCGGTTCAATCACCAGTTTATTTTCGTCAAGAAGTTCTTTAATCTTCTTATTCTTCGAATCCATTTCAGAATACTGATTTTGAATCACACCGAGATTGTCAAAAAGCGGTTGCATATACGGGTTGAGTTTCGCCTGAATGTCTCCGGGAAGAAATCCGCTGTCTTTATTACTTAACGGGACAACCGGTCGTGCCAATAGAATCTGACGATACCCTTTTCTGTTTTCGAGTGCTGCAGCCAGCGCAAGCAATGTTTTTCCTGTTCCGGCTTTTCCCGAAATGGTAACCAGTTTAATTGCATCATTCATGAGAGCATCAAGGGCAAATGTCTGTTCTGCATTACGGCCGACAATTCCATAGGCTGATTTCTTGTCAACCCGATATATAAGGTTGTCGTTTTTCTCGTATCGTCCGAGCCCCGAAAGACGGCCATTTTTTATTATTAAATACTGATTCTGGATCAGGCCTGCCTGTTTTTTTGCAGGCAGCTCTGTTGATGCTTCATCTGCATACATCCGCTGTATCACTTCTTCATCAACACCCTCGACAAGTTCGTACCCTTTGTAAAGCAGTGAAACGTTCTTGACATGATCAGTAGTATAATCTTCTGCGGGAATTCCGATTGCTTTAGCTTTCATTCTCAGGTTGACATCTTTGGTGACAAGAATCACTTCACGGGATGTCTGCTCAGTTTTTACAATATAAGCGATGTTAAGAATTTTGTGATCCGGTACCGTGTTTGAAAAACTTAAGGCAATATCTTTATGAAACGACTGATCAAGCCGTATTGAAATTTTACCTTTTTTAGGACCGATCGGAACGCCACCATTGAACAGACCACTCTCTGTTATGCTATCAAGAGACCGGAGAATTTCGCGTGCGTGATAATTAAGCGTCTCATTGCCTTTTTTAAACTGATCAAGCTCCTCAAGAACTGTAATCGGAATAATAATGTCATGCTCATCGAATTGATAGATACACGAACTGTCATGAAGCATGACATTGGTATCAAGAATAAATATTTTCTTTTTTTTGGGTGCCATATCTCAGATTCTCCGCCGGTTATTGTTAACTAATAGTATCTGTACCCGCGAGTACCAGTTTCTATCTAAGATACTTTTTTGCCATTCAGTGTTGGGTAATCTTAATTGTTATAGTGTAAAGTCGAGAAAAAAGAAAAAAACTACCAAAGCGATTATTACTACCGGAATCTCGATAATTAACATAGTAATACTCCGAAAGAATTTAAAAATTAGTGTATTGGTTTTATTATTCATGAAAGTAAAGATAAGTTGGTATTGTGTAATTATTGTTACGGAGATGTTAAATAGTTGTATCATTGAACTCTATTTGAACAATCGCTGTTAGACGATAAAGGTATCATCAAAACGCTTAGATATTTGTTTCTGGCCTTTTTCTGATTCGTTGTATCTTTGCAAACACAAAAAAAACAAACTCCTAATATTAGCCTAACAGTGTAAACCGAAATTTATTGAAGCTGTTAAAGTAAAACAATTGTGTTACGTGCCTTTTTCTCGGGTATGCACAACCAGCAAGTGTTGAACGATAAAAAATTGTACAAACGACAGCTTGGTTACAGTACTAATAATAACAGCAATTTTTATAAAAACTGGAAGGAGTACTGGTAATGGACTTTAAACCGGAGGCTGCGGTATGGAATATCACCATGAGATGTAATATGCACTGCAAGAATTGCGGTTCTGCGTGTACATCTGCTTATTCTGATGAATTGGCAACTAATGAGGCATTCAGGCTCTGTGATAAGATCGGTTCAATGGGATTCAGCTCGATCACACTATCGGGTGGTGAACCGACAACCCATCCGGATTGGGATCTGATTGCCCTGCGTCTTCATGTCAATAACGTCATGCCAAACTTGATTTCAAACGGCTGGTTCATTGATGGATCAGTTGCACAGCGTGCTGCACGGGCAAATATAAATACGATTACGATCTGTATTGAAGGCCTTGAAGAAACACATGATGAAATTCGTATGCCTGGATCATTTGAAAGAATAATGAATGCGTTTACTGAAATTAAAAAAACACCGGTACACTTATCTGCTAGTACGACTATTCACAGCGGCAATATCAGACAGCTTCCAGAACTGCTCAGGATTCTTGAAAACAATGGTGTTGAAGTGTGGAAACTTCAGTTGGATTTACCAATGGGAACTATGGCGGAGAATCATGACCTTGTCGCAGATCCATCATGCATGGATGCCATTATTGCACTTGTAAATTTATACTACAAGAAAACTACTGTCGATATTCAGTTTTCGGATTGTATCGGGTATTACAACGTAAAGGAAATAGAGGATAGACAAAAGAAAAACCATACTACTCTCTACGAATGGAACGAGTGTGGTGCCGTTAAGACATCAATGAGAATACTTCATAATGGAGAAATACTTAAATGTACACCTTAATAACAAAAAATAGCTAATGCACACCTGAAATCTTAACTAAACACCAGCTTATCGCGAATAGACAGATAGTTTTTTTATTTGTTTAACAGACAAAAATCATCATCTACCCATCACTCGTCAATTCACAACCTCCTGACTCCAATAGGTTTTTTATGAATGGTTATATGGTATTTATCGGAATTATATATCTTTATCACTTAGTGCTTTGATCAATTTCAGAAACGCTCAAAGTGTATCAGCGTCTGGAAAATCGATATTTTAAGTTTAATTAGCTTGTCAATAAGCAATAACAGTGGAGATAATCATGAGCCATTACATGGGCAGAAGACAGGCGTTGGCGATAATCGGCATGGCTGGTCTTGCCGCACTGGATGTGTTCGCGAAGCCACTGTCCTATGAATCACTTGAGAATGACTTCAAGACGACTATACGAATACTCACCGAGGCTTATAATCTTGAAATGGAAGCAAACGCTATGTATGTCAGTTTCTCTGAACGGGCAAAAGAAGAGAATTATCCCAATATCGCTTATTCATACAAAACGTTCGCCATATCTGAAAAGATTCATGCAAATAGTTTTGCTGTTATACTGGAGAAACTTAATTGTGCATTGGACACAGGCACATCAATTTTTAAAGCCAATACGACTAAGAAGAACTTGCTCACTTCGGTCAGACATGAAATGAAGAAAATCAATGAGATCTATCCTGGATATCTCGAAGCGCTAAAGGCGGAGGGTCACAAAGACGCTATTATGAGTTGTCGCTATGCGTATCTATCCCACAAACAACATACAGCAGACCTGGAACTCGTTGGTAAATACACTGAGAATTTCTTCCTGATAGTAGCGGCAACAGCAGAAGCACGCTGGCTCAATTACCATGTCTGTTCGTTATGTGGTTCAACTTCAAAAAGAATTCCACCTGCGTTTTGTCAGATATGCGGAAAACCTAAGGAAACCTACATTCATGTTAGCCGGCCCTGAAATCTTTATCACAGCTCAAACATGATGAGGAGTGAAAATAGTCATTCAACAAAACGGCAGGAGTGAGCAATGGACATATGGGCAGTACCATCTGGAGTATGCATTTTGTTATTCTCATTGTGGTGAGGGTACCTGGGATGATTTGATAATGGTTTTTAGTTTCATACTGTATTCTGCGGCCAGGGATTTCACTTTACCGTTTTTTGAAGCTGATGTGATTGCGTCAACCTTTACCGGGGTTTTTACTTCCCACTTGCGGATCTGAGTTGTATGGAGAATAATTCGTGATGCCGAGCGTTCATTTTTATTGAGCCAATCCAGAACCCAGGGGCGAACCTTTGAGTTAATCCCTGAATTGGTAATAAAGACAGCATTGAAGTCAGTTGCAGCGAGCTGAGCAAGGGAATCACCGTTAGTATGATTCACAACTACAACAGTAATACCATCTTTTTCAAGAAGATTTTTCATTTCCTTGATCAGACCTTTTTTAAATTTTGTATCCTCAAATGACAAAAGGACACTGTTTTTTTGTATCGTGGCATCTTCGGTAAACGCAGAGAACACGATCATCATTAACAGCACAAAGAAGCCATAAATTTTATTCATACCAGTACTCCATCTGTTTAAATACTTCTATTAGCAATATTAATTGAAAATAAAAACTGGATTGGGCAGGTAACAACAAAAAACAAAGTTAGTTTAGTTTCCAGTTGTATCTTGAAGCAGTGGCAATTGTATATTCAATGTCATGAAACTGAGCGTTGCACATAATTTTGATCCAGCTCTTGTACCGCATCTGGCGGCTATTGGCAAGACATACGAAGTTTTTGGAAAACTGGATCGTGATATTATTGGTGGTGGAAGATCTACCTATACACTACGGCATATAAGCAAAAGTCGTATTGCTCTCGCTGTACGACAGGCGCATGACCACGGAATTACTTTTAACTATTTGGTTAACGGGGCATCACTTAACGGACAGGAACAAACACGCTCAGGTCAGAAACGAATCCGGAATTTGCTCGATTGGGTTGCAGCGTGTGGCGTGGATGCTGTCACCGTTGCCTCGCCGTTTCTTGCACAGATTGTCACGAAAATGTATCCTAAGCTGGGGATACGGGCAAGCGCATTCGCCATGGTTGACACTCCGGCAAAAGCGCGGCAGTGGGAAGATCTCGGAGCGAACACGCTGTGTGTCAGCGCAATCACCTGCAATCGTGATTTCGAACGACTGCGTGCGATCAGGGAGGCTGTTTCGTGCGAGTTGCAGCTTATTGTCAATTCGAGCTGCCTTAGCCACTGTGTCTGGGAGCCAACGCACATGCAACTTTTAACTCAAAGCTCTCGTAAACACGACACAAGTCATGGATTCTGCCTTGACTACTGTGTACTCAACTGCTCGCACCGGCGCTTGAAAGATCCGGTGAACTTCGTACGCTCTGTATGGATCCGGCCTGAGGATCTGTCATTCTATGAAAAACTTGGTATTGATTGCTTTAAGGTCCTCGAGCGAAGCTGCCCAACGGACCTGCTCGTTAAAAGGGTGAAGGCATACCGGGATCAGTCCTTTGATGGCAATCTGTATGAGCTGGTGGCACCAATGGCAAGTATCCGCAAGGAGCTTGGGGCGACATTTTTTTCTCAAGCGCGGATGATACTTTCAATGCTCCGACCGGGTGAAATTAAAATTTCGAGCTTACTGAGAATACAGGACTACATGAACGAGATTATCCCGCATCAGTTTGATCGTAATGAAGCACCGGTGTATATCGACAACATGGCTTTGGATGGTTTTATCCAGCAGCTTGCACAGCGGCGGTGCACAACGGAAGACTGCTCACACTGCGGTATCTGTGAGCGTTTCGCAGCAAAAGCTGTCCACATTAAGCAGGATTATCGGGAACGGGTACTTCACAAAGCAGAGACACTACAGGGTCAGACCAGCGATGGATCACTGTGGTGATGGACGTTTAAGCAGAAGACCTGCACTATGCCCGCCAAAACCAAATGACTGATTAAGAGCCAGGGTGATGGGATACCCGCACGGTTTATCTACGACAAAATTCAGCGGTCGTATCGGGTCTGTCAGATTGACCGAAGGGTGCATCTTCCCCGACTCGATCGAGAGTGCCGTTACCGCCGTTTCGATCGCGCCTGCTGCACCGATCGAATGGCCAATAAGCGATTTGGTAGAATTAATAAATGGCCGCGAACCAAATACCCGTTCAACTATCCGTGATTCGACTTCATCATTGAGCAATGTAGCGGTGCCGTGTGCGTTAATGTAATCAACCTGTCCGGCAGAGAATCCGGAACTATCAAAAAGTGTGTTGTACATCGATTCCACGTGATCACCCTCCGGTGACATACCCATAATCGAAAATGCATCACAGTTCTCTGAATAGCCAACCAGCTCGGCAATCACCTTTGCACCGCGTGCGCGAGCCTGCGTGGCATCTTCCATCATAAGCACCGCACAGCCACCTGCACTGAACAAAAAACCGGTTCGTTTTGAATCAAATGGACGGCTTGCTTCAGAAGCGATGCCATCACCCCTGGCAAGAGTACCAGCGGTATCAAATCCCCGAAAAATTCCTCCGTAGGGGTCTGCGAGGTACTCCGCACCACCTGCAAGTGCAGTATTTATTTCCCCTGAAGCAATTGCGCGATACGCCTGACCGATTGCTGATGTACCCGATGCGCATGCAGTTGAAACTGTTATTGACGGTCCGGCAAGGCCATACTTTATCGACAGTACAGCCGAGCATGCATTGGGCATGGTCATTGCAACAACAAATGGATTGAACCGTGATGAGAATTCCAGAGGCATAGAATCCGGCAACGCGCAGGTATTCTGCATGTTGTCCAGTGCCTTTTTGACTGGAGCAAGAACGTGCGTTGCCTGAGCACGTGTATACGATACAAGACCACCATTACCGGTGCCCATGAACACACCGCTGCGAAAAGCGTCGATACCTTCAATGGAAAACGTGTTTTTCTTTTCATCCCTGAGCGTTACCTTGAGCCCGGCATCTTTCAGCGCCATTTCTCCGCAGGCAAGTGACAGTAACTGCACAGGGTCCATCTGCATCTTTTCGGCACGGTTCAAAGAAAACTGATCCCAGTCCGGGAGCTGTAACGGTGCCCAGACGCGGGAGTTGTACGTGTTGTAGGCATTCCAGTGAGGCGGAATTTCCTCGGCGACCGCTAAACCACGCAGACAATTGGACCAGAATTCATCACGGCCACATCCGTTTGGTGCAATAACGCCTATTCCTGTAATCGCAACGGTCTTTCTCATTGCTTAATGCCGCCTATCTTTCTCTTGATAAAATCAACGGTTGAACCCACCGTGGTGAGTTCCTTTGCTTCCTCATCGCTGATACTTTCCTTGAATTCGTCCTCAAGCGCCATCAGAAGTGTTACTTTGTCAAGTGAGTCGGCTCCGAGATCATCAATGAATTTTGCCCCTGATGTAACCTCTTCACGTTTAACCTTGAGAATTTCAATCGCGACATTCTGCACACGCTCCAAAAGTTGTTCGTCTGATGGCAAATCCATGAGCATCTCCTTTAGATTTTTTTGCGTTGAATAATCAACAACTGGTCGATATGTCTGCCGGTTCTGGTACGTTGACATCGAATCCTGCAAACGTTTGGATCTATTGTATCAAGTTGTTGAGATATCAACTCTTGATGTCAATTACAATATATATTTTCCTCTTTGTGTTTCTTTTACTTTAATCATTATTTTTTTTCAGAAAGCGAAGCATGACAATGAGCAGAATAGCTTCAGTGGGTACAGCAAATCCGTCGTTCTCAATAGAACAGAAACTCGGATGCGAGCTAATGAAGAAGCACTATTCAGATATTCTCAGGCCGCGAAGTGTTGAGGTTCTGGAGAAAATCATGGAGCATCCGAGCATTCGCAAGCGTCATATTGCTGTTGATGGTATACTCGAACTGATATCGTTTAAAAACGAAACCCAGGAGAAACGAATCGAGCGATTCACCCGTTGGGGAACCAGGCTTTCCTGTGATGCAATCCGTCAGGCAATAGATTCAGCTGGTGTTGGTCTTGAGGAGATACGTGTGCTGGTAGTCAATACATGTACCGGATATGTATGCCCCGGGTTGACATCGTACATTATAGAAGAATTGGGGCTTTCTAAAAATGTTAAGGCATTCGATCTTGTCGGATTAGGATGCGGAGGTGCGGTGCCGAATATCGACCTTGCACAGTCGGTACTGGGCGCGCAAAGCAATGGCGTAGCCGTGAGTGTTGCTGTCGAGATTTGCAGTGCTACTTACCAAATGGGCAACGATATGAGTCTGATCGTGTCAAATGCAATATTCGGTGATGGTGCGGCAGCGGCGGTGATCTGGAACCGGGACAGTGGAGTTGAGCTTGTAACCGCCAGATCGTTAATTGATCCTGTCCACCGTGATGACGTTCGATACGTTTACAAAAACGGGCATCTGCACAACCGTCTCTCTCCTCATCTTCCAGAGATAATTGGAGAAACCGTACCTGGAGAAATTCAAAGAATTTGTGAAGAGAATGGTCTGACCCCGGCGGATATTCGTCACTGGGCGATTCACCCCGGCGGCCACAAGATGCTCGAACAGATCAAGAGTGTTCTCGGGTTGGACGAAGAGGCTATGACCCATTCCCGTAATGTACTTAAGGAGTTTGGGAATATGTCATCACCCTCGCTATTGTTTGCTTTCAAGGACGTTCTTGCCCGGGAAATCAAACCGGGTGATTGGTGTATTCTGGTTGGATATGGGGCCGGGCTTTCGGTATATACGTATTTGCTCAGAGCATAGATCTCACTGCGAAGCAGCGTTTTTAAAGCAAACGGTGGCTTGCAACATGCCACCGTAGAAGTTCCTGGTTGAGACCACGTTAAGACCATGGCTGTTGAGTAGTGCTGTAAATACAGCACGGTTTGGAAAAAGTGAAAGACTGCGTGCGATATAGGCATAGACGTTCGGATCAGCGTGAAGAGCAAGCCCGATCAGTGATCCCCATGAATGTAAAAGCACATTATGTGTACGAGCAATAAGAGCGCTTACCGGTTTGGAAAAATCAAGAAATGCAGCAACACCGCCAGGAGCGAGTACACGTGCAATCTCCCTGATCGCGGTTGTAATGTCGGGAGCGTTTCGTAAAGCATACCCGCCAGTGATAAGGTCGATGCTGCTATCGGGAAATGGAAGTTGATGCATATCGCCGCGCACCAGTGATCGGCTGATACCACCGCTGTCTGGTGCACAGCGCATCATGTCAGCCGACAAGTCGAGGCCTATGATCTGTGCGGCAGGAAACCGATTGTGCAGCAGACGTTTGATATCACCCGTACCGCATGCAAGATCGCAGACATGTACAGGACTGCATTGTGGAATCATTCGTATCAGGTTTCGTTTCCATCGGCCATCTGCACCAAGCGAGAGCAGCCGGGTAGCTAGTGCATACCGTGGTGCCACAACAGAAAAGAGACGCTTATTGTAAGAACGTTTGGTTTCTTCGGAGTACAGTTGAGGGGATTGCAGATTCATAGTGATGTACTTTCAAAACAAGGAATAATGCAGGTAATGAACGATAACAATATAATAAATGCATATGGAGATGATTAATGAACTCTTTTTTTAGAAGATTCTTCGATCCGCTGGGTCTCTCCCGTCGTGACAACCGCTCTGAACTCATGGATGATCCATCATGCGATACACAACGGCTTATTCGCACAGTTGGTCAGTTTGAAATAATTAATATGTTGTTTACACGTTCGCATTATCTTGCCACGCGTTATCTCATACCGCAAGGAGTCAATGCACGTACACGATCGCTTTCTGTACTTGACATTGGGGCAGGTGGAGGAGACTTTGCCCGTGGTTTGTCGCGATGGGCAGAACGGCATGGTACGCATCTGGAAATAACCTGTATTGACATTGATCCACGCATTGTGGACTTTGCCCGGGAACAATGCAATGGCTACAGCAACATAACGATCGAGCAGGGTGATATATGGTCTCCGGAATTGGCTAAAAGAAGATTTGATTGCGTCTTTGCAAATCATTTTCTTCATCACATACCTGATCAATCGATTCCTGATGTACTTTCGTTATTAAACTCCCTGGCAAAAGAAAAATTGCTGATCAACGATACCCGCCGTTCACAATTGGCATACACAGGATATGCCATATTTTCCCGTTTGTTTCTGCATAACAGTTTTGCCGCATATGATGGTCTGCTCTCAATCAGGAAAGGCTTTTCAAAAAGAGAACTGACAGATCATATCGCTCACGCGGGTCTTTCAAACAGTCTCAAAGTACGTACTTTTTTTCCCGGCAGGGTGATTGTATACAAATGAGCCGGTGGATTCAGAGTAGCAACCCGCTTTTTTTTTGATATGAAATTACTCCATTCCTTACTATCTTTAAATGCATGTCTCACAATTCTCTAACAGTAATTGCTGATTTTTTAATTGTTCCGAACATGGTGTTCAGAACTACTTTCAATAAACATGACAAAAGGAGCAATTAAAAATGACAAAACAAAGATATCTGAAAATGTTCTGTTGTTGCACGGCCGCAATGGTTACATTGACATCCCATCTTTCTGCAGAACCGTGGAAATTCGGTATTATGGGTGATACACAGTGGAAAAGTAATACTGATGGAGAAAATCCAAATACTGTTGCTGTTGGAATAATAAAACAGGTTAATAAGGAATTTATAACTCAGAATGTAAAGTTTGTTGTGCAGGTTGGTGATCTGGTTGATAAATACAGCTCTTCAGCATTTGATACACGTGCTGAAGCAGCAGATGAATTGCTCAATGCAGGAATAGGCTTTTTTCCTCTCCGGGGTAATCATGAATCAAGCCTTGATGCTGCAAATTATTTCTCATTTGTATTTCCACAAACATACGGCAATGTCAATGTTTTTGGTGCAACAAATTTTCAGAGTCCATCATCTGTTCCAGGTTGCTTGAGTTATTCATTCGATTACAATAATACCCGTATTGTCATGCTTGATCAGTTCACACGAAAAGACAATAGTGGATTAAATGCAAATAATAATCTAGTCGATCAGCAGGATTGGATAAATGCTACCTTATCCGGAAGAAATGATGGTACACATGCTTTTGTGTTTACTCATAAAAACCTGATTGGTCAGAACCATGCCGATATGCTTTTTGGAAGCAATCCGGCATCGAATATAAATGCACAGAATTCTTTTTTCAAAGCTCTTTACAGTAATGGTGTTCGTTACTGCTTTGGCGGACATGATCATATACATCACCGCTCCATTGTTTCAAGCCCGGACAACAGTTGTTATGTAAATCAGATAATATGTGCATCGAACAGTTATAAATTTTATACGCCACTGATTCCAACTAATGATGCACGATACAACATGCCGCAAAGAGAACTGCCTGTTGAGCAGGAACTTTACACTGTGGGATATTATATTGTTACCGTTGATGGTCCGAAAGTAAGTGTTGATTTTTACTCATCTCTTAACAGCTGTGGCAGTTCATGGGAATCGACTGTTGACTGTGATCTCACGTCTACCCCCAGGCTTTCTTTTGTTAAACGTGAGACATTTGGATATAGTCTTAATGGTAAAAAATTTGTTGTTAACCCCGGAGAAGAACTTACTATAGTAGCGGATACATGCAAAATTATTAATTCACAGAAAACGCAGTTTGCAATTATCAGCGGAACAAACATGACAAGTAATAAATTGTATGATGGCCGTACTACAGTTCAGGATATAAACACAGGTTGGGAGACCCGAAGCGACATTGATATTGCTGCAGGTGTTGAAAGTGATCTTCTTACCTTATGGGGTATGCGGGATGCTATTGGAAGCAAAAAATGTGACACTTATGTCCTTTCGATGTCCTATGATACATCGATTAGTGGTCCGCTGTCAATTTACAGTAAAGATTCTATTGGAAACTGGAGAAGGACAGTAAACAGTAACAATGGCAGTAGTGTGTCTCACTTTGTAATTGGTTCATACAGGGAACAATTTGGGCTTGGTACATACGGCATTGATCCTGCGACACATACAGTCTGGGCTGTGGTTGACCATGATGGCGATTTCGCAATCATACAAAGCACAGATGGTGATCAGGATGGAGACAATGATATTGACAATGATGACATTCAGATTGTTGCTTCATTGAAAAACAAACCAGCGTCTGTACGGCCATCAGCAGATCTTGATAATGATGGCAAAATTACCATTCTTAATGTTCGTAAACTGTCACTTATACGCACAGTAC
Organism: Fibrobacter sp.; assembly: GCA_012513915.1. Classification (GTDB taxonomy): domain Bacteria; phylum Fibrobacterota; class Chitinivibrionia; order Chitinivibrionales; family Chitinispirillaceae; genus JAAZBG01. The sequence goes on from JAAZBG010000168.1 coordinate 20,342, forward strand.
AATAACTTTTTTGAATTATAAACTTACTTTTAAGCAAAGGACGATTACCATGAATACAATCAAATGCAGTATGAACCATGTAAAGAACCTGATTATTATTCTGTCACTTATCACCGTGCCTTCATTTGCTGCGGTCATAAGTATTAAACCATCTTCATCTGAAGTAATGATTGGAAGCAGGTTTAATGTTGATATACTTGTTGAAGAGCTCGGAGAAAATGAAATGATTGGGGCTTTTGATCTGAATTTACAATATGATCCATCAATCCTGCAGTTTCAGGAATACCGACTGACAAATGAACTTGGGAGTATTTCAGATAATAGTGCTCTTGATCTCAGCGCTGGATTGACAAAACAGGGAATAGTAAACATAAGCAGCGTGTCTCTTCTTGATAATTCCTACAATCAGCCGAATACATTCAAGATAGCAGATGTCGTTTTTAATGCAGTAGATGAAGGTACAAGTGTGCTTGGACTTTTCAATGTTACTCTTGGAAATTACTTCGGTGATGAAATTAGTACCGTTATTCACAACAGCAGTGTTCAGGCGGTTCCGGAATCATCATCTATGGCACTTTTCGGTATGGGAATAGTTGGATTTGCCGGAGTGTTTTTGATTAGAAAAAAACAAAAAATTAGTGAGTGAACTGCTTAAAGAAAAAATGCGCCATGTAACGTGGTAACAATGGTCAATGTACTGAAATTTGCATACTCCATGATCCAGTATTAAAATATCGCTTATTGTGCAGTTTGCGTTTACATAGTATACGAGAACTATTAATAAGCAACTGTTTTTGCAAGAACAATTATTTTCGCAATTAACGGATCAATGGGCGATGAATGGTTTAAAAAAGATAAAATTTTTGAAAAAAGTCCTCGTTACATGGTTGCATTGCCTAACCAATTCCTAACACACAATGAATAACCTCCTCATAAATAAAAGCTATCTTTTAAGTGTAAACAAAAAACAGGAGGAAATTATAGCATACCTATACTTCTCAGATGGTGCCCCGGATGCCGAAGAGTATGAAAGCAATTATCTCAGCTTTAATGAATCAAACACAGCAGTTGTTTCGGAAATTGAACGGCTCTTAATCAGAATAAAAGAAGATCCGGAAGTGATGAATCAGCTGGAAGAACTTTGCAGAAAAAGTTTCGAAATAAAGGAACATCGTTCAAATGTTATTTCTACACTGAAGAAAAGCACCGGTTCTTATCTTAACAAAATGATTAAGAGTATCAACAGGAGACGCTTACCGCGAATCAGGATTAAGACTGCTTTGGGTCATTGACAATAGGCGTTTGGATATTTCCAAACGCATACATTATCTGCTAACATCGGATAACAATTTTAAACATGAGAGAAAAAATAAAAGTAATTGACAGTTCATTCTTCGAAAGGAGACATTATGATCAGGGAATGGAACAGGGAAGAAGATGATGATGATGATGACGACGATGATGATGATGACGATTTTGATGACTAACAGAGCAATAATACATGAAAAACAGTAGTTTAACGATCTGCTAACAAAACACTAACAATAGTATGTGATTTTCTAGGTGAAGGAGAAAAAATGAGAAGATTGATTGCAATGTTCATTGTGTGTACAGTAGTGTTCTCGGCATCTGTTTATGCCCAGGAGGATAGTACCGATGTTAATATGGTAAAAAGTCTTGGCGAAAAAGTGGATGAATTGTCCGGTAAAGTGGATGGAATACAGGAAGATTATCTTGCAACCAAGGCAACAGTGGATAAGATATCAAAAGTGAAGCTCTCGGGTTATCTTCAAACTCAGATAAGGGTTGCAAAGGATACAGCCGGTCAGTTGAATCCGGATTACACAAACAGATATGATATCGGAGAGTTTCAGGGTGGAAAGCTTCCTGCAGCTACACGCACTGTGTTTCAGCTGCGCCGGGCAAGAATCAAGACTACTTATGCGACATCTCTTACTCAGATGGTGGTTCAGCTCGACTGTCTTCCGTTTACAACAGGAAGCGCAGTGAGCTCCACAACTCAGGATACATCGGGTAAATACACAGTAAAAACAAAAACATCTGCATTTCTCAGTGGTGGTGGTGTGTCAATCAAGGATGCATATCTCAGGTTCACCGATCCCTGGACAAAAAGTTTTGCTCTCAAGGGTGGCGTATTTGACAGACCATTCGGTTTTGAAATAAGTTATTCATCAAGCAGCAGGGAATCTCCCGAGCGCTCACGTCTGTATCAGACTCTGTTTCCAGGAGAACGGGATCTTGGTTTTTCACTTGAGTATTTACCAGGTGATAATCTGCCGAAATTTGCACAATTCTTTAATTTTAAAGGCGGTTTTTTTGCAGGAAACGGTATAAACGTTGAATTTGATGATCTTCGTGATTTCATTGGAAGAGCAGGATTCTCAATACCTATCATTCCAATAAATATGTCAATTGATGGTGGTGTATCAGGATATGTCGGGAATGTCAGGGACAGAAACGATACACTTTACGAAGTTAAAAGTGGCAAATGGGCTGCTTCTACAGGTAAAAAATGGGATGATGTTGACAAAAGGTACATCGGCGGAGATCTAGAACTCTTTTACGGAAACATTCCGTTCTTTGGCGGAATCTGTTTGAGAGGTGAATTTATTAAAGGAAAACAACCTTCCTTCAAGTCAACTAACGTTTCACAGAAAACAGGTCAGTCGTCAAAGGACCCGGTTTACCTTCGCGAAATAGGCGGTTACTATGGAATGGTTGTTCTGAATATCGATCCTGTCAGATGTCAGCTTGTAGGCAAGTACGACAGCTTTGATCCGGAAATGAATCTTGAAAAGAAAGAAGTTACAAATGCTGCTGACATCAAATACTCAACAATAGGCGGCGGCCTTGTATATCATCTTACTGAAAATGTCAAGTTGACTGCATATTACGACAACGTAAGAAATGAGAAGAGCTCAGTGGCCCCGTTTACATCGGATGTAAAGGACGATGTAGTTACTTTCCGTGTTCAGTACAAATTTTGATTATTAACTATAAGTGAAAGGAAACAAAATGAACAAAAGAATACTTGCAATAACAACAGGAATACTTGTGGCGGTTGCTGCAATAGTGTATGCTGCAACAACGACAATTACAGTAAAGGGATCTGATACAATGGTGATCCTTTCGCAGCGCTGGGCTGAGGATTATATGGCAAAAAATCCGGCAGTCTCTATTCAGGTGACCGGTGGCGGCTCAGGTACAGGAATTTCGGCACTCATTAACGGTGCAACAGATATCTGCAATGCGTCACGTCCCATGAAGTCAAGCGAAAGGGAGAAACTAAAACAGCGTTATCAGTCACTTGGCGTGGAAATCAAGACTGCGATAGACGGAGTTACCCTCTATGTAAACGAGAAGAATCCGATAAAAGAACTTACTCTTGATCAGATAAAGGCCATTTACACAGGAACAATCACAAACTGGAAACAGGTCGGGGGACCTGATATGAAGATAATACTTTACGGCAGGGAGAACAGTTCCGGTACATATGTTTATTTCAGGGATGAAGTACTGAGCGGACAGGATTATGCCCAAACCATGCAGAGCATGCCTGGCACGGCTGCAGTTGTAAATGCAGTTTCGCGCGATCAGTATGGTATAGGGTATGGAGGAGCTGCATATGCACAAGGAGTAAGCTTTGTAGCTGTAAAGAAAGATGTATCATCTGCTGCTTATGAACCGACTGCTGAGAATATAAAAAACGGTTCATATCCTGTTTCACGATACCTTTACATGTATGTACGCAACAGACCGAGCGGGGAAATGAAAAAATTCATTGACTGGATACTGAGCGATGAAGGTCAGTCTGTTGTGACAAAAGTCGGATACTTTCCAATCAGGTAACATGGACACACTACGCTGAATATTATGAATATTGTAAAGATGAATGACGATAAAAATGTAAATAAAAGTGCTGGCTCCCATGCCGGCACTTTAAAAAAAACAGGTGTTATGAAAACAGAACAGAACAGAGATGAAAAAACAATAATTCAGGATAGTAGTGATCTATGCAGGAAGAGGTCAAGACCATTTGAGTTTATTATCGAAAAAGTGATACTATCTACTGCATTTCTGTCACTGGCATTCATCATCCTGATTTTTTTGTTTGTATTTCGTGAAGCTGCAACAATTTTTAATAACGACAAAACAGAGACTTCGGCAGTATATGAGGAGTCTGAGACCTATGGTGAAGAGGCGCTTGGAGATAATCCCGGTATTGACAAAAATAAAAACAGCAGCGTCACTATGGAGGCGGATCAGTCAAAATCATCATTCATGGATATTTTCGGAATGACATGGCTGCCAGTATCCCTTACGCCTAAATACGGAATACTTCCGCTTTTTATCGGAAGTCTGAAAGTTGCCCTGATTTCGCTTCTTTTTGGCGCTCCTGTTGCGATACTTGCAGCTCTTTTTACATCTGCTTTTGCATCAAGAGCTTTGAAGGAGACTATAAAGCCAGTAGTAGAGATCCTGGCCGGGTTCCCGTCGGTTGTAATAGGTTTTGTTGCACTGATCATTCTTGCGTCACTCCTGCAGAATGTTTTTGGACTACAGTACAGGCTTAACGCGTTTACCGGAGGGCTTGCTCTTGCAATTGCCATAATACCGGTAATATTTACAATATCGGAAGATGCACTCAATGCAGTACCGAAACACTATACAGATGCCAGCCTTGCGCTTGGAGCTGAAAAATGGGAAACAGCTGTTTATGTAGTACTTCCAGCCGCAATGCCGGGAATATTCGCTGCAATATTGCTCGGTATCGGACGCGCCATCGGTGAGACAATGATTGTTCTGATGGCAACCGGAAATGCTGCTATTATGTCAATGGATCTCTTTGATCCTGCGCGTACAATGTCGGCAACAATCGGCGCTGAGATGGCTGAGGTGGTTTTCGGTGAATTTCATTATGGTGTGCTATTTTTTATCGGTGTGCTGCTTTTTGCAATATCATTCCTGATAAATCTGACTACAGAGGTTTTTATTCGCAGGCTTGTAATGAGGCGGTTCAAATGAAGTTGAATGATGTAAAGAAAATGGTTATGCGCGTTCTTGTTCCAGGGGTATCAGGCGTATCTGTATTACTCATTGCAGGACTGGTCTGCGGTTTGACGCTGATATTTATAGTAAATGGCGCTCCGCATATGAGCTGGGAGTTTTTAACAACTGCACCAAGGGAAGGCATGACTGAAGGCGGAATTCTTCCGGCAATTATAGGGACATTTCTTCTTGTGCTTATTATGTCCGTTGCAGGTGTTCCAATAGGAACCGTAACTGCGATATTCATGTCTGAATATGTGGCACAGGATTCTTTTGTTGTAAAAAGTATCAGGTTTGCAGTTAACACTCTTGCGGGCATTCCATCTATAGTTTTCGGGCTTTTCGGACTTGGTTTTTTTGTGCAGTTCGTTGGTTCTGGGATGGACAGTGCACTTGGGCATGGAATTATAAAGTGGGGGCAGCCAAATATTCTCTGGGCAAGCCTTACAATGGCTGTGCTTACACTGCCGGTGGTAATTGTATCGGTTGAAGAGGCCATAAGAACAGTTCCCAGAGAACTGCGCGAAGCAAGTCTTGCGCTCGGGGCAACTCGTCTGGAAACGATTATAAAGGTAGTGCTCCCGGGGTGCAGTACTGGAATTCTCACCGGTACCATACTTGCAATAAGCAGGGGTGCCGGAGAGGTTGCACCGATATTATTTACAGGTGCAGCGTATTTTCTGCCTCATCTGCCTTCGTCTCTGTCTGATCAGTTCATGAATCTTGGATATCATGTGTATATTATGTCTACACAGTCGTCAAATGTGGACGCAACAAAGGGTATTCAGTATGCAACTACTCTTGTGCTGCTTCTGTTGACCTTCGTTTTCAATATTTCAGCAATACTGTTAAGATTTCACATAAGAAAAAAGTCATTTGCATAAAATATGGAAACAGCAGGTGTGGATATTATTTTAAACATACACGGTTTACTGAAAAATATATAAAAAACGGAATAAAAATGGCACATGAAAACATTCTGGTTGTTGAGGACGATGAAGATATACAGATATTGATTCGGCATAATCTGGTAAAAGACGGTTTCAATGTAACAGCAGTGGCAAGTGGTGAAGATGCTCTTAAAAAGCTCAGGACAGAGATGTTTGACTGCATTCTGCTTGATATTATGCTTCCGGGTATTGATGGGCTTGAGGTTTGCAAAATGGCAAAAAAAAATCCGAAAATTCAGAATATACCCATAATAATGTTAACTGCTAAGGGTGAAGAGACTGATATTGTTGCCGGGCTTGAACTTGGAGCAGAGGATTACATTGTAAAACCTTTCAGTCCAAGGGTGCTTATTGCACGCATGCGGACAGTACTGCGCAGGAAAAACCGTGGCAACCATGACAGCACAGAGGTTATCAGCATAAATAATCTTGAAATCGATACTGGAAGGCATTCTGTGACCTTTAACGGAGTCCGTCTTGATTTGACACATATGGAATTTCAGGTACTTCATCTTCTGGCAGGTCAGCCCGGATATGTATTTACAAGAAATATGGTGATTGAGAGTGTTAGAGATGACAACTATCCGGTGACAGACAGATCCGTGGATGTTGTAATAGTTGGTTTACGTCGTAAACTTGGTGACGCAGGCTCCATGATAGAAACTGTCAGGGGTGTTGGCTACAAATTTACAGAGCAGGAATAAAAATGCGTATACGTAAAATAGCATGGCAGTTTTTTCTTGTATGTTTCGCGGTTGTTCTCATTGCACTGTGGGTTTCAACCTGGTATTCGGTTCGCACATTTAATCAATTTTTCCTGAAAAATACAATTACCGAGGTATCTGCAAGAGCATTTCTTGTCGAAAGAGAGATCTCTCAAATACTTGCAGATACCTCAGGGTACTGGAATGTTGATTCAATCTGCAAACTTCTCGGACGCAACATAGCATCACGTATTTCAGTGATTATGGCAGACGGGCAGGTTATCGGCGATTCCGAGAATGATCCGGGAACAATGGAGAATCATCTTAACAGGCCGGAAATCATCCTGGCGCTTGACGACTCAATCGGAATTCAGGAGAGGTTCAGTAATACACTTAAAAAAAATATGCTTTATATTGCAGTGCCTGTGCATGTGAGGGATTCTGTCAGGGCTGCGCTCAGAATATCTGTTCCAATACGGTCAATAGAGAATCATGACCATCTGTTTTATATCCGAGTGATGCTTGTATCGTTTATAACATTCATCATTCTTATGGTGGCAAGTTATTTTTTGTCACAGAAGATCAGCCGTCCTTTACGTCAGATAAAAGATGGCGCAAAGAGGTTTGCATCAGGTGATCTTGATTTCAAGCTCCCGGTTCCGGGCGGGGAAGAGCTTGGCGAAGTGGCAAAAGCCCTTAATTCAATGGCTGTGTTACTGGATGACCGGATACGGACAATCACAAGTCAGCGCAATGAACTTGATGCAATACTCAATGCAATGGCAGAGGGTGTTATCGCTGTAGACGGCCAGGAACGTGTAATATCCATGAATCCTGCTGCAGTAAGAATCCTTGGCGTTAAAGATGATGTTGTCAAGGGTAAGTGGCTTCACGAGGTCATAAGGAACAGTTCATTTGAAAATTTTCTCAGGGGAATTCTTGAGAGTGAAGCTGTCAGTGATGCAACCTTTGTCCTTTCAACTCAGGATGGTGAATTGCATATCCAGGCATCAGGTACAAGGCTTAGTAATGGAAAAAACTTTTCATGCGGGATTGTAATTGTCCTGAACGATGTCACACAGCTTAAAAAACTTGAAAACATGAGAAAAGAGTTTGTCGCTAATGTTTCTCATGAACTTCGCACTCCGCTTACATCAATAAAAGGATTTGTCGAAACAATCCGGATTGGTAAATATAACCTGCCTGATGATGTAAATCATTTCCTTGAAATTATAGCATCAAAGACAGAACGGCTCTGTTCTATTGTAAACGATATACTATCGCTGTCATCAATAGATCGTGACTATGAACATCAGGAGATCGTTTTAAAGGACACAGACCTGAGAACTGTCATAAATGATGCAATAGGAACGTGTACAAGTAAAGCAATAGCAAAAAAAATAAGTATCAGCTTTTCCATGGATTTGCATCTGTGCTTTCAAATGAACGATCAGCTGATGGAACAGGCTGTTGTTAATCTGCTTGATAATGCAATAAAATACAGTGACGAAGGCATGCCGGTCTCTATCATAGTTGTGCAGGAAGAAAACAATGCGGTAATATCCGTAAAGGATCAGGGAATCGGCATTTCAAAGGAACACGTGAACAGAGTATTTGAGCGATTCTATAGAGTTGACAAGGCGAGAAGTCGTAAGCTTGGCGGAACAGGACTCGGATTGTCTATAGTTAAAAATATTGTACTTGCACATCATGGCCAGGTAACAGTTGAAAGTGAACCAGGAAGCGGCAGTACATTCAGAATTATTCTGCCTATTGTTTAAAATGCCAAAGGAAGACATAATGATATCAGCTGTTAAAAATGAAACTAAGATAAAGTGTGATAATGTTAATTTTTACTATGGAAAATCACAGGCATTGCACGATGTTTCCATAATCATTCCCGAAAAAAGTGTGACAGCGCTCATCGGACCGTCCGGATGCGGCAAGTCAACATTTCTCCGTACTTTGAACCGGATGAATGATACAATCCCCGGGACACGCATCGAAGGATCAATAAAGCTTGATAATGTGGATATTTATTCACGTAATGTGGATGTTGTGACACTTCGCAAACGTGTCGGGATGATTTTCCAGAAGTCAAATCCCTTTCCTAAAACAATCTATGATAATGTTGCATACGGTCCGCGTCTTCAGGGGACCGGATCAAAAGCGGAGTGTGACAGTATTGTCGAAAGCTGCCTGCGTCAGGCAGCACTGTGGGAGGAAGTCAGTGATAAACTTGACAAAAGTGCACTAGCTCTTTCCGGCGGTCAGCAGCAGCGCCTATGCATTGCGCGGGCCCTTGCAGTAAAGCCTGAAGTGCTTCTGATGGATGAGCCTGCAAGCGCTCTTGATCCAATTTCGACATCAAAAATTGAAGAGCTTATCTATGAATTGAAACAGAACTATACTATTGTAATTGTTACTCACAATATGCAGCAAGCAGCAAGAATCAGTGATAATACAGCATTTTTCTATATGGGAAAGCTTATTGAATATGGCACTACAAATACAGTTTTCACATCGCCAGCTAAAAAACAGACAGAGGATTATGTGACCGGACGGTTTGGTTGATTTCAGCAAATCTGTCGTTAATATAATGTCAATCAGAAGGGGGAGAGCATAATGCAGCTTCATGTCGTTAAAGAGATTGAATATATAAGGGAAATGATAATCAGCATGGCCACAATTGCAGAAGAGGCTGTGAGGGATTCGGTGTCGGCATTTCTTAGCCTTGATAGCGAGAATGCAAAAAAAGTTATCGGCCGTGACTGCGAAATAAATTCACTTGAGATGAATATTGACAAAGAGATATTCGAGTGTCTTGCACTGAAAGCTCCTGTGGCGGGGGATCTGCGTTTTCTTTTTTCAATGCAGAAAATCAACAAGGATCTTGAAAGAATCGGTGATCATGCTGTAAACATTGCCCAGTCTGCACTAAATTGCATCGGATTCGGTAATTCGATGGCGACTTCAGAGGTAGAGCTTATGTCAACACTCACACGTGGAATGCTGTCTGATACTGTAAACAGTTTCATAAAATCAGATACCCAGCTTGCACTAATGGTTCTCAAACACGATGATAAGGTTGATGAGCTAAACAGAATAATGAGCAGACAGGTTATTGAAATAATTAGAAAAGATATTAATACAATCGAGAGTGCGCTTGAACTGCTGAGGGTGAGCAAAAACCTTGAAAGAATTGCAGATTTATCGACAAATATTGCTGAAGATGTTATTTTTCATGCAAATGCAAAGGATATAAAACATCATTCCGGAGAAAACAGCAAAGCGGAAAAATCATCGATAGAGTAGGGGACACCGAACGATTTGAAAACTATCTTAACGTACGTTATAGTCCTTCGACCATATCTACTTTTGAATATTTTTCAGTCTTCATCTGTATTATACTTCGCGAGTGTTTATCTGTCAAGTACCTCGATCAATTGCAACGGATTGCGTTACCACTTATCCCATATATCATTTCATCGATTTCAGGATATTTTCAAATCTTGTATTGCTGATCGGGTGATGACTGATAACTTCACCGTCTTTTACTATACAGAAAGTTCCAAAAGCGCAAGGCGTATTTTGTACAGCCTCGACGTTGTTCATATCAATCAGGTTTACTTTAATACTCATTTTATCCGCAGTTTTCATTATTGCATCAACGTTTTTTACAGAATAAGGACATTGTGCAGAACGAAAAATCGTTAGTCCATCAGAATAATCTTGTGGTGAAAATTTCCTGAAAGAGGGATTTTTTGCTTTTTCATCGAATTTCAATGCAAGCAATTCAAAGTCAGGCTTTGCTTTATCTACGGATTCAAAACCGTGTTTGATGAAAATATCGCGTTTTGCCATGAAGGATCCTTTTCTTGTCACAACAGCAATACCATCCATCTTATTCGTTTTTGCCTCTTTTATACAGTCAAGAAGTAATAAAGTCGCATACCCTTTTCCTTTAAATTCATTTTTGAATCCCACGAAAATACAGTGAATGAACATATATCCATCAGCGTTAACCGGCCTGTGTGCATATTTACCCGGAATATATTCAATCATCCCCTGATATCCACCACTTTTTGAGAAAAGTCCCTTGATCCTTAACCCCTTGGGGTAATACTCCTTATACCAATCTATTTTTCTCCTCAATTCAAGATGTTTTTGGACATCTTTGTATCCGCACACACCGTAATCAGCAATATTCGAAGGTGTAAAATCAATAATTTCAATATCATCAAATTTATTTTCGATATCTTTTACTGCCATGGTTATTTCCCCTTTTGTATTTGTTCTCCAAGTAAGGTGATCCTGAACAAAAAGAATATACTATTCAGCCAGATTCTGCAGCTTTTAATTCAGGAAAATTTTTGTCCCGTTATCAAACCACTATGTCTGATAAATGAAATCATATTTGATAGTTTTACATTATTTTCAAAAATGTCATTGAAATGTAAGCGTTAATGAGTATTTTTCTGCTTTGTAAGTGCACTGTGCTATTAAATTTCAAGTAGATATGGTTGTATAAAATATACAGACATTTCTAATAATGGTGCTATAGTATGTTCAATGTTCAGTAAATAGAATTCAGGAGTATTAATATGTCAAGTAGTGAGTTTTTAGTTCGTGAGCGTTGCGCTGAGGCAGATGCAATGTTTATTGACAGATGGTCTCCACGGGCTCTGAATAATGAACCCATTAGCAGTGAGCAGATGGAGATTATACTTGAGGCCGCCCGGTGGGCTCCATCGGCTTATAATGAACAACCTTGGCGGTTTGTTTATTCTGTAACGGAACAGGATCGTAATCTTTTTGTAAATACATTGGTTGAAATGAATCAGAAATGGGCATCAAATGCTTCGGTACTGTTGTTTATTTTTGCAAAGAAAACTTTTTCTCATAATAACGCTCCAAATCGTTGGGCACTGTTTGATTGTGGATCTGCCTGGGTGTCAATTGCGCTTCAAGCCCGTAAACTTGGTTTGTATTCGCATGCGATGGCTGGTTTTGTTCCGGAAAAGGTGTATGAAGCTACTGGTGTATCACCTGAAGACTATGATATTGCAATTGCTGTTGCACTGGGAAAACGTGGTGATGCATCAGAGCTTCCGGCAGATCTTCTCGAACGTGAAAAACCAAATGGTCGAAAGATGATCAAGGAATTAATGCTTTAAGGTTAAGTATTATCACTTTGTAGACATAGTTGGTTAAAAAAAGAGTTCCTATGATTAAATTGTCTTTATGTCGTATAATTGCAAGAGCATTCTTTTAAGGATTTGACGGTCAAGAGTACCAGGATCAAGCTATCTTTTTTTAATTTTGGAAGTTCTGTCTATAGATGGTTTGAAATAAACGGTCATTTATACCGTTATTCCTGCACAAAAATCAGACCACCTCTTTTAACCAGTTGCTAATTCACACTATATTGTTGCTTTTTTGTAAAAACTGTAACAGTAATTCATTAAGGTGCCTGGTGGTAAATTTTTTTCAGAGGATTTTGTAAATGCATTTTGGCCAAATTAAGATGTTCAAGATACTCATATCACTCTTTGGTGCTACGGTTTTATTTCTGGCAGGATGTGTCAACTCCACAGATTTGCCTGATCACCGTGTCGAGCTTCGTGAAACCCTGCAAACACTGGCAGCAGAGTCTGACGATCCGTTAATGCAGCTCCATTTCAATTCGATTATTAAAGTTATCGATGCTGGTGATGATGGACAATTTAAGGCAACGCTAAATATCAACCAGATCTGGAGCGCCTTTGCAGATACGGCTAATAGCCATACTAACGTCAGGCTGCGCGAAAGTTACCTCAATCGATCAACTCCGCTCATTATAGCGTGGGTCTCGCCTACGGATGGTCAGGTCTCTTTCACCTGGTTGCTGCTGCCCGCGCAATGGGATCCGGCAAAGGAGTATCCACTCTATGTAGATCTACATGGGTATTGGGATGTACCGGAGTCCCGGTTATCCTATTTGAACTATCCTTTTCAGAACCAGCAAAACAGTTTCGCTTTTGAAGATGGCTACAATATTACACCCTGGGGGCGCGGTAATCTATGGTACCGTGGCATCTCAGAAACTGATATCCACGAATGCATCGGGACGATCAAAAGCCTTGTGCATATCGATGAAAGCCGCCAGTACCTATTCGGTCATTCTATGGGAGGGTTTGGTGCGTGGCACATTGCCCTTGGTTCACCAGATACGTGGGCGGCTTTGGGGATCTACGCCGGGGCCTTAGCATACGATAATAATAGTGAACTCAATGCAACTGCGGCTAAAACTTTGCGCAACTTGCCAACCTGTTTTGTAGTCGGAACAGCCGATGATTTGTACGGGGCAAATAAAACCGCGTATCAGCTGCTCGTTGATGCCAATAACGCGCACTTATCCTTCGTCTCCTTTTCTGGTGGCCACGATTTTCGTCAGGAAGACGTCGAGAAAATGTATCTGTGGATGAAAGAATTTGACCGAGACTGATACCAAATTGGGTGGATGAACATATAGACGAGTCAAGATGATTAATGTTGGTATTGAGGCAAACGGGAGAGATAGTGGGCCGCTCAGGAAACGGAATTTAAAGCACGTTTTATCCTTGTTTTGTACGTTCATCATACATTGCGGTCCTTCGACCATTCAGGAGCATCACATCCGTTTTCTGTGTTGACCCCAAATAATCAAATTCCTAATATAGAAATCTCAATTTTTTAATATTAAGAAAAATATCTTCTTTTCTATAAAAATTAAACTTCATTCAAAGACATATTCCTATATAACGATCTTCAGATTAAACCGAATAACACCTTGTTAAATAACATATTATGTACGGGAAATTCTTTATTGAATCCATGCTGATTAATAGGGGTTAAAGATTTGGCACAGTGCTTGCTTTAGTTAATATTGTCAGTGAAAATGACACCATGTTATTTGACAGAAAGAATAAATTAAAAACTTACTGTATGTAGGTAAAAAAATATAAACAGTTTCATTAAAGGAGTATTGCTATGCCAATTCCAGCATATATGTGGCTTGAAGGTCA
>JAAZBG010000169.1 GCA_012513915.1 Fibrobacter sp.
ATTCTCGGTGAGGCTTCGTATGATTACGCATATGATTTTCATGAGGGTTTAGCCGCAGTTTGTCGTGATAAGATGTGGGGGTATATTGATAAAACAGGGACGATAGTTCTTCCATTCCACTATGATGAAGCTCATGAATTCATCGATGGAAAAGCATCGGTCTGGTTCAATGGTAAGGAAGGATGCATAAGTAAAAACGGCACATTCACTGCTGATACAAACGATGAATTCGAAGATGAGGATATAGGTTTTGATGATGATGATATCGATGAAACAGATGTCGACACCGGAGGTGTTGACCCGGATGTGATTAATGATTTGTGGGAAACTGTTACTTTGAATGGAAAAGAATGTAAGGTCAGTCTGAATTTGTACGGTCTCGCACAATACACTATCGACAATAAGTTCGGTTTAATTGATGAGCACATGAATGCTATAACCGATCCGGTTTATGATGAAATCATTATCGATGAAAATTCCCCTATCCTGGTGCGGCAGAATACTATGTGGACGTATCTGAATAGAAACGGCACCATTCTTTCTAAAAACACCTACGAAAAAGCTGAAGAATTTTCATCGGATCGCGCTGCGGTTTCTGTTAATGGGAAATGGGGATATATCGACCTGCAGGGTGAGATGGTTATTACCCCGCAGTTTGATGAATCTCAAGGTTTTTGGGGTAACCATGCTGTCGTAATACAGGATGACACCAGCAATGTAATTGACAATAATGGAAACATTGTTCTTCGTACCGGATATAAAACGGTATGGTTTATTGAAAACGATCTGCTTTATGTCTCAGATGATGAGCATTGTGGAATAATGAATATCTCCGGCAAAACAATCGTTCCCTGCAAGTACGATAACATCGGTTTTTTTGCCGAAGGCCTTTGTGATATTGAAAAAAACGGAAAATATGGTTTTGTTGACATACAGGGAAACATAGTAATCAAACCGAAATATTCATTTGTCGGTGAATTCAGTGAGGGTCTCGCTTTTTTCCGCGAAGATGATGATATGTCATCGTATGGCTATATTGATAAAAATGGAAAGGTCGTTATCAAGCCCACCTTTGATAATGCATATGATTTTACAAACGGCTATGCTTTAGTGGATGAAATCGGGATAAAAGAGGTCATTGATAAAAACGGCGATTTGGTAGAAGATCCGGCAGAGTTTGACAAATATCAACTGTTTCCGCAAAGTGTCCTTGAGGATGTAATTACTCAGAATGGATTGCAAACACCACCTTTGATCGTTTTGAAGTTGCTGGTTCTGTTAAGAGATACGACCATGTGCAGTAAGGACATTTACAAGAATGTCGGAGCTGAAACAGAATTCCGGAAAAAGGTAATCGACTGTGCCTTGAAGCATGACCCGTATGAACTATTCCAAAAAAAAGAGAACGACAGTTTTTCCTGCAGAGAAGAGTAGTCAAGTAATAACAGTAGATTTTAAAATAGTTATCCAGGTCTCCGAACAGCATAGCTGGTGTAAAAATTGATACATCACATCATTCTATGTAGACTGATACAATGGTATAATTTAATTAAACATTAACAAGTGAGAATATAGTATGGCCGATACTGACATCCAAACCGCTATCAATAGTTTCAATCAAAACACATCGATTGACTTTTCAAAATACCGTTACCTGGTTGCAACAATGGGAAAGGTCTATACATCCGTTATCTGCTTCTGCCAGGCGTTTAAACCAGAAAAGATACACCTTATCGTTTCTCCTGAAACTACCGATGCTATTGAACCTTTATTTGAGGAATTAAAGAGCATTTATCCAATATCTCTAGCACAATTCACATGGCGGGAATGTTCCAGTACCAGTATTCCAGATATATACCAGCATCTGCTTATGTTTACAAAAGACAAATCAGCAAAACAAATTCTCTTTGATATCACTAATGGTAAAAAATCCATGGCAGCAGCAGCAGTTATGGCAGCATCGATTCTTGATGCAGATATCGTGTACGGAGATTTCTCGGAATATGATTGGGAAAACCATAGGCCAGTACTCAGCACAATGTGTGGTAAATTACTTGAAAACCCTTATAACGTATTTGGTGATCTGGAAATACAGCGTGCGAAAAACCTTATGAAACGAAGCGATTTTACTGGTGCAGTTTCCATTCTTGAACATCTTGAAAATAGAGTCAACTATATCGGTAACATAAAGGAACTGAGGATACTTGCAGAAGCATTACAATTCTGCGACAGTTTTAATTTCCAGGAGGCAAAACAGAAGCTTGATCTCATTAAATCCACTGACAAAATAGTTAAGCCTCAACTTGAAGTGATGAATTCTATAGTAACAGTATTAACTGACCGCAACAATAAGGATTTTCAATTGTTTGAGCTGATAAATTTTTTCTTTTATGGAAAACGCCTTGCTGGAAATGGGAAACATGATCTTGGGGTGTTTCTCATGTTCCGTATTATTGAACGATACGCACAATTGCGTCTGGAGGAAAAATCAATTTCAGCATCAAATGTTGACCCTTCAGTGTTTTCTGATACGGTCTACTTGAAATTTTGTGAGTATAAAAAAATGCTTTACGGCAAATCCGCACGAATCGATCAGAAGCCCCCACTCATTGTAAGTTGTCTTGAAGCCTATCTTATTTTACATGCGATAGAACATCCTGCATTCAAAATGAAAGACGAAATCAGTTTTCTCAAACACATAAAAGAACTCTGTGAAAAAAGGAATAAAAGCATTTATACACATGGAAACAGCCCACTCACTGCTGATGATTATCAACTGTTTGAAAAAACTGCTAAATCTTTATTTTGTAAATATCTTCATGAACGCAGTTCGTATAGTTTTAATCAGCTTGATGATTTACTTTCTTATCAATGGTTAGACATAGTATAGCCAGAAATTACTCATGGTATTCTACCACTATACAGTAGAAGAAATTACATCATCTCGTTAATAATCCGTTGACGAACAGCGTCTAAATAATCCTAAAAATTGCAGTTGAACGAGGCGCACAAGACATTGTAACCCTTTGACTTTATCACCTGTCGATAATGCCTGCAAGGTTTTCAAATCTAATCATTTCAATTTCAATTTTAAATCAAGTAAACTATTATCCCACGGAGCCCAGTATACCTTTAGAGGAACAAATAGAACTTATTGCAACTGCATAAATACAGTAAAGATAAATTTATTGACGGTAGAAATCGTGTAATGTTTCTTGTGTGTGCCTTGATAGATGGAGATCGGCCCGCAGAAGAGATTCTATCGATTAATGATGATGCCGATGTAATCGAAGATGGCAAGCGTGTAATTTTTACGCGTAAAGGGGGACAAAAGAAAGTGGTTCTACATGCGGAAGAATATGCAGAAATGATTGCAGAGTATAAAAAATTAAGAAAAAATCATCTTAAAAAACTTAATATGATTTTTTATCTTTTTTTCTCATAGAATTTCCCCCGAGTTCAAACGTATATGACTTAAGGATCAAACGATCACAAAGGACATCTGCGATTATTGGGTCTGGTAAGCGTTGATACTATTTGGAGACCGGGTAATTTCATTATTCTCCTGAAATACAGGATACCAAGGTATTTTTGGTGATAGTGAAGCATTCCCACAAACGATAGTGTGGTTTTCTGTACAAAGGTAACGATATATTTTGTACCTTACGCGTGCATAAAAGAAATATTTTTAGAATATCTTCATTTTTTGATGTTTATTATGTAAAGAAACTGGTCACGGTTTCCGGTCACGGTAGAAGGTGATTTTGGTTACGTTTATTACATTAAAAATTACGTTTATTACGCAAATTAAGGCACTTTGGTGGGCTCATAACCCAAAGGTCGTACGTTCAAATCGTGCCCCCGCTACCAATAAATAAAAAAGGCTTGGATTCTTATCCAGGCCTTTTTTGTTTATTATTGGTTGTGGATGCTAAGAGGATGAGCGTTGTTCAGCACCGAACGGCAGTGAGGTACCACGGCTTTGCGTGAAATCGTGACATCCGCTACCAATAAATAAAAAGGCGTATACTGCTTGCTTTAATAACTGGCGTGTTGTCCCATTTACGTAGTGTTTGGTGTTTCCTGATGATATCGCTCAGCAGCAAGCGAAATCGGTATACATTCGGTTTATAGCTGACTGTTCATAATACACCACCTTTCAACCTAAGATACAGACTACTCATATTATCTGGATAATATTAATAGTTATTATAATCTTTGATTAATTTTCGCATTATGTGATTTTACAAGGCTTGAATATTCATCCAATGATTTTGCCCCATGGTTTTGGGTACCAAATGGAACCCATGGATTGTTTGTTTTTTTCAATATCCAATCAGCAAGAGTGTTAGCAAGTTCTATATCTCGATTTTGTAATGATCTAAATGTCCAAATTACTGCAGAAACAGAGCCGCCGGTCCAATTGAATATCTTTTCCGCTATTGTCAAACCTCTTATCAGGTTCGCTAAATCCATCACATTTAATTTATCTGCAATAGAATACCACTCATTCCAATGTAAACGGTTGATTTTATCATATATTTTTAAGTCTTTAATTTGACTTTCATCTAAGTCTAAATTCAAAGAACAATTGCCAATGTCGATGAGTCGTTTAATTACATTGTCAGGTACCACATATTGATTCCTTTTACGAATGATAGGTATTTATTTTCAGTTTTTCTTCTCCACTGCTACCTTTTTATCAAATAACGGAGCCTGATTTCCCGGTAGCGCCCGCACGATACAATTGTTAGCTATTAACTTTATTCATTTGCATTTTATAACTGCACCTTGGATAATTTATACATCCCCAAAACTTCTGTCCAATATTTATTCCTTTTTTCGCAGTCCGTTCCACCAATTTTACCTCACAATTAACGCAAGTTGGGGTTATAAAATCGGTTGATTTCAGAAAGTCAATCAGACGTTTCTTTTTATCCTCATCAAGTTCCTCGAGCATCGTTCTTAGTTTATATACGTGAACCGGTTCAATCTGGTTGGCATTTGCAAACTCCAAAGCCTTTTTTGTAAAGCCTGTATTTGTAATAATTATGCCTTTATCTATCTTTTGCGAAGTCATAACACCTAGCAATTCTCTTGTACACTTGACACCAACATTTTTTTGAGTCCATGACTTACATTGAACCAATGCGTATGGCACATCAGAATCTCTCATGTAAAGAATAAGATCAACTCCGCCGTCAGCACCCGCCTTTGTTTTCGTTACATTATATCCAATGCATTCGTAATAGATTGTGCAAAACAATTCGAAAGAAAACCATTCGATTTTTTTTAATGTTTTAATCGACAAATCAATTTTATCCTTTACACATTCAGAATCAATTGTGTATCCATGAGGATGACTGGCTCGATACGAGTCGATTACAGCGGAATTATCTCTTAGAGAATTGGTATTATATGATAGTGGCTTCTCCTGCAGATTTTTTTGTGGTAAAGAATCGGGTTTCCCTTCCAGTTCAAATACAAAACGTTTCCGGGAGGTTGGCGATTTTCCAGAAAAAAGATTGGAAAAAGACATTTGTCCCTTCCGCAAGGAATTGATCGCTGATATTGCA
>JAAZBG010000170.1 GCA_012513915.1 Fibrobacter sp.
GGACGAAGCATCCGCGTAATCTCCTGTAACCTGCTCCCGGGAACAAGCGCAATCGAAAGCTCCCGCTTGCTGTTCTCATCCCTTACTTCCCACTTTCCACTTCCCACATCCCACTTCTTCTCACTCTGCTCCTCCATCGACTCAACTGTCGGATTTCCGATAAACGCCACTTTATCAGTATACGGTAAAAAATGGGATGGCTCAAAGGGAAAAATGCATCCGATAAAATCAGCGTATGCTCCAAGCACCCTGGCACGTTTTTTCTTCCAGGCCCAGACCATTGGCGCAATATACCACACCACCGGAATACCCAGTTTTTTTGCTGCTTTCATAAGCGGCGTATTAAGTCCGGGGTAATCAACACAGACCAGGCAGGATGGTTTACGGGCACGCATCTTATTAATAAGCATTTTTTTTGCATCAAGGAAAAATCCGAGATGTTTTATAACTTCGAAAAAGCCCATTTTATTGAATGGTTCAAAAGGCATAAGTTGCCCAAACCCCTGCGCTGCCATTTTGGGACCACCAATGCCCCAGCATTCAAGACCCGGATTGATTGCCTGCAGTTCGCGTATAACCGGTGCTGCATGGATGTCGCCTGACGGGTCACCGGCAACGAACATAACAGTTTTTTTGTTATTCACTATCATAGTGTTGTTAATATAGTACAGAATGGATGCCGCGTGGGTTACTTTTCAGCAGGTGAGCGAGTATATCCATGCGCATTTCGGTGATGAACTCTCGATTGATGGTCTTGCACGTGACGCACACTGTTCGGCATCCCATTTCAGCAGGATGTTTAAACGTGAGCTTGGGTACAGTCCAAAAGATTATCTCATTAAAATACGTATAGACAAATCAAGAAAGTTGCTTCAGGATAGTTCTGATACTATAACCGATATTGCCTTTACATGCGGTTTTGCAACATCAGCACATTTTTCCGATTCATTTAAAAAAATCACCGGTGTAAGTCCAAGCGAATACCGGAGAAGTTTTTCGTAACGGTTGCTCTGGACTATGACGATAATCGGGTGGTGCTTAATTTATAGGATCTTCCGGGAAATTTGCGGGTCGAATGTTACCCTCTAATCAACCAGCTCAATCTATTGTATTAATAGAAAATCAAATAAAAAATATATGTCAAGAGGTATTGTATACAAATAATATATATCTTTTTTCCCTGATCCCATCGGGATCAAATATTTATAGAATGCAGGACAACAAAAACAATCCGAGTCCTGTAGGGACGATATATTGATTATACATCACGCAAGATAGATCGGTGTGAATGTGTTTGCCATACAATTTAAGAGCCTATGTATATTGTCCCTACGGGACAAGGGCTTTTATTTATTGTAAATTTTCTATAAATATACTGTCCCTCTGGGACAAATAAGAATAATTTAAATCATAACAATTTAAGAATCACAACACAAATTCTCCTGACGAGCCACTTTGTACAATCTGTATAGTGCCATGCCAGTTTAGACATAGCACTTACGTGTAATCAGAATAATTTCGGAGAGAACTTTTTATCAGCTTTAATCTCACCCATATATTTTTTCAGATCCGGCAGTTTTGATCTGTCGATAGCAAGAATGGCATCGTCGGTGACAATCAGTGCAACATTGTCAAGTCCAACTGCAGCAACTGTCAGTTTTGATCTGTTGACAAGAATGGAGTTCGCTGTGTTATTGCAGTAAATCAGGTCACCGCTGACCGTCGTCTTATCATCATTGGTACCATTGAGTCTTGGTATCGATTCCCACGATCCGATATCATCCCATCCAAAATTACCGACCGTAGCGCTAACCCGCTTCGAATGTTCCATGATACCGAAATCGATAGATTCTTTTTGACAAGTAAGGTAAAAATCATCAATGGCTTTTGATGAAAACTTTGCATTTTCTGCTTTTTTAACTAATTTGAAAAGATCCGGCATGTAACTTGCGAACTCTTCCAGAATTACTTTGGTGGTCCAGACAAACATACCGCTGTTCCACATGTAATTGCCGCTTGCGACATATTTTTTTGCGTTCTTTTCATTGGGTTTTTCAACAAATTCTTTAACGA
>JAAZBG010000171.1 GCA_012513915.1 Fibrobacter sp.
AGAATGTATTTTTTTATCACCATTCAAATGTTCTGTAGATAGTTTTCACTATTCAATTCTGTATGGTTTGCAGGTTATTACGAAAATGGGCTGTAGGCCCTTTAATTATTGTAGGAAAAATGTGCCACAAAATCCCTTTATTCCCTGGAGGGGAATCATTATGATGTTTCCCCTCCAGGGAAATGGGTATGTACTATAAATTTTTTACTACAATAATAAATGCTCTACAAGCATTAATTGATTACAATAGCATCATATCCAAATACTGATTCCTAACAATGTCGGAGTTATGTATGGGTAAAGATCAGCTCCGGAGGGGTGTCAGGCGCAGCCTGACGGAGTGGTGTGACGGTAATGGGATACAAAACAATAAAAATTATGGTGCAATTTTAAAGTTTGACTTTGAAATTGCACCAATTTATACTTATCCTATGAAATACATACATCGAACGATCTCAAATAAAGCATTCGAGCTTGCAACGCAATTTCCGGTTGTAACGATAACCGGGCCCCGTCAGTCGGGGAAAACAACGCTTTGCAGAACATTGTTTCCTCAAAAACAATATATCAACCTTGAAGATCCGGTTACCCGCGCTTTTGCCAAAGAGGATCCAAGAGGTTTTTTTAACGGCATCGGAGAGAATGGGTCAATTATCGATGAAATTCAACGTGTACCTGAATTGACTTCGTACATTCAGCCTATTGTTGATCAGAATCCCCAAAAAGGAAGATTTATCCTTACCGGGAGCCATCAGTTTGAGTTAATAAGCAGCGTAAGTCAATCACTCGCCGGTCGTAGCGGTTTATTGAGACTACTGCCATTATCGTTAGAGGAATTATCAGCCGAAGCGGCTGTGAAATCGCCTGATACGTATCTTTATAACGGATTTTATCCTCGCATCTATCAGGATAATCTCAGTCCAACAGATTATTATGGAATTTATCTCGAAACATATATTGAGCGGGATTTGCGGCAGGCAATCAACATAGCCAACTTGTCAGCATTTGAACGTTTTCTAAGACTTCTGGCCGGTAGGGTAGGTTCACTTTTGAATATTAATTCCTTAACAAATGACACTGGTGTATCAGGGCCAACCCTTAAAAACTGGCTATCGGTACTTGAGGCAAGTTATATCATTTATCTGTTACAGCCCTATCATGCCAATACCAGTAAACGGTTGATAAAAAGTCCGAAAATATTTTTCTATGATGTCGGTCTGGCAACGTATCTGAATGGCATAGAACAGCAGTCGCAACTAGTAAACTATCCGTTAAGGGGTTCTTTGTTTGAAAACCTGGTTATTACAGAATTTTTAAAGGCCCGGTTTAACAATGGCAGAAAATCGAATCTGTATTTTTACCGTGATGCAAAGGATAATGAAGTCGATCTTATTTGCGATTCACCGGATATACTATCGGCAATTGAAATCAAGTCATCCCAGACGCCATCAACGGAATTTACAAAAGGAATCATTTCTTTCAAAAATACTGTTAAAACCGCCAATGTTAGCGGCTATGTCTATTATGCAGGAAATGAATCGCTGGTCTATAAGGATATAAAGTACATACCGTGGAGTGAATACTCCTGTGGGGAAATTGGCCAATGCGACCACCCCGCCCTGGCGGGCACCCCTCCCAAGGAGGGGAATTTTAAGAAATAGCTCACGCTTACATCGAGTCTTGTGAAGAGGATGAAGCAGCAAGCCGGACAATCAAGGAGGTACACAGGCAGTTTAAAAACTTCTTTGATTGGGCGATTGAACAGCATCTTTGCACTGATAATCCGGTGAATGAGGTCCTGTCTCCTAAAATTACAAAAAAGAAACAGAGGTACTTTACAACAAAAGAGTTGGAGGTTATCTTTACAAGAATCTGTTGAGTACATTCATTCTGAATTTTTCCCTTTAGCGCAAAAGCTCTATGAAGATTTGAGATGTAGCACGATCTATTCATCTCCATTTAATGCACGATTTTATTTCCAAATGATGAAGGGATAAAGGTGTTTTTTTTGTTTACGTTGTGAAAATACAATTCTACCAGACAAACTATATTTACTTAGTTTTTCTAACTTTTTTTTGAGTCTATCTGTTTTTGCTTACCAGTAAAGACAACATTATCGCCACACAATTGAGTACTCTGCCATTGGCTGCCTGCATTTGTATCCAGCCAATTCTTAAATGTCGTTGTAACATTGCATAACTTATTATTATCTATAACCAGACCTGGTTCTATTTTGAAACAATTCTTTGTACATCCAGGATAACCTTGAGTCACCCTATGCTGTATTGTTCGATTCAATATCGATTGAGGTAAAAATGAGATGTTGCAATTTGAGACTTCTATTTCATTCAATGAATCCATTTGGCTAATAGCATCAGGGAGTGTAATTAATTTGTTATCACAGCAAGATAACGTTTTTAGTCGAGACAATTTTTGTAATGAATCAGGTAGACTTTTAAGACCACAGCCATCTAATATTAATTCATAGAGACCATTTAATTCCAGAAGACCTGGTGGGAAGTTATCCATTTGTATTCCGTTTAAAAATAAAACATGTAACCTGTTATCCATAGCTGTACCATTGTACCGTTGCATTATTATTTTGTTTTCTGGAATTTGTTGAATGCCAGCTTTGTGAAGACAATCGATTACCAACAATGAATCTTCAACAAACCCACAAAAAGTCTTAAGTGGAAACAGCAACACTATTGTAAAGTAAACCAGAATGTTCATAAAACAATCTCCTTACCGCAGTTTTCTTTTAATAAATAGCACTCGAACACTCATTTTGAAACCCAAACAAAATCATCGCTTATAACATATATCTTTTTGTTAAATTCAATTGCAGAAGTAACTCTTGAGCCTGGCAAGTCTGAGCATTCCCAAAAATCATCAACTCCTTCAAAACAGAGCATCTTACCCGAATAACCATAAGTAGAATTAGTTATCATGAACAAACACAATTTACCGAAAACAGATGTAATTGGTTGTATCGAACTGGTATGGCCATTTTTAGGATCCGCGTGATCAAATGCTTTCACCAGGTCCAACGATTTCCAATCTTGAGTAGACCAGATCCATATTCCAGGTTCATTCATAACCATAGCACGAAAAGTGCTGAAGTACAGAGTGGAATTTATAGTTACGGTATAATATTGACCACCCCCATAATTTGTTGGCGCAGATACACCTTTTTCAGTGGGTTTTTTTTCACAAACCCAGTTCTCGCCATCAACAGAACTCCACAAAGACCCAGAATCCGGTTTATTTTCACTTGTATACCCAACAAAAAGTTTGTTGTTATATGAAGTGAAAAAAGCATCTTTTTTTCCACGATAAGTGAACTTGTTATCAGACCAATTTATAACACTCCCTAAGTTTATTGAATCCCATGAAACAGCATCAGTTGAGTTCCACAAGACGGGTGGCTGGCTATCTTTGCTAGCCAGATTGAGAACCCATATTTTTCCATTTAAGACAGTTGGCTGGCAAATCGTACCGGACATTGGTAATACCTGATTCTGGGATTTCCAATTCACACCATCTGATGAAGTCCACATTTGATAGCCGTTTTCATTGGATATGGCCACAAGCTCGTTGTTAAAGATAAAGAAACTTCCAATCTGTTTCATAGCTGCTGGTGTGTTAATTTTTTCCCATGCGATATTTAAAGGCACCGTTACAGAATCATACGTTGTGTTTCCTTGTTCATTTGTCACACGTATAAAACATTGTATATTCCTTGTTAATGTATCTTTTATCACGATTGTTGCTTCCGGATTTGTCAAAGTTGTAGCAGTAAAAGAACTCCTGTTGCCAATACTCCATTCGCACTTTGTAATATTTGAATATTTGTCGTAAAGCGAGGCACTAATTACGCTAGGTGAGTTTAATGAAATTGCACTGGGGGCAATAATTTCTACAGAAGGAAAATCATCGATAACATACACAGTAATAGTATCTTTCCATTCTGTATCACCGCCATCAAGAACCTTACACTCAATCCTTTTTTCACCAGTTTCACTCCAGGCATATCTAACAGTGTCTGCTCCGGATGTCTTACTGGTATCAAGAGTATGAGTAGAGATAACTGCTCCACTATCTAAAGCTGTCCATGTAACTCTTTTCAACCAGCGAGTAGGATTGCTAAACTTTACAATATACAACAAGGAATCATTAACCGATGCACTATCTGTTTTAAAGCCTTTTTTAATATGGAATACTTCAGAAGAAAATGTTGTTGTAACTTTCATCCGTGAAGCTGCGATTATATCTGCATACTTATATGTTTGACCTATAGTATTTGTATTGCTCCGAACAGCTACACGGTAGATTAGGTGACGATCGTTTTCATCTAAAAAAGTACCGTCTGTTGGAGTTCCTGGCTCAAAGGGGATAAATATTGTGTCGGCAAATGTTGTGTCGTAGATTGCTTTTATTGGCGTTGTAGACAGGTTCGGATTACCAAACCAATCTTTATAAATAAGATAATCCTGAAAATCATAATACGAAACTTGATTCCAGGACAGGTGAACAACACCATTGAGCGTATCATACGATGCACGTAAGCCTGTTACTACCGGGATTCCTGTGTATTTCATAATTATTGTATCTGACAAAGTATCATTTTTTCCACCTTGTACTTTGATTGATTTAAATGTTGGTGAATAATCAGGTAAAGTCGTTACAAGGCGAAGATTATACTCTCCTTTTGCAAGTGGCTTAAGAGTAAACCATCCTTTAGAATCAACTTCGCTGTATATATCAGTTCCCAGTACCTGGACAGTTACAGTACTAGGATTGTGATTTACCTGAAGCCTTACAATACCAGTG
Organism: Fibrobacter sp.; assembly: GCA_012513915.1. Classification (GTDB taxonomy): domain Bacteria; phylum Fibrobacterota; class Chitinivibrionia; order Chitinivibrionales; family Chitinispirillaceae; genus JAAZBG01. The sequence goes on from JAAZBG010000171.1 coordinate 4,834, forward strand.
AATGAACCCGATTTTTCAAGAGTATCGGGCTCGAGAGAGTTCGAAGATGAAGAAATAAACACTGAGTCCTGAAAAGCAATTGATGAATCTTTACTTGCAATTACATTATAAGTTCCTTTTGCCAGTCCGGAAAAAGCATATTGGCCTTTGTCGTTAGTTTTCGTTTCAAAAGAGGGTTCGGTATTATTGATTTCGAAAAACTTTACAACAGCTCCCACTGCAGGTGTCAAATCCGCATTATACACCATAGCCGATTTACCGGTATCGGTCTCGCTTATTGTTCCAGCGATCTTATCTCCTGAGCACGAGAAGAGTATTACTGTGCATAAGACGAGGTAAAGGACTGTTTTCATAAGGATCTCCTATATTGACATGGGAAAGATGTTTAAATTAATATGGTATACACGTGAAGCTGCTGTTTCATCTTTTTGTACAATTGAACGGATTTCGGACTTAAACTGCTGAATTTTTCCGGTTACCCTTTCGAATGCTTCATCGGATAGACTTATCGTCATGGTTATATTGCGATGCGCCTGATCTGAACCAGCTGCAAGCACATTCTTTGCATGCTCAAGACATTTGATCTGAAATTGCTCGATTAACGCATCATTAATAAGATTACCTGAGGAGATCACTTTGTCGGTGGGCTTCCAGAAACCACTTTCATTTTCAGCAATCATCCCCAGCTGCTTGAGCAAGGAAAACGATTCTTTTGCCTGCTTCAGAGTGATCTGGGGAAAGATGCGTTTTGCAATTACCTTGAAATCATCTTTGAAATCTATGATATCAAGCAGTGCCCGAACTGCGCTGTGATACCATTCTTTATAGTACGAGTAAGCATCTTTGTTGATCAGCTGATGGGGAGTTTTGTTAAGTCTCACCAGTTGATCAAAAAAGAACTCTTTCTCATGCGCACTCGTTGCCTGGTTGTAATTAACAAGTACTCTGAAATACTGGGATTCATCACCGTCTAGTTCGAGCAGCACAATGAAACGGTCAATAAAGGTGGTTGTGACATCCATTCTGCCTGCGACGATGTTGTTGAAATAGCTCTTTGCATTTTGCTGACCAAGTCGATGGCAGATATAGGTGTGGGTAAATCCAGAGTCATTACCTTTTCTTATCGTATAATAATCCTGGAGGAATTTCCGATAATCGATATAGGCGAATATATTTGGTTTTTCCAGTTTCATACTTTTCAAGATAAGCAATATTTCGACAATAAGCAACCAGCATACGTCCTATCTTTTATAGGACGCATGCCGGCTTTTTGATCCAGCTGACAGGTAATTTGTTTTTGGCTGATTGCAACCGGTTTGCCACTAAAAAGCACTTTTCAACCGTTATTACCAGAAGGGGTGGCAGGCGCAGCCTGACGGGTTGGTCGCATTATCTGAACTGATCCACTTTCAATAAAACCGCTTTGGCTTTTTCCCATTCCCGGTATTTTTGTTCTGTTTTTTCAACTTTTTCACCAATGATCGCGTCGGTGATAGCAGTGACTGTATACTCCCTGTTAAGGGCCGCTTTGATTGTTCGATCAACACAGGCCATGGCACTTAATCCAGTCATATACAAATGGTTAATGTTGTTTGCTTTCAGAAACTCTTCCAGTTGAGGATTGGAAAATGCGTCCATTTTGCTTTTGGTAAAAACGGGGCCATCCACCACGGCGACTCGCGGATCAAGAGCAGCCGACAGGCTGCCTTCAGCCAGAAAATTATTAAACAGAATGCTGTAAATTTTATCCGTATTTTCCTGGCGGATATAGATAACCGGCATATCTTTGCTCTGAGCCACACGTATCGTTTGATTAACCTTCTCAATAAATGGTTCTGATTGGAGTACCATGCTTTTTGTGAACTTTGGAGCCGTCTTACCGGTAATGCCCTCCTGAATATCAATGACAAGTAGTGCCGGTTTGTCAGGTTGATTCTGAGCTATTTTAGGACCTGTGGATACACCATCCATTTTTTTAAAGAATACAGAAACATACGCAAAGCACGCTCCAATCAGCACTACTACTGCGATTATCAGACTGATTAATATTTTTTTCATTTGTAATACTCCTTTTGTCTTGACTAAAGTAAAATTTCGCCGATTTCGCGGACTGTTAATTCTTTTTAAATCAAAATAATACCTGCAATAACCGAAAATCAAATAACCGGTATTCATTTTTGACGGTTCGGATTTCGTTGCGAGTAGGCTAAGGCTGTACCCGTTGCTCACCCTCACCAGATCAAAGCAGCTGAATCTCCCGATCCTGCAACCACTTCGATACATCTTCCGCAAGGATGATGTATAATTTTGATTTTAAAACAATTACACCTCCCTCTGCGGGGGAGGTCGCTCGGCTCTGCGAGCGGGAGGGGTCAGGGAAGAGGTCAGGAAGGGCCAAACAGAACGACTCAACACCCTTGAAAATCAGCCAGTTCTGATATAGATTCTAATTGTCAGATCACTTAAAAAAGGCATAGTAATGAAAATCGCAGTAAGTGGTGCAGGTGGTTTTTTAGGATGGAATATCTGTCGGGTGGCGATAGAGCAAGACCATGATATTATTGGAATTATCCGCAATAATAGTATGCAGCTGGATACGTGTGTTACAGAACAATGTGATCTTACAGATCATGATGCTGTAGAGAAGCTGATCGAACGGATTCGTCCTGATAGTTTCATACACTGCGCAGCGGCATCAGACCCGAACTTTTGTCAGCAAAATCAACCGCTTGCAGAAAAAATTAATGTGCAATCGCCCACCTATCTGGCACAACTCTGCGCCCGCAAGAGTATTGCTTTTTCGTTTACATCAACAGACCTTGTCTTTGATGGAACATCGGCACCGTACGATGAACGTGCTAATGTGAACCCGCTAAGTGTTTACGGGAAGCAGAAAGCAGCTGCAGAACAGGCAATACTTAAAGAAAACAGTTCAGCACTAATCTGCAGAATGCCATTAATGTATGGTGCGGTTCCTCAAGGGGTTAAACGTTTTTTGCAACAATGGATCGATCAGCTTCAGAGCGGAAAAGCACTATCACTCTTTACAGATGAATTTCGTACCCCGGTAAGTGCTGCAGACGCAGCACTGGGATTACTGATGTTCACCGGCAGTGTCCACGGTATTCTTCATTTAGGTGGAAAAGAACGTATTTCAAGGTATGATTTCGGATTAATAGCAGCAGAAATGCTGGGTGTTTCCCCAAGTCTTATAAGTGGTTGTAAACAGTCTGATATCAAAATGGCAGCACCCCGCCCTGCCGATGTTTCATTAAACAGCAATAAGGCATACTTGCTAGGATTTTCTCCGGGTTCAATCAGGAGTGAGCTCCAAAAAGTTCTACTCTGATTCGCACGCTAATTTAAACAGTTTTGAATAACGGTTTGACCTATTAGTATAAAAAATCCCCCCTTTATCCCCCCTTACTAAGGGGGGCGCTTCCAGCGGGGGATTTCTTCGTTTCCACCAGAGATATTGGAGCCACAAGGGCTCCAGCTACAGGATTCTTCTGGCTTTTGGCTACTGGCTTTTGGCTACTGGCTTTTGGATTCTGGCTTTTGGATTCTGGCTTTTGGATTCTGGATTCTGGATTCTGGATTCTGGATTCTTTGCTACTTGCTACTTGCTACTTGCTACTTGCTA
>JAAZBG010000172.1 GCA_012513915.1 Fibrobacter sp.
AGCCGATCTGATAGAGGTAATAGACCATCACCGGATTGGTGCTCAACCTACTAAAATGCCAGTACCATTCAATATTGATTGTGTCGGGAGTACCTCTACTCTTATTGGTGAAAGAATTGTTGCATCTGGTATTGTTCCACCTCCGGAGATTTGCGCATTGTTACTTGCTGGAGTAATTTCTGATACGTTAATTCTCAGTTCTCCCACAACCACAGATAGAGATCGTAAAATCGTTGAATTGTTTATGGAACAGGTAAAGAGTAGCAATGTTTTGCCCTATGCAAACTACACAGCCTTTGGGGAGGCACTATTCTCTGCAAGTTCGAGTTTCTCAGTTTTGAGTGTGGAAAAAATTATAAATACCGATCTGAAACTCTACGAGATGAATGATAAAATGTTCGGTTTGGCACAGATTGAAGTGGGTAATCTGGTGGAATTAGGAACCAGAGTAAAAGAGATCAGTATTGGACTTGAGGAATTATGTGAATCAAAGAATCTTGAGTTCGCGATTCTGATGGTTACAGATGTTGTCAGATCTACAAGCAGACTTGTTTTAGCTGGCAACAGGGCGATATTGAAGGATTTACCTTACAATCAGCTTGCTGATTGCACACTTGAAGCTACAGGTGTTGTAAGTCGTAAAAAGCAATTGTTGCCGGTTGTTTTTGGGCTTGTCGAATAAATATTCCAAACAGATGGAGCTATGCTGTCCGCAGATGAGCCAGGTTGATTGACAGCGTGCAACGTATGACTATGTCCTTGTGTTTAATCTCAACATTTCCGGAGAGAATACTTGGGAACCGGATGGTGCCGTTTACAATCGCCGGTGGTGTGAGTGTGAGCGGACCGATTTTTTTTTCCAGTTCCGGTACAGTTGCACCAACTGCGATGTTTAAAAGTTCGCTGACAAGCTCTTCAAAATCGATGTGCAGATCTTTGGATTGATGAGATTTAAAGAGATCATTCAGGATGGCGATGTCTGTGGTAAGAATAAAATCACCTTGTACAGAACTGACAAAGTGCATAAATGCTGTCAATGAACCACCCGATTGATAGAGACCCTTTTGCAGAGAACTTGCTGAAATTTCAAAACAGAATCCGGTAAGATCACGGATTGAGTTGCACATATTTTGTGCAAATAATGCGGTATTTGCCCGTAGCAGAATATCATGAATAGCATTAATCATAACGCCCTCATAAATTAGTCTATTCCATTTTACATCATACGTACAGCATCACAGAGAAATTCTGTTATACAAACCAGTTTAAGTATACAATAGTTTTTTATTAAGCCAAGTTAATAATCCTGAAATCCGCAGTTGAGAGCCTGCTCTCTGCCCGTCCTATAGCAGGTCATCGGGATGGAATGCAGATTCCCGGATAACGCCAATCCCTTTTGCGCCAATATGTTAGAAATATTTACATTTATTACCGTGTTGATAAGGTCGCGAGTCTCTGACACATTGTCATCTGAAGAACATTGACATTTTCCTGTGCTCCGACCACAGAATTTAGGAGAATTTTCTATACTGATTACGTGGATTAATATGGTTGTTTGTGATAATTGCCGGATTTTGATTTTGATGAAAAGGGTATTTTTCAGGATAGACTTGTCATCAGTACATAATTGATGTACAATTTTTAGGGACCACGATCAATTGTCAGTATTCAGGGATTATTAAACCTGAATTTCGCAGTTAGATTTGGCACATTAACGTAACCTGTTGATTGCTGAGGCTTTCAGGCGACCTGCGTTATCACCGTTCGGTAGAGTCTTCACCGCCTTCAATCCTTATCAATTCAGCGTAATGTTACTGTACCACGACTGCGGAAATCACCCATTGTCATATAAATGTTTTGGCATTCTTCTCCACTCCAACGGCGGAAATTTGGATAATGAAATATCAGACAATCTGTATTGAACCTGAAATGTTTACTGGTTGATCGGTGAAAGTTACAGCGTTTTACTGAACGTTGCAGTTGAAGCGGCTGAGGACTCCGGGTGAAAAGATTGTGTATGTAAAAATTCTGCAGGCAGGGATTATCTGCTTTTCAGGATCATAGTTAATGTGATAGAGAGGCTTTACTATGGCAAAAATTCTTATTGGGGATGATTCCTGGTTGATACGGCAAATGCTGACCAAGTATTTGACAAAGGCAGGATATGAAGTTGTTGCTGCTGAAAACGGAGCCGGGGTATTGGATCTGTACCCAAAGGAGAAACCTGATTGTATTATACTGGATCTTTTAATGCCGGATATCGGTGGGCTTGATGTACTTAAAAAACTGAAAACTATGAACCTTAAGACACCTGTACTTATATTGACTGCAGATATTCAGTCTACGACCCGTCAGCGTTGTATAGATGAGGGCGTATTTGATTTTCTTATCAAGCCACCCAATGAGGAAAATATATTGTATAAAGTAAAAGTCGCAATTGAAAGTAACCGGGATAGTATACCATGACAATCACTCCTCAGACTGTTGACAGTATAACTGAACTTGTTAATATAGGAGCAGGTAAAGCCGCTAATGCCATGAATCAGCTTCTGGGTTCTCATGTTAAGCTATCCATTCCATGGGTGGATTTTAAAAATACCGGATATTTTGATCTCCGTAATATGACTGGTATCCAAATGCGATTTAATGGTGAGCCCCGGGGGTATGCTCAGCTGCTTTTCAAAAACAGTGATATTCCCGATCTTATACAGGGTATGCTCGGGTTTAGTTTGGGTGAAATTGATAATTCCCTGAAGGACAGTGCTCTTTCCGAAATGGGGAATATTGTGATAAATGCGATTGTCGGTTCAATTTGCAATATGACAAGTTCTCAGGTGATTTACGATGTACCTGAGATTGTAATGGGTGATACCGGTATTTCCCGGTTTGACGATGTTGAAAAAACTGTCATGAAAGCAGGAACCGAATTTGTGTTCGAAAAACTTGATATTTCCGCAATCATGTTGCTCTTTGTATTTGACAGCTCATTTTTGGACAGGGTGCAGATCTGAGTAAAAAGGGTTTGTCAATGGTTATCACTGTTTGGAGAAAATATGTATAAAATATTACTGATTGATGATTCTGAATACATGCGAAAATTGACCGGACAGATACTTTCTGAATCGGGTTATGATGTCTTTATGGCTTCCAGCGGTTCCGAAGGATTGCGACTGGCTGCAAGTGAAAAACCGGACTGTGTTATTCTGGATCTGCTGATGCCGGATATGGATGGTTTTGATGTGTTAAAACAGTTACGCCAGGATCGTAATACCATCCCTATCATAATTTTTTCTTCCGATATTCAGGATAGTGCGCGTGCCCGTTGTTTTAAACTTGGCGCATTTGATTTTGTCGACAAACCACCGCAACGTGATACATTGGTAAATAAGATAAAAATGGCTGTGGGGTTAAATCAGAAGGGCAGCTCGCTTTTACTGAATGATAAGCAGAATGATGTGCTCAATGAGATGATCAATATTGGAATCGGTAAAGGCGCTGATATGCTCAATGCCATTCTGGGTGCGCATATAAAGCTTGAGGTCCCGTTTGTGCGGGTGTTATCACAGGATGATTTCAAAAGGGATATTGAAAAAAACAGGGTTAACAGTTTGTCTGCTGTAAATTTATCGTTTAAGGGGGACATTACTGGAAATGTAGAGCTTGTATTTCCGAAAGAAAGTGCCGCCAATCTTGTGGCTGCATTGACTGGTGAGGATCCGAAAACCATTCTGCTCGATTCGATCAGTACCGGTACGCTCAGTGAAATTGGAAATATTGTCAT
>JAAZBG010000173.1 GCA_012513915.1 Fibrobacter sp.
GAGAACCTAGCCCATCGTCAAATGTAAACGAAACGGCACCTGAATAACCATTCCATGCAACAGTAGTCACAGGAGTGGCGGCGAAAGAATAAACGCTCATCATAAAGCCACAAAAAAGGGCAATATTGCAAAGAAAAGAAGAATTAAATTTTTTCATATTTAAGATTTAAAATATTTATGATTGATAACTGCTTTATATAGTTAAAAGTCGTTGTAAAAAGCCGCAACAGATACAACAATTAAACTGCATTTTTTTACAAAATAAAGGTGATTTTTAATAATTGATGGGCGAAAATAACGTAAAAAAAAATGAAACAAAACATAAAAACAAATCAGGTTCATTTTTCAAGATTTTCCTGCTTAAATGAAGATCTATTACGTTACAAGGTAGTTAATACAATTATTGACAAAAAATCCATAGAAATACTCACCCAAAAGAATGACACCATACTTTTGGGTATATTTTTATAAAAACCTAAAAAAGGGTGTGTTATGAATATATGCGCAAAAATCGCAGCATTATCAATTGCGACTCTCTTTTCTGGGGCTATTGCCGCTCCAAATCCTAACTTTCACATCTATTTGGCCTATGGGCAGTCCAACATGGCAGGTGCAGGTGGTATCGAAAATGGTGATCAAGTCCCTCATGATCGATTTCTTATGATTTCAGGTGTGGATTGCAGTTCTCGAAAGGGCAATACAGACATCAAATTATCAAAAGGTAAATGGGCCAAAGCAGTTCCTCCGATGTTCCACTGCTATGAAGGTCTTTCAGTAGCTGATTATTTTGGTCGAAATATGGCAGATTCGTTACCTGGCATTACAATCGGTATTATTCCTGTCGCCGTTGGCGGTACAAGTATTAAGCTCTTCGATAAAGACCAATGGCAGAGTTATTACTCTACTGCTGCTGATTGGCTTCAATCTTGGGCTAGAGACTATGATCCAAATGGAAACGATTACGCGGCAATCATTGCTTTAGGGAAAAAGGCAATGGAAGTAGGTGTCATTAAAGGCGTCATCTTTCACCAAGGGGAATCCGATGGCGCTGATCAAAATTGGCAAAAAACCGTACATAAAACCTACGCAGATATGCTAAACGAATGGGGTCTAGCAGAAGAAGATGTCCCCTTTGTTGCAGGAGAAATGCTACAAACAAGCAACGCCTGCTGCGCTTCTAAGAACAATGGTGTCAGAGGACTCAAGGATTATTTTAAAAAATTTGGTGTCGCCTCATCTCAGGGCTTGGGTGGTATAGATGTGTATCACTTCGATCATAACGGATACGTGACCTTGGGTAAACGTTATGCTGAACAAATGCTAAAACTCATTGATCGCACTGTAGATCCAAATGCTCCTCCTGTAGATGTCGAAGACCCTAATAATTCCACAGTACCAGACGAACCACCTGAAGAATACGGCCCCTATGTTAATGTAATCCAAATCCCTGGCACTGTAGAAGCAGAAAACTACAATAAAGGCGGTTCAAATAAAGCCTATCTTGATAATGATAAAACCAATCAAGGAGCACAATACCGTGGTGATCAAGTCGATATTTATATGGCAGGAATGGGAATGGCAATTGGATACACTCAAGCTGGCGAATGGTTAAAATATTCCGTTTCTGTGAGCGAAGCTGGTGATTATGATATTTCGGCAAATGTCTCTGGAACGAATGGAACAGGAAGCTTTGTTCTTTACATTGATGATACACGCATCGGCGACGAAATCGTTACCCCAGTAGGCCCTGACTATGATACTTATGTTGAAGTGAAGGGAGGAAAAGCCTCTTTAACTGCAGGTACATACGAGCTCAAACTCGAAATTACGAGCGATTGGGTCAATATTGACTGGGTGAAATTCACAAAGAGCACTACAAATAAGATTGCTTCTAATTTATCATCCAATCTCAATCAGCAGTTTAACGGAAAGTATACTGTCTATGATCTTTGTGGAACCCAAATTGGCTTCATCCAATTAGATAAAGCCAACTTACATATAGCCAAACAGAAAATCTTAGGCTTAACTCAAGAAACTGGTGTTTTCTTATTGAAAAGCAGTCAACAAAACATTCTTGTGAATGTTCAAAAATAGTATTCTCTTCTAAACTACACCGTTGATTACAAAGGAGAATTAAAAAAAATTATTTCTCCTTTTTTTATTTTACATACAACTTAAATACGCCGATTTATACTAGAAGTATCTAGTATATTGAAAACATACATTGGTATTTTAAACAAAAAAACCTGATAATTTATTATCAGGTTTTTTTATCGGGATAGCCAGATTCGAACTGACGACATTCTGCTCCCAAAGCAGACGCTCTACCAGACTGAGCTACATCCCGAAATCGAAGACAAATATA
>JAAZBG010000174.1 GCA_012513915.1 Fibrobacter sp.
GTATCGCACGGGTTCTGCCGTTAAAACCGGATGTTATCCTTATGGACGAGCCCTGCTCAGCACTTGACGTTGAGGGAACACGGGCGATTGAAGAACTTATGTTCGAGATGCGCAACAAGTACACGATTGTCATTGTTACCCACAATATGGCGCAGGCACGTCGTGCAAGTGATGAATGTATCTTTATGCTGCTTGGAAAAGTAATTGAATGCGCACGTACCGAAACGCTCTTCCTGAGCCCAAAAAACCCAAAAACCGCCGAGTACATTGAAGGGCGTTACGGTTGATTGTTCATTGTATGGTGTATCATACCGGATTTCCCGTATTCAACAGCCTGGGACCACTTACGTGGATACAGATCCTACGATAATAAAATAATACGCTTTGATTATGCGAAGCGTATTATACAGAGTACGTACACCGTACCCCAATAGCGTAGAAATGACAACACTACAGGTTTATCGACAGATGATACGGTCAAAGTATCGTCACTGTTGCGGTATGTCATCACGCAATACCTTACCCCTCCGAATAAAGTCACATCAGGTTTGATCAGCCCCGCGCCCAATTACGGATTTAGGGATAGTTTACCCTGTTTCATACACATTTCAGACTAAATGCAGGTCATCAGCAATTTTTTTGATAGTCAGTCTGTACCAGAAGACATTCTTATACACAGTAACCTCAAGCAAAAATTAATTTTCAACATTGATTACTCTATTATTACAATTTCAGTGCCATACAGGATTAACTATGCCTTTTGTGTATTTCCAGACTTTTGGCTGTCAGATGAATGTCGCTGACAGTGATGAACTTAAACGTAAACTTGAGGCCAGAGGATTTGAGGAAACATCCTGTATTGCTGATGCCGATTTGATTATTGTCAACACCTGCACAGTTCGTCAGAACGCAGAAAATAAGGCACTTGCCCGTATTAAGGAGTTCTCGAAGCTTAAAAAACCGCAGTGTCTTTTATGGGTGACCGGTTGTATGGCGCAGCGGATGGGTGATACGCTTAAAGATGCAATTCCCGGTGTATCTCTTGTGATTGGTGCCAAAGAGATCGACAATCTTGACTCAATAATTAATGAGCATCTCATTCATTCATCATTTTACAATCAGGAACATCACAGCCATTCATCAGTATCCGATTATATTACAGTGATGCGCGGATGTAACAACTACTGTGCGTATTGCATCGTACCGTATGTACGCGGTGATGAACATTCGATTCCGGTATCAACGATTCTTGATACAATAAGAGCGCGTATCGATGATGGTGTAAAGGAGATCACGCTTCTTGGTCAAAATGTCAACTCCTATAATGATAACGGCACTGATTTTGCCGATCTGATTGTTAAGGTCAGTGCACTTGACGGTCTGAAGCGGTTACGGTTTACGACATCACACCCCAAAGATTGCAGCGACAAACTGATCCGTACAATTGCTGAAACACCTCAGTGCTGCTCGCACTTTCATCTGCCGGTACAGGCCGGGACTGATCGTATTTTATCAATCATGAACCGCAGGTATACAGCAAAAGACTACCTGAATAGAATTGACACTATTCGAAGATATATTCCTCATGCGGATATCACCACTGATATTCTGGTTGGTTTTCCAACAGAGACTGATGCAGAATTCAATGACACGTTATCACTTGTGAAGCAGGTGCGATATACAACCGCATTTATGTTTGCCTACTCAGTTCGTGAGGGCACCGCGGCATCACGAATGACCGATGATATCCCCAAACAGGAAAAACTTGACAGACTTAACCGACTTATTGAGGCACAGACAGAGATTACCAAAGAGATTTACGATTCAATGATCGGTTCTACAATCGAAGTGATGATCAACGGGCGTCAGGACAAAAGGGAAAAATTCTGGATGGGTCAGGATAATGGCTGCAAGCGGATACTTGTCACCGGCGAGCATTTTAATAATGGTGATATAATCCGTTGTTCAGTGAAACGAAGCAGCGGCATGACACTTGTATGTGATACTCAGTAACGTTGTACTTATACCTTTATGTAAATTTACCGGAGAAACAATGAAAATTATAAGTAGTATCGTAATGTTTTTTCTGTTAATTACGATCCCGTTCGCAGCAGCGGATACCTCCGACTATGCGACCGGTTCGGCAGCACTGCTCAAGGGTGATATCGAAACTGCAAAAACCAGACTTACTGCAGCCTACAAAAAGAACAGTACCAATCTGTTTATTCAGATGGCATATGCGCAGATTGCACCCTGTTCAACTGCGATTGTTTTATTTAAGAAAATCAGCGAAACACAAACTGCCCCCGATTCTCTCAGAGCCGCCGCTTATAAGCAGCTTGGTGACTACCACAATGCATCATCGGACTATCGTAAAGCAATTGACAACTACCGAAATGCATCAAAGTATGGCAACAAGCCCATTTACAAACACTTCTGGGCGCTCAGTGCGAACGCATCAGGTGATACCGAATCGGCGAAATCGCTCTGGCATACCCTGACACTTGAGTATGGTGACACCATTTCAGAAATCGCGAATTATCATCTGGGCCTGATGTTTACAAAACAAAAAGCATGGCAGGAAGCATATTCCTGTTTTGACAAAGCCGGACAGCCATCATTGGCAAAACCCTGGGCGGTTGCATCGCTAAGCGGTAAAATTGAATGTGCAAAAAAGCTTGGGCAAAACGAGAAAGTATTGTTACTTGAAAAGCAACTCGACCCCTGGCGGGATCTCCTGCTTGAAAAGACTGAACATGGTACAACCATGGCAAGTACAATAGTACCCCCGGCACTGGTTACAAAACCTGTTGCATCAGATACACTATCCGGCAAAATTGATACTGCTAAAACGTACACGCTTCAGATAGGAGCATTCGGTTCAAAAGAAAATGCACTTGTCCTCGAAAAAAAGTTGAAACCCGATTTCCCTGATGTCGTCACGCTTGAGTTTTCAATTGAAGACAGGATGTTTTACAGGGTACGTGTAGGATCATTTAAAAATAAAGACGCAGCCATGGCATTCGGTAACGATAGCCTGGCCAAAAAAGGGTTTTCTTTTCGCGTAATGGAAAAAGACGAATAACGATTCGCCGCGTAGGGGCGAATCATCATTCGCCCGCGCACAGGCGTAAATCATCATTCGCCCGCACGGCGGGAGATAAAACGGATAACGAACGTAAAGAAAAAGAATCGAAAGAATATTCACCCGTACGCGGGGGATAAATCGTGGCGGGGTAAGGAAGGTTATAGCTATAAATCCCATTCGCCCCCGCAGGGGGGGGGGGTAAATCATCATTCGCCCCAACGCGGGGGTAAAACCGGGCGA
>JAAZBG010000016.1 GCA_012513915.1 Fibrobacter sp.
TGCATGCAAAATGGTTACTGAAGTAATTAAAATTTATAATAATAATCGTTGGCATCAGGCGTTAAACTATATGACTCCTGAGGCTAAACATGCAGCTTAAAAGCGTAAACTATTTTAGGACTTGACACAATAGCTAATAGCTAATCAAATCATTCCAGACATTCGCCTTTGAACTGATCGTTCATATTTTTCAGTTCACGGGTTACATTGTTAATTTCTATTTTCAGCTGCTCTGTTGGTGCAGCTTTGTAATCGGAATAGAGTTTCAGGTATTCATCAACTTTTTCCCTGTACAGAATCTTTTTTCCCTCTTCAGCAAGTTCCATTTCAAGATGGTACAGACTGGCATCACTGATTTTTTCAACCATATCAAAATAGGTAACCGCAGCATAGCGAAGAATCTGATATATTTCTTCAAGATACTTGCTCATAGAGTCAAGAACGGATACGAGCGAATGCTGTGTACCCTGCAACTGAGTAAGTGCACTTGCAGCCATACTATAATATATCGCAATTTTACCAAAATCAATCTTATCTGAAATGACTATGTGATGATAGGAACCCCGGTGATTATCACCTGAAAACAAGCCTGCTGACACTAAACTAAAATCTGCGTTATCACGATAGACAACAAACTCGTTACGTAATCCCGGATGCGCTTCAAGGTAGTTCCTGATATCATGATCAAAAACAGAGATGTATGGTTTATGCTGAATAAATGTGGTTGATGCGATAAGTGATGTCAGCAATCCTGCAAGATAGACATTGATCTCCTGATCGCATCCGTGCCTGCCGCTTTCGATGTGCAGATCGATTCGTGCTTTGCATACATGCTCAAGAAAAAAGTAACTGGTTTTGGATGGTTCTTTGTTATTAAGGTTGATCCATTCTGATGAATTTTTGTTACCGCCCATGATCACCGCTCCGGAAAAAGTGGATGATACTGATGCCATTACTATTAATATATATCGGTTTTTAAAAAAATACTTTAACGATTAATTTAAAGAGGACGTGAGAAATGTTAAGAGGCCTCACCCCCCACCCCCTCTCCACAAGTGCGAGAGGGGGAGTTATGATGGTGTTTTGTCAATAACATTCTTTTTAGATAGGTATAAAGCTCATTTCAGCTCCCCCTCTACATGCCTTAATGGAGAGGGGGTTGGGGGGTGAGGCTTCTTTCGATAGCGGGAAGCTCCATCCGAACAATATCACCATGAACTCTAATGATACAATAAAGTGATCGTTAAATTTTCGTCGTAGATCATTTCAGATCTTGACAATGGTTTGCAACTTTCGCCATATAATTCAAGATGTTATAATATTTATGAATTTTTTTGAAAAAAGTCCTAAAGTTTTTTCCATAAATGCCGATAAACCTTATAGGGGAAGATGTGTTAATCAACAGGGAGGTGCGTATGCAAGTCCAGAAAACCGGTGGATCAACGTTTCCAGTTGGGTCACTACGACGTGCAAACCACGAGCTACAGAAGATTTTGGAGAAACTTTCAACTGCGCAGCGCATCAATCGTGCAAGCGATGACGCGGCCGGTCTGGCAGTTTCGGAACAACTGCGCTCAAACATCCGGGGCTTTAAAGTTGCAACACAGAATATCTCTGATGCGATGTCGGCTTTGAACATTACCGATGGTGTGGCAAACCAGTCAACAGCAATTTTACAGCGCCAGCGGGAACTTGCAATCCAATCCCGCAATGACACTCTATCTGATAAAAACCGGGCAGCACTTGACAGCGAGTATCAGCAGTTGACAAAAGAGCTTGACAGAATTGCGGATGGTACAAAATTCAACAAACAGGACCTTACATCCGGACAGGGATTGGCATCAGGAAATGCAGTTATTCAGAGCGGACCGGAATCGGATAATCAGATGACACTACCTGAAATTGATATAAGGTCAGCATCCCTGGGAGTACAGCCGACATCAATTGCAACATCAGCGGGTGCAAATCAGGCTATTGAAGCACTTGACAATGCGTTAGGGTCAATCAACAGCCAACGCAGTACGGTAGGAGCAACAGTCAACAGACTCTATTCCAGTGTCAATAATCTGAATGTCGCCATGGTCAATACTCAGGCAGCAGAATCAGTGTTACGGGATGAAGACATGGCGAAGGGCTTGATGGAGCTCACACAGGCACGACTTTTACAGGAAAGCAGCACGACTGCTTTCGCGCGTTTTAATGAAATTAACAAAAGCTATGTAAGGTCTCTTATTGGATAACCACAACCCGGGGATCTGCACTCCTTTCTGGTACAGGATGCAGTGCCGGGTTATTTTAACAACAGGTATGTATCATGACACCTGCGATTGACAGAACAAAATTATACGCACAGGTGCAGATTGACACAGCAACACATCGTCGCCTGATTTGCATGCTCCATGAAAAATGCGTCCAGCTTATACGCCACCATATTGATACAAGTTCCCCGCACCAGACACAAAATTCAATTCAGGCACAGAATATCCTTGCACAACTTGAGCGTTCATTGAAACAGGATGACGAGGTTGCTGACGGGTTATTTTATTTATATGATTACTGTTATTGTCAGCTCGAAAAAGCAGACAAACAATCATGTGCATCAGCAATGATAATTATGTCAGGTATTCGGGATACTTTTGAACAGCTCTCACGAAACTGAACATTGTCATACAAACCATTGTTCTTTCATTATTATAATGAAATGGAATTTGAGTTTTGACAGTTTGTTTTTTCGTAGACCTGCCAGCCTGAAAATTCAACTGACAGCAGCAACTTTACAAAATTATTTTTTTTCAGGACTGGTAATCATTTCCTCACCAGCAGTTTCTTACAAATCGGCAACGTTAAGAAATATGTCATAAACGCCCCGACAACCCCGATCACAAATGATCCGAAAAACCACTGCATAAATCCTACACCGAAATCACCAACCGGAATGTATGGTTGTATTATTTCAGCCCATTTTGAAGGAATCCATGCATTGATAACCAATGCAAACGGTGCAATCCAGCCATCCGGTATACAGAGTGCTCCGGCATAATATGAAGCGAAAATCCAGAATGGCAACAGTGGTGCGGATGATATTGACACACCAAGAAAAGAAAGCGGCCGGTTGAACTTGAGTACCATTGACGCAGCGATAAGTGTCAACATATGAAAGCCATGAAACGGTGAAAGTCCGACAAGTACACCGATTGCAAGTGACGCTGCCGCACGTTTTGGAGTCGTATGCGCTTTTAGTTCATGTAGTACAAACGCTTTTAACTTCGCCCGGATACTGAGTTCCCCGACCATTCTGACATTTTTTGGCAGGAATAAACGAATCATCGCTGCACGGGAATTAACCTTGCTGATTCGCATAAAATCAATAAACGGCCTGAAATGCGATACCCGTTCCTCTTTTGTCATGTAGAGCAGATGCACCGGAACGCTCTTTACGGCAATCTTATTCCAGGATGCACTGATAAGAATCTCTATTTCATACTCATATCGCAGACTGTAACATTCAAGCGCACTTATGGCTTCAAGCGGATATGCCCTGAGCCCGCACTGGGTATCGCGAATATAGACACCGGTATAGAATCGAAACCAGAACGCACCAAAACGCCTTCCAAACCGCGAGCGGGGTGGCTGCTCAACGCCATCCTTTACCATTATCGTCCGGTCCCCTATCCATAAAGTTCCCGGCTCTTTATTTACATTGTCAAGCAATACAGGAATATCTACTCCGAGATGCTGCCCATCAGCATCGAACGTAATCGCATGTGTGAACTTCCGATCGTTGCAATATCTGAAAGCAGCCTGAAGAGCTGCTCCCTTACCCATATTTTTGTCAAAACCAATTACTTTGATATTGTCAACTTTACCTAATAGCAATGCAGTTTCGTCAGTTGACCCATCATTGACAACCACGATATCACTGCAATACCTTTTTACATCACTGATAATGGATACAATTGTACCAGCATTATTATAGGTCGGAATTACTACTACCGGACGGATACTCATGCCTGGATTACCGTCTTCTCCAGTCAATCACCCTGTTTTTTTTACGGGAGTTTTTTCTAAATGATTGAATTGTTGTTGTATTTGATACAAGAATCGGGAAATTTACACGCGCAACCGCTCTGAGCTCGTTTGAAATTCTCTCTACCTTTGATGGATGCGTTGCGACATGAATTGATACTCTGTCCGAAAGTGTATCATCACCCTCGATAATGATCGCATAATCAGTAAGATCCTCAATAGTGTCAAGCACACTGGTAATTGTCGAAGGATACACAGTTGTGCCTTTAAGCTTGATCATCTGTGATTTTCGTCCAAGAATCGGACCGACCCGGATTGAATTACGTCCGCAGGCGCATTGTTCACTCATTTTGAAGGTAATATCCCCCGTCCTGAACCTGATAAGCGGCATACCCTCCACACCAAGCGGTGTCACAACAAGTTCACCAACAGTTCCATCGGGAACAACATTCCCGTTATCATCAATAATTTCAGTATAAATCAGTTCCGGATGTGCATGACCGCCACACCGTGCTTCACAATCGCAATACGAAACACTCATCTCGGTGGACGCATACGTGGAGTACACCTGCGCTCCCCAGAGACATTCAAGTGATTCTGCCAGCGTATTGAGTTCCATATTCTGATTACGTAAACTTTCACCGATACAGACAAGTTTTTTAACATTAAGCGTTTTGACATCAAAACCTTTTTTGCCGAGGTCAATTGCAAGCTTGTTCAGAAACGATGGTACCCCGACAAGAACCGTTGGTTTTAACAGTTCAAAATAGTACCTGTGCATCTCTTCCGGGAGTACACCGAGTCTCATTGTATTAGCGCCAAGCAGTATGGATCCGCGATAATAGGCCATACCGGCAATAAATAGTCTGTCAAGACTTACCAGTATCTGTACACGATCATCAGCCTTAATCCCGGCCCCGTTAAATGAGAGCGCCTCATTGAATGCCAGTCGATCAAGATCATTTGATGTCATTGAAAAAGCAAGCGGTGTACCGGTAGATCCGCTTGTAACAACCGTTTCTACTATATGACGGTTTTCAACGCCGTTAAAATTATATGCCTGCGATCCGACATCACTCTTTTCTGTCAACGGCAGCTTCATAAAGTCGTCTATAGACTGTACCGCGTTGGGATTGAAATCGCTTAGAAGCTCCTTATAGTAAGGTGATACATCAAGCGTGTGATGCACATGATTTCGCAGTGCACGTACTGTTTTATTCTGTATTTCATCAGCCGACAAAAATTCCCATGAATACTCTGGTTTAAAAACCAAGGATCACCCCCCCTGCAGGGAAGAAACTAAATTGATAAATAGCAGTTTTCGATTTATGTGTATCTGAATAAAGATACATCCAGACATTGTCCCGATTATAAATATTCTGTAAATCAAAATAGTAAATCACCTGGAAAAGTCCAAATCCATAACGACGTTCTATGCGTAAATCCAGTTTATGATAGTTTTCATACTGTTTATCATTTAATGCATCCTGTGTATAAACAAAGCGTTGCTGCAGATCATCCCATTCGGGTTCCGTATAGGGACGCCCTCCAAGATAGCGCCATTTAGTACTGATTTCGACTCTGTCAGCAAGTGGAAATATTGGGGATAACGCGATCATCCACCATTTTTTGTGGTTATTTTTATACCACTGCCGTTTGAGAAATTCCGTTTTATACCCTGCAGTGATTGTAAATGCGTTACGGAAATCGTAGTCGCTGCGGTACCATTCACCCTGATGTCCCGGCCGTGGATCCTCATTAAACGAGCGAGACCATGAATACGCAAGCGAACCGCTGAAGTGGTTAAGCAGTTTCTTCTGAACAAAGAGTTCCAGACCATAACTGTACCCATCCCCGCATGAAACAACCTCATTGGACAAATCGTACTTGTCATCAGTCAGTAGCGCAGCATTCACCGGGAGATCATCATATTTTTTATAGTATCCCTCCAGAGAGAACTTTGCACCAAGGGATTTCAGTGTATACTCTACCCCAGCAATTCCTGATGTCGCCCTGACCGGCTCAAGGTTTTTATTTGACGGAGCAGCAAGCAGATCGGTGAATTGCGGATCCTGATACTGCACCGCTGCTGCAGCGGTAATATCAATTGACTGATTTAGTGCGTACACAAGTCCAAGTCGCGGGGCAATATTGTTAGAGTTATTATACGTAAAACCATCAAAGCGAATTCCCGGAATCAACCTTAGTTTCGGAACCGGATAGAGCATCCCGGATAGATATGCACCGTATTTATAAGCAACCTTGTGTGCATCAATGGACAAATCGAATTTCTGCCCGTCAACACTACCAAGGTCTTCCCACATGTCAATATCGAAATCACACCGTTTGAATTGTCCGCCGATAAGCAGTTTACTCTTATCAAACACTATTGATGCCTGTAATTTTGCTGATTGTTCCTCTTCTGATGATTTATTTACAAAAAAGGAGTCAGCATAGCCATTTTGTGCATCACGTGTAAACTCATATCGGTCAAAAGTGTTGCCGGTACCGCTTAGTGTAAGCTGCGTCGAAAAACGGGATGTCCATTTCGATTCGGCATTAAATCCACCCGCGTAAACACGGCCCCCGGCTTCAATATTATCGCCATCAGTGCCTGCTTCCTTATGAGCGTTCCCGATCTCAATACCGTTATCACCATAGAGGAAATTGCCCCAGAGCTTGTGAATACCTGCATTTTGTACAAGTTTTGCCTGTACGCCCCAATACTTTGGAATCGCGGTTGTTTTTGAATAGTTTGCAAACAGGTCCAGAAAGCTTTTTGAACCTGATGCCATGAACGTAGAACCCTTCCAGAGCGGTCCTTCAGCGTGGGCCCCGACACCTGCCATCCCGAGATCGATTCCGCCTATAACCATTTTGTCGTTGCCATCACGGAGTTTGATATCCAGGACCGATGATGCCTTGCCGCCGTACTGTGCGGGTGGGGCTCCTGCGCAAAATGTCAAACTCTTGACAAGCAAAGGATTAATCAGGGAAACCACTCCCCCTCCACTTCCCTGCCCTGCAAAATGATTTGGATTTGCTACTTCCATATTATCAAGAAGCAGCAGATTCTCACCCGGATTGCCGCCGCGTACGACTATTTCGTTAGTGTTATCACCACCACTTGACACACTTGGAAGATCCTGAATAACCCGCTGAACATCCACAAGTGCTCCCGGTGCACGCAGTATCTCGTCAAAATTCATTACCTTTGTTGATGATACCATATCAGCAGGTTTGCGAAATACATTTGCGGTCACAACTACTTTATCAAGTTTCTGTAATGACGGAAGCAGTTCCACCTCGACATATTTTTCCTGCTCGCCAGCCACAAAAACATCATTTAAGGTATATGGTTCATATTCAGCATGTGTAAAAAGAAGATTCCAGGAACCAGGACCTGCGGAATCGAATGTAAAGATTCCGGATGAATCAGACTGTGCAGTGATCGAAACACCGGAAATCGTTACTTCTACGTTGTAAATCGGAGCATGCGTCCGGGCATCTTTTACCTGTCCTCGAATGTCTGCATCAACTGCAAACGCAAACAGAAGTATCAGGAGAAAAACCGAACTGTGAAACCATCGGTTTCTTACTTGATTAATGATCATACGGCACTGCTTTACACTGAAGGCCATCGGGACATTTCTCTCAGACTGAGAACTTTCTGAGACGTTATAATTATATGGTCAAGCAGGGGAATTTCAAGAAGTTTTCCTGCAGCATATAATCGTTCTGTAAGACGCCAGTCGGCCTCAGAAGCGCTCATGCTGCCGCCGGGGTGATTATGAGCGAGAATAAATGATGCAGCGCTGCATTTTAACGCTTTGTCAAAAACAATCCGGGGATAAACGGTACACTGATTGACAGTACCTTCAGAAAGGAGCTCTGTTTTAAGGATATGATTTGCATTATCAAGAAATAGTGTCGCCACATACTCGTCACGACGCTGACCAAAACAGAAACGTAAGTATTCCTCAACATCTTTACGATGCGAAATTATACTTTGTTTTTCGTACTTTTCTCTGAGGCAATAACTGATCAGATCTTTTTGCAAATAAAATAATGCTGCTGTCCGCTCCCCGACCCCATCAATTTCACAGAGTTCATCCATAGGTGCGTTGATTACAGCAGAAACAGATTTGAATTTTGCAAGCAAGGCTTTCGCGATCGGCTTTGTATCGCGCCGTGGAATCGTGAATGTGAGCAGCAATTCAAGAATCTCATGCGGATGTAGCGCCGCCAGACTGTTTTTTAAGAACCTGTCAAGCAGCCGCGCCCGATGTCCCTCATGTAAAAATGCTGAAACCGGCACATCTGCGTTTTCAGTTTTTATCAAGGATTCTGCGAGGGAATCAGTTTGGGGTGAAGCGTGATCTCCCATACATAAACTCCGGTATTTACCACTCTATAGACATACCTGCAGCAGTAATACCAGCGCCAACTGTGCAGAATATAACCTTATCCTTTTTTTGTAAACCTCTTTCGACTTCAGAAAGTGCCAGTGGAATACTTGCGCTTCCGGTATTTCCCACTCTATCAATATTGAGATAGAATTTTTCAAAAGGTACACCACTTTTTGCCGCTGCAGCTTTAAGAATACGACCATTTGCCTGATGAGGAACAACCCATCGTATATCATCGGCATGCCATTTACTTTTAATAACAAGTTCCTTAACCATCTTAGAGAAGCTTTCCGTTGCAAATCTGAACAGCGCTTTCCCATCAAGACGAATATACGGATCTGCATCGCCAAAATTCTGAGGTAGTTCATATCCTGGAACCTCACGGCGTGCCATATGAAGTCCTGCAGAATCTGCAAGAATAATCTCATTAAGAATGACATGGCCATGCTTGCTTCCAGACACGATAGTTGCCCCTGAACCATCACCGAAAATAAAATACGTATCGCGATCCTTTTTATCAATCAACCGTGACTGAACCTCAACCGATGCGACAAGGATATTATCAGCGATACCGGCAAGTACCAGTCCTTTAGCGACGGTTATTCCATAAAGCCATCCGGCACAGGCAGCTGTGAGATCAAAACAGGGAATACCACGAATACCCAGTTTTTTCTGTAGCATACATGCTGTTGACGGATAAGCCGCATCCGGTGTTGATGTTGACACGATGATACCACCGATATCTGACGGTAAAAGGCCTGATTTCTCAATTGCCTGAGCAGCGGCTTTATACGCCATATCTGATGGTTTCTCACCAGGATCAGACCATCTGCGTTCTTTAATTCCAGTCACACCGAAAATGTACTCTTCAGTAATATCACTATGTTCCTTAAGTAGTTCACTGTTTTCAACAATGCGTTTTGGCAGATAGGTTCCGATACCGAGAATTGATACTTTTTTTCTAACCTTATCTGTGGTATGCGTATCAACAAGCACCATATCACCTACCGGTTCGATTTCAACTTTTGCACCTGCTGACGGAATAGCCTGTTTCATCAAAATATCAGATGTTTCGATCTCAATAACAGGCTGATCAAATGCAACGGTGCTGGACTCTTTAAACAGTACTTTTACAACTGTTCCATCACAAGGCGCTTCGAATTCAAAAGTGGATTTTGCGCTTTCAATTTCAGCAAGCATTTGACCTTTTTTGAAAGATTCACCATCTTTAATAAGCCATTTTGTGATAGTTGCTTCTGTTTCAGCAGCAGCCTGCGAAGGCAGGAACAGCACTGTTCTAAATACCTCATTACTCACTTTTCGCTCCGATCATTGTTTCAATCGCCACCCGAATTCTTTCCTGGCTCGGTATATAAAACGTTTCTAATTCTTTTGCAAACGGTACCGGTATGTCAGGTGCACTCACAAGTTTTGGAGTACACGTTAATTCTCTAAAACACTCTCTTGTCACAGTGGAAATAATCTTATCCCCGATTCCGGCAGTTTCTCCGCTTTCCTGAATTACGAGCAATTTACCTGTCGTTTTTACTGATTCAAGAATCGGCCCCAGATAAATCGGATTTAAAATAAATGGATTCCATAGCTGAACGGAATAACTAAATTTATTAATTACTGTCAATGCAGATTCAACCATTGCACCAAGAGCAACAATAGTCAGATCATTGCCCTGTGTATAGCACCTCGGGCGATCAATTTTTGACAGATCACCATCAAAATCGATCGAATCCTGCTTGCTCCAGTACAGTAATTTATGCTCCATGACAAGGCATGGATTCGGGTCATGAAAAGCCCCGACAATTGCCTCATAACACTCCTGAGGAGTAACCGGGTAAAATACTTTCAAACCAGGAAAACGGGTCCATAAGCCATCAAACTCACCGGAATGAAACATTCCAACAGTGATTCCACCGCCACATGGTAACCGGAAGAGGATCGGCGCACCCAGTCCGGTTCTGAAATACCAGGTTCCGGCGTTCAATCCAATCTGTGTGACAGCTTCGGTAGAGAAATCCGCAAACTGAAACTCCATTACCGGTTTTACACCGGTTTGTGATGCACCAAGGCAGAAACCAGCAGTTGCGGATTCACAAACAGGCAGATCAACTACGCGTTTTGCGCCATATTTTTTATATAAACCCTTACAGGATTTAAAGGGTGATTCATACACACCAATATCCTGCCCGACAATAACAGAATCGTTATGTTCCTGCATGCAAAAATCGAGCGCAGCATTAATTGCAGTCAGATTTCTTGTTTTTTCGATGGTATAAGGCTGAACCTTTTTGTGATTTACAGGCGCGAACACATCCCAGTTCTGCTTCTGAAACGATGGCCTGGCGAACTTGAGCGCTTCGAAAATATCAGCCTGAATCATCGCGCTGATCTCATTTTCAAGAGATGTAACCTCTTCCTCATCGTAGCCAAGAGCCAGAAGATCTGTCCGTGCACGCTTCAAAGGTTCCCGCTCAAGCCATTCCTGTTTCTCGGCATCCAGTACATATTCAGCATTATCATATGCCGCATGCCCTTCAAGTCGCAACGTCATACTCTCGATAAGTCTTGGCATACGATCTTTTGCCATTGCCTCAAGTGAATCGCAAATGGTTGAATACACAACCCACGGATCAGTACCGTCAATGGTGATTCCTTCAATTCCATATCCAACGGCACGGTCTGAAAGATTTTTGCAGGCGTACTGATTTTTTACGGGAGTAGAATATGCATAACCATTATTCTCAATAAGAAACACCACCGGTGTTTTAAGAACGGCAGCAAGATTAATTGACTCATGAAAGTCACCGGTACTGCTTCCACCATCACCGATCGTAGTCAAGCCGAAAACATCTTCGCCATTAAAACGTGCACCCCAGACCCCACCGACTGTAGGCGCCATCATGTTG
This sequence comes from Fibrobacter sp., assembly GCA_012513915.1. Lineage (GTDB taxonomy): Bacteria > Fibrobacterota > Chitinivibrionia > Chitinivibrionales > Chitinispirillaceae > JAAZBG01. Next base: position 11,357 of record JAAZBG010000016.1, read on the forward strand.
CCAAGATGACTGATCATGGGAAATCTGCGCTTTGATGCATCACTGAAATGTACATTTCCTTCTCTACCGTGTGTCGGACTGTTTTCATTTGCCATATATTGGCAAAAAATTGACAGTGGAGGCATCCCGAACACAAGATGAGCTCCAAGATCTCTATGAAGTATAGACAGAATATCTTTACCAGATCTGAATGGCAGAGACATTCCAACGGTAGTCGCCTCATTACCGGTACTGATTATGACAGTACCTTTTACATGCCCTTTTCTGAAAAGCTCACGAAATCGTGTATCCATTTCACGGGACATGTACATGTACATATACGCGACAGGAAGAAACTGTTCACGGGAAAGGCGATGTGTAAACGATGCATTAACCGTTTTTAAATCTGAATAACAAAGCTTGCTTTTAATCATATTGGTATTAATGTAAACCCCCGAACTAAAAAACTGTATTTCTGATACCTTAACAGCTTTCAGAGAGCAAGTTTAAAAGCCTTTAAAACACAACCCTTGAAAATACTTTTTTCTATGCCAGAGAGTACAAAAGATTTCGCGAAATGCGAAAAATCTACTGAAAAGGTATCACCTGTTCCATAAAGGACAAAAACAGGCTGATACCTTTAGTAACAAATTGATTCTATTGTTGTTAATCCGATTTCACTGTAAACCGGCAAACCTTGATTCCTTTGCTGCCGGATTTATCTCAACCAGAATTGAGCTGAATATCTGCTTTGCAGAAACGATTCCGTTTTCGTCGTTATACAAACGATGATCTGTTCCTGTCGGACCACCATGCCCCTTATACGAAAGCATGATACTTTTTGAATCAGCAAGATCAAAATCGCATGCAAAGAGCAGTGACGGCTGCCCGTTATACTTCTCAGCCCCTTCAGCCATCCACACATCATTGGCATCAAAGGAACTGTTAAACTCACACCAGATCGTTCCTTTGGTGATCGATGAGTCAATGGTACTCTCAATTGTAAATGAACCTTGCGGTGTTGCTGATGTTACCGCGTCAGGAAGTGGTTTTGAAGGTGTCGGGTATGGAAGTGATACTGCACTTAACCGCCCCAGCCAGTAGGGAAAACTTGATGTACGATACGTTGAATCGGGGTTTTCGTTAATACCGTTCCACGCCTGTTTTGCAAAGCAACGGGTAACATAAATATTCTGTCTAAACGAATGCGAAGAATCCTCAACCCAGATTGCTATTTGCGGCATAATTCTGAGTTTTGCTGGCCCGAATGAAACAACCGAGCCAAATGATGAGCCCCGTGTAAATGTAAATTTAACCGGAACCCCGTTTCGTTCCTTGTTTGTCACAATAATATCACCATCCCTGAGTTCAGGAATTTTTGAGCATCCTGTGAAAAGAACAACACAACAAACCAACGACATTAGTATACGTATAATCATATTTTTATCCAATTTTCATCATCCAGTTATGACGGTCCCTGATTTCTCCATACTGAATACCCTGAATTTCCTTGAAGAATTTTGTCAGTGTATCGCCGGCTTTATCCTCTTTTCCGAACGTGTAAAGTTTATCACCATGCTGTACTGAGTAAACCGGTGTAATAACAGCTGCAGTACCACATGCACCAACTTCGACGAAGTCGGTCAGTTCAGTAACAGGAATAGCCCTTTTCTCTACTTTCATGCCGAAATCCTCGGCGATTACCTGAAGACTGAGATTTGTGATCGAAGGAAGTATCGATTGTGATGACGGGGTTACATACTTGTTATCGTTTGTGATTCCAAGAAAATTTGACGTTCCGAATTCGTCAATATACTGATGCGTTGCAGAATCAAGATACAGGCAAATCGGAAAACCCTTTTTCTTTCCATCAAAATCACCTTTCATACCGGCAGCATAATTTCCGGCGACCTTCACATTACCGACACCTTGCGGCGCAGCCCTGTCATAGAGCTCCTGAATATAAGCATTTACAGGAAAGAAACCGTGTTTATAATAGGGTCCGACAGGCATACACAAAAGAATGAATGCATAATCCTCCGATGGATGTACACCGACATGAGGACTTGTTCCAATCAGTAAAGGACGGAGGTACAGACTCGCACCGGTTCCATATGGCGGAACCCAATGTCGGTTCAACTCGATTACTTTTTTTACCGCAGCATTAAATACATCAACCGGTGGCGCAATCATCATAACACGATCTGCAGTCAGCTGCATGCGACGGGCGTTTTCTTCCGGACGAAAAACGGCAATTGTTCCATCAACCTGAGTAAATGCCTTCATCCCCTCAAAACAAGCCTGGCCATAATGAAGACTCGTTGCTGCAACATGAATTGAAATCATTGGATCAGTGCAAACTTCAACGTTTCCCCACCTGCCATCCTTATAGTCAACCCTGACAAAACTATCTGTCTGAGTATATTTAAATCCCAGATTCTGCCAATCAATTGATGGTGCCATAATACATTCCTGTTTTGTTTATTTATTGAATTATGATCTATTCGCCGAAAGTGCATCCTTGAGGAGCTTGTATTTCATACTGTCAATTAATGCAAGCCATGAGGCTTCGATAACATTTGCAGATACCCCTACCGTTCCCCAGATACTGGTTCCGTCTGATGATTCAATCAGCACGCGAACTTTTGCACCGGTTCCATCGGTTCCATCAAGCACACGCACCTTGAAA
>JAAZBG010000175.1 GCA_012513915.1 Fibrobacter sp.
CAGAACCTGCGGTGATTCTTGTATTAAAAACGATGCCCAAAAACGGACTTGAGACTGAAACCAATGCTCTGCCGGATATTGTTATGTCTAGATTATCCAGATACCCCGCTTACCGTCCGGTTGTATGGGATGAAATTGAGGGCAAGCTTGGAAAAGATAAACTGTCAGAAATACTGAAATGCCAGGATAGTTCCTGTATTGTCAACTTAACGACGACACTCAAACAATTTCGCCTGAATCCATCATATATGCTCTTTTGTTCAATTTCCCGCTATGAGAATGGTTACACAATCACACTGAAAATTGCTGATGCAGTCAGGGGTAACTCGTTTGGTATGATAAGCACAACGTCATCAAGTCTTGAGGCATTTCATACAAGTGGATTAATTGAAAATATTATCCGTAAAATACCATCATATAATTCCCGCGCCAAAAGTCCGGAAGTTGACATAGCGAAATACCTCTTACCTGGCGTCTCTGCACTTGGCAGAGACACATCCTATTTTTCATCTCTGTTAACCAACATTCCCGAACTACGAAACTATGTCAATCTTTTCTCATATCATGATGAACGCAAGGGCCTTCTGATCAACAATATAAAGCCTGTTGACACTATAAGATTTCCATCAATTGCTGCATATAAATCCGACACCGGCACATCATTATTCACGATTACCTTTCTTGACAGTATCATTAAAAACGACGGTGAATACAAATACAGTGCATCATTCATGAAAGACAATTCAAATCTTGTGAATCAGATTATTTACACATCTGAAGTACCCGCGCAAGACCGGTTTGCATCATCCTATATTGACCTGAAATCATCAATGCTTGACAAAATTAAGGAATCGGGTTTTACACTTAAAAAAGCGGACAGCATTTCCGGTTTGTATGGAGTAAATTATACCTATCACTATTCATTAAAGTACGATATCTCCGAATTAGACCTCGTTTTTAAAGCAGAGACATCCAAATTCAGTTTGATGCTTTCGAGATAATGTTTTTTGATGCTGCCACTGCTATGACAATTCGCGCAGGGTCAGGCATACAAAAAATGTGATGGTTCTGGGATTTTTGTTTTGTTGGCCATGGGAAGAACGGATGACCACGAGGGCCATCCCTACGGGAATTGATTATTCTTTGTACAGACCGCTTTCGGAACGTAACAGGTCTGCTGTTTGTACCACCTTGAAATCCATGTTGTAAATTGTAGCGGTTACTTCGGTATCTCCAATTGTCAGGATACCGAATGTAGGAGGTGATTTTTTTTCCATCGGACCTTTCAAATGTCCGGGATTGAAAAATAACTTTCCATCCTCAAGCCTGATTTCCTCTTTGTGTGTATGCCCATGAAGAATAATATCGGTAGTCATCAAATCATCATCGTTCAGATCTTTATCAATCTGATGCACCAGCAGTAGCGTCACTCCCAACACAGTTTCACTGAGTTTTTTAGGAAGTGTTCCATTTCTATAACGTTCATCATACGTACCTGGAACCTGTGCTATTTCAACGAACAAATCACCAAGCTCATTCACGTCATCATAGTCATCTCCAAGGTGATACAATGCCGATATTTTCTGTCTGTTAACCATCCAGTCAACTGCTTTATGAAGCAGCTCCCTGTTGCGATGCGAATCACTGACAATCCCAATTTTCATAAGCAATTCCTTGAAAAAATACATTACAAAAAACACATGTTCTTTGTATTCTATCTCGATATCGTATTAAATTTTCACTTAATTTACGATCGATATTGTTTATCTATCCAAATTTTAGAACATACAATTTGTGCCTTTCTGTACATTAACAGAAAGGCACAAAATAGTTACCAGAGAAACAGATTGTTACTTACTTTTTTATTGCAGCAAGCAATCTGTTTACCATTGATGGATACTCCTTAAGATACTTCTCTGCCTTTTCGGCAACGATCGGCCCAGTATACCCGAATTTCTCATCAAGTACTTTATAAGGAGCTGATGCACCAAAACGTTCAAAACCGACAACCTTTCCGAATGGTCCCACCATCTTTTCGAGTGCGACAGGAAGACCTGCTGTAAGGCCAAAAGTCGGAACACCATACGGAAGAACTTTTTCTTTGTATGATTCATCCTGATCTTCAAATACAGCATCTGATGGCATTGATACAACGCGAACCTTTATTCCTTTGCCTTCAAGAATTTTTGCAGCTTCAACACAGGTTGCAACCTCAGAGCCGTTTGCAACCATCACCAGATCTTGTGCAGATTCACCGCCATAAACAATGTATCCACCTTTATTGATTCCAGAAGCTGCATCTGCAAAACGTGACTGTCCCACAGCTGGAAGATCATTGATATTCTGACGTGAAAGAAGCAATGCGCATGGACCTTTGAATTCAAGTGCTTTCTTCCATGCAACGGTTGTCTCTGCACTGTCTGCCGGACGAAGTACAAGCATACTACGCTCGCCATCAAGGTTATCCATCTTTTCAAGAAGCCGGATCTGTGCTTCCTGTTCAATCGGCTGATGTGTAGGACCATCCTCTCCTACCCTGAACGTATCGTGTGTAAACACATACCTGACCGGTAATCTCATCAGTGCTGCCATACGGATTGCCGGTTTCATGTAGTCTGAAAATGTAAAGAATGTAGCACACACAGGAATTACACCGCCATGCGCAGCAACACCATTCATTACAGCAGCCATAGTCAGTTCTGCAACACCGGCCTGAAGAAATGCACCTGAGAAATCCGCTGCAGTGAGACTTTTTGAATTTTTAAGGAAGCCATCAGTTTTATCGCTATTTGAAAGATCCGCAGAGGATACCAGCATATTTTCAATCTTCTTTGCAAATTCACCAAGGACATTGCTTGACGATTGACGGCTTGCGATGTTGGGTTTATGCTGAATTTTCTCCCAATCAATTGATGGAAGTGTATCAGAGAAGAAACTGTCGAGTTTTGCAGCAAGTTCAGGATTTGCTGCAGCCCATTTCTTTTCAGCTTCTTTACGGGATGCTGCTGCAGCGATTTTTGCTTTCTTTACAGATTCGTAATATGCTTTTACATCATCAAAAATAACAAACGGATTTGAGGGATCACCGCCAAGATTCCTGATTGTATTGTCCGCTGATGCCCCGGCTTCTGATAGCGGCATACCATGCGTTGCAGCTTTTCCCTCGTAGTTTTCATTACTTGCAGTTACTGCACCTTTACCCATTATAGTATTACCAATAATGAGCGTAGGGCGATTTTTCTCTTCATTGGCACTTTTGAGCGCTGCACGGATCGCTGACTGATCGTTTCCGGTGATTGTGATTACATTCCAACCCCATGCTTCATATTTCTTTGCAGTATTCTCACTTGTCACTTCATTAACCATTGTTGACAACTGCACATTATTTGAGTCGTAGAACATAATGAAATTATTTAAACCAAGGTGACCGGCAAGACGTCCGACACCCTGTGAGATTTCTTCCTGAACACCACCATCAGAGATAAATGCATAGGTTTTATGTGACATCACATCACCGAACTTTGCAGCAAGGAATCTCTCTGCAATTGCAGCACCGAGTGCCATCGCATGTCCCTGACCAAGCGGCCCGGATGTATTCTCAATACCTTTGTCAATGTGACGTTCAGGATGTCCCGGAGTAATACTATCCCACTGACGAAAATTCCTGAGGTCATCAAGCGTAAAATTACCACACAATGCAAGCTGTGAATAAAGCATCGGTGACATATGACCCGGATCAAGAAAAAATCTGTCACGATTGCGCCATGTCATATCTGACGGATCGTAATTTAAAAATTCGGTGAATAGAACATTGATAAAATCTGCACCGCCCATAGCACCACCAGGGTGTCCTGACTTCGCTTTTTCAACCATTGCGACCGAAAGAATTCTAATATTATCAGCAGCCTTGTTAATAACCTTTTGATCCATGCCTGTCTCCTTATTCGTTAATGTTGCGTCCATTTGGTAAAAATAGTTTATTAAAATAATTAAAAAATGAAAGCACACGTAACATTTTATTGAGATTTATGCTGAATAAGAGATGTAATTCGCAGGAAATCGAAACTATTTGTAATAATATTTTCGATTCTCTACCACAAATCTGTCAAAGGATACATTTTTGGAAAAGCGGACTGAAATTAAGGAACCTGTATAGTTATAACTATAGCAACATCTTATTGCTCAAATTTTCTGTTTTCCTGTAAATTCGACAACACTCATCTTTAATACAGCGGTGTGTTTAAAAACATGTTCATCATAAATAATCTGTTCAGCTTTAAACTTGTAGTGCCTCATAAGTGCATTCAGCCCTTTTATTTTTTCATCATGGTCATCGATAATTTCAATAATCCCGTATCCGATAATGCTCTTATAACGCATTCCCCAGTCACACGCATGCTCACTTTGAACAAGTTCATGCCCGGTATCGATTTCAAAACACACATGATTATCATGGCGGATACGGGTAAGCTTCCTGCCTTCAGGTGCACTATGAAAATACAACACTAATTGATCATTCCAGACATATCCGTAGTTGAGCGGAACGATATACGGAAATGGGGTATCATGCATTGCTATCCTGCATACGTCCGCATTGTCAAGTATCGATTGCAGTGTTTCCCGATCTTTTATCAATCTGTCATGCCGTCTCATTTTGTTTTTCCGTACTTCTGATGGGTATATTGTTACTGTAAGGTTTTCAAACTACATACTGATAAACAGGGATCATCCTGCCTGGAATTGACGATTTTTATTCATGGAGAAATTTTGCCCCGGTCTTATCATAAAAACCCTTCGAATGAGGATCTGCAAATACAAGAACATGGTTGATTGAGCTAATGGTCAGATACTGTTTCATATACAGATGAATTACAGTCCGCTTCTCCACTGTGTAAATCTATCCCAAAAACGGTCCCGTGACATGTGATCATTGACAGAATAAACAACCGGTTCTGCTTTAAAACCAAACGTTTCGATTGCAGCTTTCACCTGTTTCTTTTTTTCGTTTGTTGTCAACTTATCGCCTTTTGTCAAAACAGGAAACAGTGGTTTCCCAAGATCCGACAACCATGGAAACGCTTCCATGTCAGCCTTTACACCGACATGTCGTATGTCAATTAGCCACAAGAGTCCCATCAGGTTAGGTCGTTTTTCGCAATAATCCGCAATCAGTTTCGACCAGCGATGTTTTTCATCACCAGCGGCCTTCGCATAACCATACCCCGGAAGATCAACCCAGTACATGGATTCTTCAAGCTTATACAGATTCGCCAGTGTTGTCTTACCGGGGGTTTTCGACACGCGGGCAAGATTACTATTGGCAAGTACATGGTTTATAAACGATGACTTGCCGACATTTGACCGCCCAAGTACAGCATACTCCTCCCCTTTCAGTTCGGGTAGTTCCTTGTAAAAAGCCGATGAGCAGATAAATACAGCCTCAGGCCGCTTATTCGCTGAAATATTTTCCATAGTTTTCAGATAATACCTTATTTGACCGGTGTAACGCAATAAACGAGTAATATATAATGTGAGAGGGGGTGAATCAATGAAGAAGTTGGATGTACGAAATTTGGAATTTACTTATTTTCTTATTTAACAATCAATCAGGATTGACAAGAATAATTTGTAACTACGCAGATATTTTGAATCCCGAACCTGAAAAGGTTCGGGATTCTCTCTTTAATACTACCCGTTACTGAACTGGCATTATTTCCAGATCATCAAACCATGCTTTTCCTGTAACAGTACTTCCATAGAAACCAAGTCTTGCTCCAACGGTAACAGTGCCTGATGACGGAGCTTCAAATGTAAACTCTACTCTTGTCCAGTCGAAGGTACCGGTACCACTGAAGAATTCCGATGACGATTCGAAACCGCCCATAAGGCAAATATTCGCGCCTCTTGTACCATTATTTGAAATTGATTCGCCTTTGACCCAACCGCTGAATCTGTAAACCGTTCCCGGAGTGAGTCCGTCGATCTGCTGAATCCAGCGCGCATCATTATCAGCGGTATTGGTGATGCTGACACATTTTCCAGAGCGACCGGTATTCTCCCATGACATAACGGAATTCTGTGAGTTCCATTTATCATCAGTCCATGATTGCGGTGTTGAAGTTCCAATTTCGAATGATTCATTATGTAAACCAGACGGGAGGCTGACAAGTCGAAACATCGTGACATAGAGGTTGCCTGATGTCAGGCTTGAAGTGTTGCCGCTTTGTATTGTTATTGTCAGATTTGTATTAGCGCCGGTGTTTATGGATGTACTGGAATAAGAAAAGTCATTCTCACTCCATCCGGATAGAGGGATGTCAAGATTCAATTCCTCAATCCTCACTTTTGCGCTCTCAGGGTTTTTGGTAAGTTTGTTGAGCGAATAGAATGAAAAGCGATATTGAGTGTTTGGCTTGACAGTTACAGGCTGACTGATTGCACCCCATGTATCAGATGTTGAGAGTGGATGTGATTTAACACCTTGTGGATTGTAGTACTCATCACTTAGTGTCGGACCAAAATGCGCATTTCCCGAAAGTTCCCATCCATTTGCAGCAGTTAAAAGACCATTAACAAAATGTGATACGTATATTGTAAATGACTGGATTGTTTTGTTATTATGGTTATCAGTTACGATTGCTGTAATTGTATCATTTGTACCAACCAGATCCATCGATGGAGTCCATGTAAGGCGTTTGCCATCAAAGGTAGCTCCTTGCGGCAGATTCTTGAGTTCAATATATACCGGATCATTATCTGGATCAACAGCACCGATAAGCATTGAAAACGTACTACCCGCTGTTGCTTCGTGTGAAAAGAGCGGTTCAGAAAACATTGGCGGTTTGTTCTTTATAACCTGCGGATACGTGATCAGAGGATCACCATGAAGAACACCTTTAGGAGCACCACCATCTCTATAACGAAGCATCCAGTTGCAGAATGCTTTTCCGACAGGAATACCTGCGTTCAATTCTTTATAGTAAGTGCTATCCATCCATGTTCCCCATCCACCGCTGCTGCCTGTAACACTAAGCGTATAGTCATTATAGAAAAGATACGTTTCACCAAAATTGGGTACATTGAACTGTGCACCATAGCAACCAAAAATATTAACCTGGCTAACTTTGGGATCAGATGATTTCAAATCGTCAAGAGTGAATCCTGTCCATTTCTTCTCTTCATCTGCCCATGAATAGACATTGTGACAATCGCTACCGGAATGTGTTACAATCTGTGCATGTGTATAACCTTTTGCTAACTCAGCTTTTATCCTTTCGGGAAACAATAACTGGAAACCGCCAAGTACATTCATATCCGAACCTGCATTCTGGACATTTATCTCCGGACGAACCGCTCCCGAATAGCAATCATTCACGAGAAACAGCGATCTTCTTGACTGCTCAGCAGTAAGAGGGCTTCCGTTTACTCTGTAATCGTGATTTTTTTTGAAATATCTGCTGATAAGTTCTGCCTGAATATCATATGAAGTAATTGTCGTATCTGTGCTGATCCGGCCAAACATCAGTTCTGGAAGAGGAAGTGGATTTAATGGGTTTGCCGGCTTACTTGTATCTTCAATCCATTTACCGTTCTCATATTTGGAATGATATGTTTCATAGACTCCATTGTTGTCAAGATCAACCCAATCATGCATGTCTGCATAATAGAGGTCTGTTGGATCATTTGCATATCCCCAGTCGGTAAATTTTTCATGGTATCTCCAGTATGCGGTTGGGATATCACGGGCTGAACCTATAAGCAGGAAACCCTCAAGACCTGATGCATAATAACTTTTGATCATGGTTTTAAGTTCTTTTTCTGTAGGGCAGATCTCATCAGCGTATTGATCTTCTGTTTTACTGATACGTAGTACTTTGCTTGTATAACCTTGTTTCAAAATGTCATCCTGATATTGTTTAATATCTGATGATATTGTTCCATATCGGTAAAGAGTACTGCTGACTATTATGAGAAATTTCTCACCTGTACTGGATGTCCGTGCTGATACAACCGGACTATATCCTGAATTACCGGCATCGTTATATGCACGGATTCTATAATTGTAAACAGTGTTAGGTTGAAGACCGGTATTCTGAAATGATCTACTGTTAGAGGCTACCGTTGCGATTTCAGTATAACTTCCACCACTTACAGCGCGTTCAATGCGAAATCCTGCTTCATCTGATGAATTATCATTCCAGCTTAAATTTAACTGCGAATCAGACACTGTATTCACTTTGACATTAGAAGGTGCCTGGGGAATTGTCACCTGAGATTCAGTCCATTGAATATTATCAATATCGATATAATCATTCCATTCGGTTGAATAAGCATATCCGATTTTACCCGACGAATAAGAATTGTCTGTAATTGTTCCTTTCAGGACATTATCAATGTAAAAGTCAAATTTGTTTCCCTGCATGATAATCTTCAAAGTAAATATTGTATTCATGGTAAAATTCTGAGCAATAACAATCCCGGAATTAGGTTTTGTTGTATTCTTTGCAAATCGGATGGAACTACTGTAATTGTTTCCAGGCTGAACTGAAACGTAATAATAGGATGAAGCCGATATCCACCTGAAAACGACTCCACCTCTGTTACCGTTCCATTGATCGGCTGTCATTTTAACAGTAAGTGTTCCGTTACTGTTAACTGAATTGTTGTTAATCAGAAATCCCTCATTTTGGTTACAGCATAAGGGTGTCGCATTTGTTCCACTTTCACTCCATTGGCGGTTACCATAGGAGGTCCATCCGGTAAGTTTGCCATCATTGTGATCATCGAAAAATGAGGTGGCATGGACACCTGAAACAAGCATTGCCCCGGCTGCGAATGTAAACAGCCCTTTTCTTGTAAATGGTATAATGTGCATAATGCACTCCTTTTTTGTTAAAGAGTAATAGAGCATTTGGTTAATTAAGAACCAGATGTGAATGGAGTACATAAGCAAAATGTCTGCCAATAATAATTTTACGAAAAAAAGGAGAACACATTTAACTGCCACAATGTATAGTTTATGATTAAAAAAGCTTAACTTTAATAGATGACAGTAACACCATTATTGAGGGATAATAAGCCGCGTGAATTACCTTTAAGTAGCTATTGGATTTAAAAGGGATATATTAAAATAATATATGCAGATACTATTGATATACCGGTACACAGAGAAGGTCAGCGTATTATGAACCGGCAGTAGAACTATGCGGTTTTACTTGACAACTTAATAACACTGTAAATGGAATGTTATTATGATGTGTATGATAAAACTGACAGTGTATCATAAAATTCTAACACCAATTCCAATGTACCGGCAGGAAATACTTGACAGATGTATAGCAACAGATCCGGATACGCTTATAAAGACAATTTATAGTAAATCACTTATGCGTTTAACATCGTACTTGCATCGGGCAGATCAACTAACACAGTATCTTTATTATAACTACGGTGGTTAAATACTTATTTAATTGCAATAATCCTCATGTCTCTGAATTTTTTATGTGTTTTTGTCTTATGGGTCACTGTAACTTTGGAAAAACCGGTATTTAACAATTCGCATTTTATTTCTTTGGCATCCCAGACATAACGATGCGTTTCGTACATCAATTTATCTTTCTGATTACCATAAAACTGACTTCTGGCGTTTACTCTATGCCTTTTTTTGATATGGAAAAGTAACATTACGCACCTTAGAAAATCAGGAGTTTCGATGATCAGTTTGCCATCTTTCTTTAAAACTGTATACCAGTTTTTAAACATCGCCTGAGCTTCCCATTTAACGAAATGCTCAACAACGTGAGAAGAAAATATCTCAGTTACAGAATTTGGTTCAACATCAAGTTTTCTGATATCGCAATAAACATCTGCAATACAGAATCCCCGCGAACAATCCTCAATGTTGGAATCAGATGGATATAAATCGATATTTATAAAGTCAGGATACTTTACGCCGCCACAACCGAGGTGAAGCTTGACATCTTTTATTTTTTTCTGATCGATATATTCCCGAAGTGTACAATTATCCATACTACTATCTTTCATCTAATTTTTTTTCTCTAATGATAACTAAATATAGTTAAAAAAAATCTCTAATCACAGCCATATTTGCGGTTTGAAATTTTTACAATTTATTAAAAGATACGCAGCGATGAAGGTATCCCGATGGTCAGCAATTTTGTTAAAACATCGGATTTCCCCCAATGCACACTCTCTGCTCATCAGAAAAACGTAAACGATTTCAAATCTTATATTCAAATGTAAAAAGATAAAGCAAAGCAGCAGGCAACTACAGCTGCTGCTCCAGCGAAATGATATGGTTGTCGAAGCGGTAGTAGCTTAGATAGGTAGATCGCAGAGATGCGGGGTGAAAAAAACTTACACCCTATTTTTTACAAAGAACATCTCTTGAAAATATCTGTTCTTCGAGAACGCACCGGTGATTCTTATTTTATTTCAATAGCAGGAAATTTGATATTCTTATATTTAGTAAACTTTTCATCAACCTTAATCTGATTTTCTTCTGTATAGAATCCACCTTGTGTATGTGTAATTTCCTTTACATGTTGTTTTCTTCCTTCCGTATCTGTACGGTCACGGCTTAATCCATCCTCCTGAATTACAAATTTCCACTTACCGTTATCTGTCTTTTCCAGATTTCCACCAGCACCACAAACCTGACATTCAACGGGGAAATGCAATCCATCCCATTGCGGTTCGCCTAAAATCAATGCATTTGAATGACAGTTTGGACACCATCCCATATCCTCATCACCAAGCCAGCCTCTTTCTGCTACCGGTGTGTTTAACGATTTCATAATATTTTCACCCATCTTATGAGCACGTTTAATAATATCATCATGTAATAAACACTGTTTTGCTGCAGGTACTCCTGTTGCCAGATACATATCTACTACTTTAAAATCATTTGTAAAGCAGGTTGCCTGCATACTTTCTAAAGCCATTGATTGCCATGAACGGGTAGATCCTCCAACAGCAATTAATCCTGCAACTTTGTCTCTATGTTTGATAGCTCCGATTGATTCTAAAAATGCTGATTCGTATGCAAGATTTCTATGGGTAAATTTTGTTAATGTTGCTGTCGGCATTAAACCATATGTCGGTGCTGATACAATAATCGCATCGACATTTAACATAACATCCATGATTGCATGTTTGTGATCCTTTTGGTGTAATGTGCAACCAACATTTTTCCCACTGCTCATGCCATGTACGCAAGCTGTACACCCTGAACATTCCAGAATGTTGTAATCGCGTAAGTTAATCATTATAACTTCAGCACCTTGTTCCTGACATGCCAATAAGGCTTCCTTTAACAGAATTTCAGAATTTGAATCCTTTCTTCCTGCGGTGATACCTAATACTGTAAACGCCATGATATGATCTCCTTTCAACTGTCATGCTTCAAACGGAAACAGAATTCCCCCTGTTAATTTTCTACATATGTTTTAGCAACAGCAACAAATAGTATGATTTGTTATACAAAAAAAATGGCGGATACAGTAAGTGACCCGCCATTTTTTTCACGCAATTCAAAGCACAATTCCTGTGACATCAAGGATAATAGCCCTTGAATATCAAATCTCCAGGTTTGAATTAACTACCAATCATTTTTTGAACAAGATGTTTATTGTTTCTAATCCAGTCGTAATATTCTGTACGGGTAAGTTGTGATGCAGCATCCTTATCCAGAACTACGGTAACATTGCTATGAAGCTGTAATGCGGAAGCTGTAATCATTGATGTAACCGGTCCCTCAATGAATTTAGCACAGACGTCGGCCTTTTTTATTCCATTCGCAATAAGTAATATTTTCTTTGCATCAAGAATAGTCCCGATACCCATTGAAATAGCAAACCGGGGTACGTCATCCTGACTATTAAAAAATCGGGAGTTATCCTCTATTGTTTCTTTGTAGAGCGCTTTTACCCTGGTTCGGCTGGCAAAAGATGAACCGGGTTCGTTAAATGCGATATGTCCATTTCTTCCAATACCAAGGATCTGTAAATCAATGCCACCAGCATCATTTATTTTATTTTCATACCACTCACAGAAAATTTCCGGGTCGTTTGTATTTCCCTGAGGAACAAAAACTTTTGACTGATTTATATTGACATGCTTAAAGATATTTTCGTTCATAAAATAATTGTAACTGTTTTTATGAAGCGGATCAAGACCAACGTATTCATCAAGATTAAATGTTGTGATTTTTGAAAAGTCAAGGCCTTCTCTTTTATGCAGGTTTACAAGTTCACGATACATTCCAAGGGGCGTGTCACCAGTTGCAAGTCCCAGTGTCAGATCATGTTTTCTTCTAATTTCTGCTGCAATGAATTCCGCAGAAATTTTGCTCATTTCGTCGTAATTATCCGCAATTATAACTTCCATGTACATTCCTTTTTTAATAGAATAAAGTGTATTGGACCCTTGTATTTATAAAATTCAACAACTTACACAATAAGAATACATTGCCCAACAAAAAAAGGCAGGATAAATCCTGCAACATTGAATGAACTGCATTATTAACGCACTATTTTAATATAGTGCTTGAATTAACCGTATCCAACTAATACTTAACATTTTATAAAAAAATGTAGATAGTTCTTTGCGATTTAGTTTATTAATAAATTATAGAAATTACAAAATTCTCTCACATATGAAGGCTTATTACTCACGACTGTAAAGGCCTATTATTTCTCCCGTAAACAGGATCGTACGGGTGTTCTCACGAATAACATCCGTGAGAACATAAACAGCCGCATTCCTTTTTAGAATGCACAATCGCGTATTAAGGAGATCAGATTGACCTGCGATACATCCGTTCAATTGTACTCTCGTCAGCTTTTACAGGTGTAAGACTGAGGAGAAATCCAAGACTTGGTGTTGTAAGCGCCAGATTTGTCAACACAGGAACATCAGTGTCGCTGAAGCCAATAGCTTTCAATCCTGAGGGAACACCGATATCGGTAAGCCACCGTCTAATTCCCGAAGATGCATCATCGCTTTCACTCTCATTTCCAGTTAATCCCGGTACAATTGGAGAAAGGATATCGGCAAGTACTGCACCTTTTGTATGGTAAATCTCACGTACCACTGCAGGAAGAAGCAGTGCAAGCCCCTGCCCGTGGATCACTTCCGGTTTCATGGCACTCAGCGGGTGTTCCAATGCGTGGGTACTGTGAAGCAGGCTGTTGTCAAACGCGATTCCTGCAAGCATTGCTGCATAGGTAAGAAAATAACGCGCAGTAAGATTGTTAGGTTTATCAAGTGCTATTGGAAGGTATTTCACGACAAGACGTATCGTTTCTCTTGCCAGAAGAACAGAGTAATACGATGCCACTGTAGTGGTTGCCGCCTCAATCACATGATTTATTGCATCAATTGATACATAACGGGTCTGATCGGCTGACAGACCGGTCATGAGCGCAGGATCATCAATGGAAAATAACGGATAGATACAATCGAAGGCAATTACCGGTTTGAACTGTTTCTCAGGAATTGATACAACGGCAAAACGGTTTATTTCCGTTCCAGTCCCGTGGGTCAGGTTAATCGTCACTATCGGGAGAGCCTTTTCAGCGGTGAATTTTGCTTCATACAGTTCCCGGGCACTCTTTACCGGATTTGCCAGAAGAATCGCTGCACTTTTTGCTGCATCAATCGGACTGCCGCCTCCAATCCCAAACACCACCTGCGCATTAATTTTCTTACCTATTTTTACCGCTTCATCAACCTGGTCAACCTCAGGATTTGGTGTGATACCATTAAAAAGTTCATAGGTAAACCCGTTATCACGAAATGCTTTTTCCACATAAGCCCAGGCGCCACTTGAGGAAAATGAACTTTTTCCAGTTACGACAAGGACCCTGGAAATGCCCATATTTTTTAACGTTCCAGTAATTTCAGCTATTTTTGTAATAGCATTAACACCGAAGTACACGGTTGTTCTTGAACGGATTTCGCTGATTGCATTAATGTCGACATTTTCGCCCTTCATTTAAGGTCTCCTTAAAAAGTGATGATATGGTTATTACGCAGAGGAATTGAAATGCCCTGAAAATAAATTGACAGTACTACATTTACATTTGTCGACCTGTCTGTATCGAGAGCAAAACCATCACTCTACTACAGTAATTTTTTTTGTTCCAATGATCGTAATAACTGCTACAAAACGGGTGATCACACAGAATCACTACGTAGCATATATATTGACATGATAAGAGCAATATATATCAGGAATATGAGTGTGGTCAATCATACACGTAAAAAACAATTGATTAAGTGGAAAGCTGAGATCGAGTATAACAAAATAATCAATGACTCTTATTTCCACTATTTATGGATATTCAGCAGTAACGGCAAGTTTTGGGGTTACGCATTTTCGTAAGTAAGACAAGCAGATCACCGATCTTATCGAACGTGCCGACAAGGCGCTGTATGAGGCAAAAAGCAACGGCCGCAACCGGGTCGAACTCGCGGCGTGATAATGACATCAACGCTATTATTAATTGCCTTGAATAAATAAACCTTATTTCCCAATAAAAATATAGTATGTTTAGATCAGGTACTGATTCAAGATAATTTGAACATATAAAAACCTGTAACATCATAATTTATTATAATTTTACCACCTGTTAGATGCATAAAAAGATTTGCCGGTTTTAGTTTGTTGCTGCAAATACCCGATATATTGCCTCAACGTGATTTCAAATATACCAGGTTTAAAAGTATATTGATCTGCAAATAATCTTGGCGTACCTAATTTATAACACGTAAATTTTCATCTCTTCTGGAGGCTATAGTGAAGATTCTACTTATATACCCTGAATTTCCTGATACATTCTGGAGTTTCAAACATGCACTTAAATTTATTCACAAGAAATCATCCTTCGAGCCGCTTGGTCTGATCACTGTTGCTGCAATGCTGCCGGCAAAATGGGAAAAACGTCTGGTTGACATGAATGTACAGTCTCTCACAAATAAGGATATTGAATGGGCTGATTATGCTTTTATCAGTGCAATGGTTGTACAAAGTGAGTCAGCAAAAGCAGTTATCACTAAATGTAAAAATGCTGGTCTGAAAATTGTCGCAGGCGGACCTTTGTTTACAATGGATCATGCTCAGTATGATGATGTTGATCACCTTGTATTAAATGAAGCGGAAATTACACTTTATGAATTTCTGAAAGATCTCGAGCTCGGCACACCAAAGCATCTATATGCATCGACAGAATACCCAGACATTAAAGAAACACCTGCTCCTTTGTGGGAACTTGTCGATCTGAAACGCTATGCATCCATATCAATTCAATACTCACGTGGCTGCCCGTTTGACTGCGAATTCTGTAATGTAACATCACTTCTCGGACACAAACCAAGGATAAAAAGTACCAAACAGGTAATACATGAACTGGACACACTATACAAAGCGGGATGGCGCAAGAGTGTATTCTTTGTTGATGATAATTTCATTGGAAATAAAAAAGTTATAAAAGAGGAGTTGCTGCCAGCTCTTATTGAATGGCAGAGTGGCAAAGTCGGAATGCCTTTGAGCACCGAAGTTTCAATAAACATTGCAGATGATACGGAACTTATGGAATTGATGTTCGCTGCAGGATTTGATACTGTTTTTATTGGTATTGAAACACCAGAAACCGAAGGTCTTGCAGAAAGCAACAAAAAGCAGAACCTTCACCGCAACCTTGTAGCAGATGTAAAACGCATACAACGCGCAGGTTTACAGGTTCAGGCCGGATTCATTGTCGGATTTGACAGTGATACACAATCAACATTTCAGAGACAAATCGATTTCATCCAGAAAAGCGGTATCGTTATGGCAATGGTCGGTCTGCTTCAGGCACCAGCCGGAACAAAACTTTACAAGCGGATGGAAAAGGAAGGCAGACTTACCGGTACATTCTCAGGAAACAATTCCGGTGCAACCACAAATATAATTCCTCAAATGAACATTGATACGTTACAGACCGGTTACCGTCATGTTGTAAAACATATATATTCAAGTAAAAATTACTATGCAAGAGCAAAAACATTTCTTAAAGAATATAAAGCACCAAGATTTACTATCCCATTAAGTTTCAATCTTATTTGGGCTTTTCTACGTTCTGCAATTCAATTGGGTTTATTCGGCCGTGAAAGCTTTCATTACTGGAGACTTTTAACATGGACAATCTTCCATCGTCCGAAACTATTCTCACAAGCAGTTACACTTTCCATTTACGGATATCATTTCCGGAAAGTTTACAACAATAACATAGCGCAATAGGAACATGCGGATAAATATAATTTTACGTAGGGACAGGTCGCGACCTGTCCCTACGTAAATTGACAAAAAAAACAATCAATCAATTGATTTCCACACCCGTCTCCATCGGTATAATCTGTTTCTTAATGTAAACAGGTTTCAGATATCTGCGCAGCCTGGGCAGGAGCATTAAAAAAGCAATACCCGAAACAAGGGTAATTATACCGCCAGCAGCAAGTACCTCCCTTACCCCAAATATTTTGGCCATAGAGCCGGCAAGAAGATTGCCTATCGGTACAAAACCTGAAAACGCCAGAATATAAAAGCTCATCGCCCTTCCACGCTTGTCATCATCAGCAACAGTCTGAATAATTGTATTGGATGATGACATATGCATCATCATTCCGACACCAGCAAATGTTAATGACAACATAGCAATCGGCAGAAACTGTGAAAATGAAGCTGCAATTAGACCCAAACCAAATACAATAAGCGCAATCATAATTAGTTTTCCAAGTCCCCTGACGCTTTTTCTTGATGCCATATAGAACGCCCCAAGAAGTGCTCCAAGCCCTATAGATCCCACTAAAAAACCATATGCCTGCGGTCCGCCATGCAGAACATCTTTTGCAAAGACAGGCAGAAGCACGATAACGCCGCTCCCCGAAAGACTGATAAGTGCCATAAACAGTATTATGATACGTAGTGGAACAAGTTTAAATACATAGTTAAACCCCTCAACAAGATCTGCCAACGGTTTTGACTGTGTTGCCACAACCTTTTTGTCAATTTTCATCAGAAGCAGCGCAACGATTACAGCAGAAAAGCTAAATCCATTAAACAAAAAGCACATGCCCTCACCCACCCATGCAACAACACCTCCGGCAAGTGCAGGACCTATAAGACGGGCGCTGTTGAACATGACCGAATTAAGTGCAATCGCATTTCCGACATCATCCCTATTGTCTACCATCTGAGGAACAAGAGAATGTCGCGTGGTCATTTCAAATGATGCAGCAGATCCAAGAACGATACTCAGGATTATTATATGCCAGGGCTGTATGAGACCGGAGAAAATGAGTGCGGCCATTATAAATGCCTGGATCATCTGCACGATATCGGCAATCAGTAGTATTTTCCTGCGGTCATATCTGTCGCTGCATATACCGGCAAGAGGTGTGAACAGTATTGATGGAATTTGTCCGGCGAACGCCACAATTCCAAGCATTAAAGGAGAATCAGTGATGCGATAGACAAGCCACCCCTGTGCCATCTGCTGCATAAGTGCACCGGTAACGGAAAGCCCCTGTCCGGCGAAAAAAAGTCTGTAGTTTCTATATTTAAAAGCCCTGAATGTATCTTTAGCAAAATTACTCATCGAATGTCCTTATATAACACTAAGCAGCAAACTGCCCGATAAACAGTGTGCATCAAATTTTAGCCTTATAATATAGGTACCGGATTAATTGATAGGTACAATTTTTAAAGGCGACAGGTACAGCTCCTGAATTTTACCACTATGCATATGCGTGTTTCCATACCAAATGTATATTACAATGATTACCTTGAATAATAACACTTGCATTTCAATAACGGATAAATAAAATGAGACAGGAACATTCTGTACTCTTATCGAAAATTCAAGCATTTGTCCATGGTACAAATGACATCTGTTTCCTGGGACTAATCGGATCTGCTTCTAATACTGATACCTTATATGATGACTATTCTGATATTGACCTGATCGTAGTTGTGAATAACCTGCCTCAGTATTTTGAAAATGCAGAATGGTTGCATTCTATTGATGAAGTCTGGATGACATTTACAGAATCAGCACCGGATCTTAATCACTGGGAGCGGCGATGCATATTTAAGAATGGCATTGATGTTGATTTTGTGTTAGTAGACAAAACAAAACTCATATCAGATAACAATGAATTTCCTGTTCTTAAAGAAATTTGTCATACAACGTTAAAGGTATTATTCGATAACGAAAATATAATCAGAAAATTTAACAGCATTATTTCTGAGGAAAAAGAGCTTTCATTTCCAGATGAGACCGAGTATAATAATACAATCAACGACTTTTATTTCCACTATTTATGGACTTTCAAAAAATGTTTACGGGGTGAATATTGGATTGCATTACAGTGTCTTAATGGTTATTTGAAACAAAGAACCTTAACGATGCTTGAATGGTATGAGCATTCGCTTCATGGAAAGAATTATGATACATTTTATAATGGGCGTTATTTAGAAAAATGGGTAGAAAAATCACTGATCGATAAGCTAAGAGAAACCTTCAGCAGCTACAGTAAGGAAAGTATTATAAATGCTCTTGTCGCAAACAAAAAATTATTTACTAACATTGCAAAAGAAACTGCAACCAAGTATGGATTTACATTTCCAGAAATACAGGAACAAAAACTGTCAGATTGGATTAATAACGAGTACATAGCTAATAACAAGTTACCATTTAGTGCAACCTGACATTTCGATGTAATGGAAACACGATTACTTTAACAGCACGTTTTGGGGTTACACATTTTCGTAAGGAAGACAGACAGATCACCGACCTTATCGAACGTGCCGACAAGGCGCTGTATGAAGCAAAAAGTAAAGGCCGCAACCGGGTCGAGCTCGCAGCGTGCCGTTGACATCACCCCTAAAAGGTATACCCCAAAGAAAAATGAAACATTCCCTGTTTCTTTGCCGCTTTCTGGTTTATTTTCCTCCCGTAAAGCAATCCCACAGGACCAACCGGTGTAATATACCGTATACCTGTGCCGGCAGATGAGTGAATCTGATGTGATGATATTGACGAAAATGTATTTTCAAGCCGTCCGGCATCAAAGAATAGCGGCAGTTCCAGATTATAGCCAAGATCTATCCTCATCTCGGTACTTCCAAATAGTAACGTATTTGCTCCTCTTGAATCACTATGAAACTTATTTTCCTCAAAGCCCCTGAGATCTCCTGTTCCGCCCAGATAAAATTTCTGGTCTGCAGGAACCGTTTGATTGTCACCATAGGGCATACAATACCCACCCCGCATAACAGCAGCAATTGTTAAACGCGAAAACAGTGTATAATACCCTCTGGCTTCAGCCTGAAACCGTAATATATCGTCAACAGAAAACTCAAGACCTTTCCCAATAGCAACCGATGTATTCATCATAATTCCCTTACGGGGACGTGTAAATGCGTCTCTCCTGTCAAACGACACTGATGGCGTCAGGGTAAGAATATTGCGAGGACGTTTATCTATTGCCACTGATGCAGTATCTATCTTATCGGTATCAACGTTACCAGTATCGTGCAGTTTCCGCCGTTCGTAAAGTGAACCAAGTCCGAGCACAAGGTTTTGCCCGGCTCTGGTTATAAGCCCCCCGGACACGCCAAATGCGGTTGTATTCAAATGGTCATTGAGCTCTTCCCTCTCGCCAAACACCTGCATTGTCGCACTGATATGTGCCCCTCCAAAACGCGGTTCGAGAAATCCTAATTCGGCCCGTTCCCCGATACTGCTCAGTTCACCATCAATCCATCCCTCTTTGTTAAGTCCGAAGAGATTCCGGTTCCCCACTTTTGAATGAACATACGGTCCCTTACCAGACTGATAACCACCACCCAGATTTCCGTAAAACGGTTTTCTTTCCCTTACGTCAACAAAAAGATGTACGGTATCACGTTTCTCCCGTAACCCGATTGTTCTGAAACGCACTGAATTGAACGGACCAAGATCCCGAAGTTCTTTCTGCGATTGAACTATTCTTTTCAGAGAGAGTGGTTTACCGCTGGTCACTTTTTGTGCTTTATTCATCACCCGCGGTTTCGTGTTAAATGCACCGACATACCGGACATCACCCATATACACTGCAGGACCTTTACTAATCGCATATTCAACAGCAACACCGCTGCTGTCGTTATTAAAGGTCATAACCGGCGTTATCTCTGCATGAGGAAATCCCTGTTCAGATAACACCGTCTGCATCATACGGGCATCACGTTTGAGCAGATCAATACGGTATGGATCCCCCTTATGCACCGAAACAGCTTTACTGACAGTTTCCTTTCCAATCTGCAGCGTATCAATTTTAATACTGTCAATAAATGTACATCTGCCCTCATCTACCGATATGGTAATAGCAACAGACTTATCCTGTTGCGACACACTTGATGTAACTACAGCATTTAGAAACCCCCGTGACCTGTAGAGCATCTGCAGGGCGAAAACATCCTCTTCCAGTTTTGAGGGGTTAAAGGCACGTTTTGCATCACTGCCTTTGTCAACATTAAGCATCTGATCCCGTAATTCGTTTTCTGAAATTGCTTTTACTCCGGTAAATGTTATTGACGATACCGTAGTACGGTCTCCGCTACGACAATCGAAGGTTACAATTTTTTCTTCATACTTTCGTTTTTTAACAGTTGTGTCAAGTGCTTTGACCTGTGCATCGGAAAACCCGGCTTCCTGCATATGTTTTTTAAGTGCGGTCACCGATTTTCGTATACCCTGATTATTACGATTGGCACTTTTTGGAAGAACAATTTTCTTTCGCAGAACACTTTTCCGGAATCCACGATCACGGTTATCCGTGAACCTGATCCGGTAACGTTCTCCTTCGTCAATTTTGACAGCAACACTGACAGATTGTGTCAGCGAATCCTTAATAACGGTATCGGTTACAGTAACATCTCCGAACCCTTTTGACCGGTAATATTGCTCAAGATTCCTTATATCATTACTGATAACCGATTCAACAGATCTGCCGGCGCTTCCAGGAAGCAATGCAGTACGCCAGGATCTCATTTTAAGCTTTAGCCAACGATCTGAAAAAGCGCTGTTTCCATCTATGTTAAGGGATTTCAAACGGTAATAACTTCCTGCTTTTACACGCACCGTAACAATCCTGTTCTCTCCTTTTCGATCAGGTTTTGACCCGACATCAACGTTCGGACAGATAAAACCATTCCTTCTGTAAAGATCTGAAATCAACGAATCCTGCTCTTCAATAACAGTAGATCGAAAAATATCACCAGATGAGATGCTCATTGCCTTCTCTATATCATCTTCAAACAGCGGAAGCTCATGTCGTATACGAATACTGCGGACATACTGTGCCGGTGTCAGGATGAACTGTATCTGTCCCTCTGATTGTTTAACTTC
The DNA here is from genome assembly GCA_012513915.1 of Fibrobacter sp. Classification (GTDB taxonomy): domain Bacteria; phylum Fibrobacterota; class Chitinivibrionia; order Chitinivibrionales; family Chitinispirillaceae; genus JAAZBG01. Next base: position 21,453 of record JAAZBG010000175.1, read on the forward strand.
AACATCAGCAAAGAGTCCGCATACCATCAGAGCATCAAGTGAGGCTTTTATTCCTGCAGTGTCCAGTGGTAACGTTCTGTCAACCATAATGATCTTTTCGGCAATTTCCCGAAGTTCACCGGCATGACGATTTTCAGTCACTATCTGACATGATACATCAGTCAGTGTATCCTGCGAATTGACAATAGCAGTGCATGCTGACAGGAGAATAAGCATCTGATATAAGATCCGTTTCATATCGTTACTTCTCCCATATCAATTGTAATTCAGTACCGAAAATCCCTTTTGTATCCTGAAATCCGGTAATATTAAGATTCTGTAAAATCCGATATTCTGCCGTAGCCCGCTGCACCACTTCCCCTTTATTCGATTCAACAGTATATCGTGTGCCAAACCTTTTTGTAAACTGCTTTCCCATCGTAACCGCAATCCTGTCTGAATTACTGCTTGTATTATCTCCGGTTTCAATTTCAAGGATATCAAGCCCTGTCGCTTTTTTTATGTCATCACCAAATGTTGACGCAACAAGAGAGGCAAGCATCTGCTGACTGTTTATGCCATCCCCGCCTCCCTTAATATCATTTTGCAACTCTGCGGTTGTCTTCCCCAGCACAAGTAGCGACAATAGATCCTGATCTTCAAGCCCCGATCCATCACTTGAAAGCCTGAACACAAGATCCTCAGGAGTACCGGAAATCTCAATCCGGATAATCCATTCCCGGACAGGAATTGTGCCGCTTATTTCAATCTCGGGTTCTATTGCATACGGATTTACAAAATTAACAACACCTTTTTCAACGGTAAAAACTTTTTTCTGGTAGGTAATGGTACCCTCTTTAACATCCGCCCTACCCTCAAGCGCTGGTGCCTGTAACGTACCCATCAGCTGAAGATCAGGAAGAATAGCGAGCACTGCCATGTTATTATCGACACGAAACGGCACGCGTGCCTGTATGCCAACATCCAGATGCATATTTTTCAGATAGGGCGTGGTATTCTCCGGCGGAGGCGTCTGTACCTTGCGTTTACGCTGTCCCATCCCGGAAAACGGACTTATGACAATATCCTGATAGTAAAGCCCATCAAGCATTGCAATATCTCCCGTGACATTCACCTTATCAGGATTTCCTGCAACATGTATATCACCGTTTACTACCATATCAAGCATTTCCGGCAAATTGAGGGGCAGATTATTGAGTTTGATATCAGCATTTAAATCCGACAGTTTAAGGTTGTCAAGTTTTATCTCACCATCTGCATCAAATGTGCCTTTGTCAATTTTTCCCTGAAGCGCCTCTATCCGTACAGATTTTTTATCCGCACGTATTTTCCCGTTCAGTGAATGCAGTGGTTCAGATAACGATGGTAACGACATCCCGACATTTTTCAGTTCTAACTGAGCACTCAGATCCGGATCTTTAACCATCCCCCTGAAATACGCACCAATACCAATACTTCCCTCAATAACATCCGGGAGATCATCGGAGAAATGACGTGCTACGGAAAGCGGTATATTTCCATCAAGAGCAATATCATGTGGTCCCTCAACAAGACCACCGGCCCGACCATTAATATATCCATTATCTGCAAGCTTTATTTTCATATCCGGAACCGAATAACGGTTGTTCTCAAATGTTGCGTTCAGGTTGTCGGTTCTTACCATTTCAGTTCCGTTATAGCCGATTGTCAGGTTTTTAATATCTACTGATGCTTTTACAGATGCCAGTGTATCTGCATTACCGGATGCCTTTACAGCAGCAGTAACAGTCCCATCAAGATTCATTCCTGACAGTGCAAGAAATGGTTTTAACAGAATGTTATTGATGAAAAGGTCTGCATTGAATGCCTTTGTTTTTAAATCATAGGCAGCCTGTATATCGCCAAGAGCCTTACCATCCAGCCTGACCTTTTGATCATGAAGATCAATGTTTAAACCGATATCAGCAAACGCAAGACTTCCCATCGAGATCGTTGTAATTCCAATAGTTCCATTGACCTGGGGAGCAGTAAACGTCCCGTATGCCATAAGATCCATCAGTACATTTCCCGATATTGTGGAATCTGCGCTGTGAACAGCATTGACAGATTGTAATCTGATACCTTTTGATGACACCGCGAGATTGAATGAGTCTTTCATAGATACCCATCCCTGCAGCAGCAGTTCATCTTCAGGTACCAGCGCAATACGTAAAGGATTTATGTTGATTCGTTTATCACTGATGTCTGCGTCAAGACCGATTTGTGTTATCTTCTGACCTGCTGCTGTCAAATCATTTACTGCAAGCTGTACCTGCCCTTTTGGATCTTGTATAGTACCGGATACCTGTGCATCCACAATAACCTTTCCAGTAATTGAGTCAATAAAATCCTCAATAACCATATTGTCGGTTGAAATGGATGCATTAAACACAACAGATTCAGGTTTTAGCGGTTTTCCATTGCGAAGTACGTTCGCAGAACCAGTGATATTCATTGCCGATTGATTATTGACAAGTGTCAATTCGCGTACATACGCAACTCCGCTTTTGTCCAGCTCACCTGAAAGCTTCACATTCCCTGCACGGACTTGTTTTGTCGCGATGTTTTCAGCATTCAACCTGACCTGCACCTGCGGTGCCTTCAATCCCCCGGATGCATGTACGGTCAAATCTGCACGACCATTCACACTGTCAATGCCTGCAAATTCTGTAAGCTGATGAAAATCCGGGACCGTCAGTTTAATTGAGGCATCCATTGTTTCTTTTGACAAACTGTATAATCCTGATACATCAAATTCTGTACTGCCGGTTTGTCCGGTAAGATTCTTCAGATGCACCGTTCCATCAGCTACCGATACCGTACATGCAAGAGCAGCATCAACAGATGCGTTTAATGTGTCAAGCTTCAGTTTACTCACGTTCACAGCAACGTGACAGTCGGCATTGAGAGAATCCGGGCTAATTCCCACTCCGTTAATTGTCACAGATGTCGCTGCCACCCCGCCTACTCCACCTGCCAACCCTTTGAGCTCGATCCCGTTTGCCGATACGTCCAGATTGTATTTCAGCATTTGAAACGATTGAGCCGGTTTGAGGAAACCATCCGGGAACACGTTTTTCATATCAACATTACCCGAAATAGCAACACTGCCATCAGGAGTTCTGACCTGTAATGGTTTGATAGCAATCTGACGATCTGTCAATGACATGTCAAGCATCAGACTTTTTACCGGATATCCTCTGATTTCACCGCCATCATACGTACACGTAAACTGCATCACCGGGTTTGCAATATCACCCTTGACATGCATGACAACATGTGATGTTCCACTGAAAGTTTCTTTAATGGGAACAATTGACTGAATGTCTGAAAGTGCCAGATCCGCTGCAAGTGTCACATATACTGATGGATTCTTTGTCAGTGATGATGCGTTACCGTAAAGCGATAATGACGACGCGGCTGTCCGTAATCGCAGGCTCATTGTGTCAATATTCATATTGCGCACTTTTGTCATAAGGGAAAAATCACGCAGACTGATTGTTTTTCCCGATTTTTCAAGTGCTATTGAATCTGATGAAATATCCAGATTTGCCGACATAGTACCGGTCTCGCCATCAACATGTAACGACAACCCATGAACCTGAATCTTTGTGCTGTCGTCAAGTGCTGAAAATAGTGTTGACCCGCCCTGGATATTGAATTTATGCAATTCAATCTGAAACGGTTTTGATGTACCCTGTGGCTTTTTAACAGTTTCTGCTGGTGTTGTATCCGGTTTAACGAGTGCGTTCAACAGTGTAAGCTGGCCGGTTGAATCTGTGTCAAGGATCACCCGGGGATTATCAATCAGAGCCTCCTGAATGATTACTTTACGGTGTATAAGCGCGCCCGGAGAAATATCAACAAGCAGCCGCTTAAATCCGGCAAGTTTTCTGCCCGATGAATCGGCTACTGCAAGCTCCCTGATCTCAAGTTTCATTGTAAGCAGTGATATGTGGATAGTACCAACGGTAATAGTTCCGGGAATCAGTGTATTTACACGCGATAGTACAGTCTGATGAACATAGTTATTGTTAATACCAATCAGTACGGTACCAATAAGCAAAACGGTCAGTGTTGTGAGTACTATTGCGGTGATACATACAAAACGTTTCAATTCTATTCTCCAGCCGGCTGCATAAGGCTTATTAAACTATGTTTTATAAAATACAACCGGGATAACTGGTCTGTGAAAATAGAATCTACAATTTCAATGCATTTTCATTTGCGAATTAAGGAAAGTATGGATAAACCGGAACGGGTTCAAATTTTGCCTGTAAAAGCAGAAGCGGAAATGTTTATTTCCGCTTCTGGTGACAGAATCAGAGCCTCCCGCACCAGGACGAGAGACAGAATAATTCTATTACTATATATTAGCCTTACTGTGCGAACTTAAGTGATGCAATGCGCAACAGACTGTTGCCCGGTTTTCCTACTACTTTCACATAGACATCATGTGTACCTGTAGCATTCATCCTGCCTGAAAACTTTTTCCACTTCTCCCAATCCCCCGTATCATCAATACGGAATGGACCGAAGTGCGGACCGTGTGCCAGAGGATCAAGCCAGATTTCCACATATCCGCCACCAACACTCGATGCCTCGATCTGCACCGATCTGGTGACCGTTCCGCCGCTGCCAAGATCAACACTGCCATACATTGCCCAATCACCATTTTCCAGTTCTCCCAGCACATCACCTTTGCTTTCACTGGCAACGACAACTGTCCCTGACTGCTGGTCAGTAGCAATAGCCGGGATTTCGGTGAAACCATCACGATAGGTAAATTGGTCGAAATCTGCGTTTTTGCCACTTGCGAACAATCCTGCCTGATTACCGACCCAGGCATTACTCATACCATAATTATTATCAAGCAGCCAGATATCGATCGGCTCACCAATCTGATGCCAATGGTGAGAGCGATCGGTTCTATACCAGCCAGTCGCCACATGGTTATTGCGATCCAGTTTCAACCATACTGTTTTCCCCTTTGGAGCCGGAACAGTGTAACTGATAACTTCCGGCTCTGCAAGTTCAGTATAACTTCCACTGCCGCCAGTCGCCACAGGTGTCCGAACCCTGAATGCAAAACGGATTACATCATTACCATTCTCCAAAGTACGGGCAACAGATACATCAAAGTGGCCCACAAGATGTCCTTCACCTTCAATCCATGTTGGGCCGCTTAGAAGCTGTTCATCATCATAATAGCCATTACGTACGCAAATACCTGCAGCATCTCCTTCATCAGTTGGAACAAAATCCACTTTTGTCACTGAAGCCGTTGCGCGTAGTGCCTCTTTCTGCAACAACCATGCTGTAGCAGTATCCGGTTTGATACGAAGCCATCCAGGACGATCGGTAACAGAAAATTTTTCGATATTCCGTCCATAAGTAGTCCAGGCAAGATTAAGTACTGGTTTTGAAAAACCATCACTTACAGGAATAAGGAAAGGCGCACGACTCTGATCAAGTGCCGGTGCAGGGAGATTCTTTGTCGCACTAGTGAACCGTGGAACCGGAATACTCCGTCCCTCTACAGTGCTATCCACCCAGATGACCTGATGAAGCAAGCCCTCACGTGCCAATCCCATCCACTCACCGTGCTGTTCCGGAGTACTTAGATTATTAGTACAGTCGTAAGAGTGTGCAAATACCCACCAGGATCCATCAGCAATCTGAAACGGAGCAGTTGGATGCTGTGTTCCATTGTATGGATCTCCAGGTCCCATAAGATACCCGAGCCAGCTCCAGTTCTGCGGATTTCCATCAAGCACTTTTGATGCCCATGCGCTCATCTCTCCGGTGCATGCTGTATGTGTCTGGACAAAATAGTAATACCACTCACCGCGTTTCATCATCGTCGGCCCTTCAGCCCAATGTCCCCAGTCAGCATCTGTCAACGAACCGCCACCACCCTTTTCTTTGTCAAAGTTGACAAAATCGAGATTAATCATCGATTCGGGGATCAATTGACCGGTAACTGAATCAATCGCGATAAGACGGTTCATACCGAAATCCTTAACGGCTGTATCGCCAGCCCACTTCCCGAGTCCGTTCTTTGTTACCATGTAGGTTGTACCATCAGAATCGATAAATACAGAGTTGTCCGAGCCGGTTCCGCGATCAAAAAATGTTACTCCGTCATCAGGAGAAACCGGAACGCTTGTCACCTTGACCGGTGCTGACCAGGGTCCTTTGAGTTTCTCTGCCTCTATAAACCATTGTGTTGCGTTGATTGCGAAATATAGCCGGTAGCAGCGGGGTGTCTTAACAATAAAAGCACCCCAGGTACCCTGACCAGGTCCGAGCTGTCCATCAAGTGCCGGCTCAGAAGCATCAATCGCGCGTCCGAAACGTTCCCAGTGAAGCAGGTCGGTGGAACGAAGAATCTCAAGCGCCGGAAACATAGCAAAGCTCGAACTTACGATATAAAAATCGCCCCCTTCACTATAAATATTCATATCAGGGTGATCTCCGGGAAGTACCGGGTTATCATAGGTTGATGCCGGACCATGCGGCCAGCGAGCCTGCGTGAAAAGTGCCGTGATACTCCTGTTTTGGTCCATGATAATAGACAGACTGTTATCATGCCCTTCACGGGCATGAGGTCCATTCTTTACACCATGCAGATCTCCTGACCACCCTTTGGACAACGAACCATGTTTGGGTTTCGCGGTTACACTAACCCTGGTTCCCTTCCTGAACTTGTACACACCGGGAGGCGGGAATGTGTTCCCGTTTCCAACTGCGTCAATAGTCAGCGAACACATCGCATGTTTTCCCTTATGGGTAACATGACTGATCGGATCCTTTTTAAGTATGTCATGCGGTTTAAGTACTGCATGCGACTTATGTGTGTCATGTGGCAATGCGGCTATACATTGCGGCACGACCATGGACAGAAATACCGTATGCATAAGAATGCTACGGCATGGCGATGATGTTTTTACCATCCTCTCCCCCCTTATTAACTTTTAGGTAATTTAGTATTTACTGAGAAGCATTTTACTTATAGGTAATATGCTCTTTTTGCCTGTACGCTTAATATAGTCTTTTTATAAGCTTTTTTCAACTAGAACATCAATTTTTTGTGGACATTTAAAGCATATTGCTTTTTACTAATTGGCAAATATGTATTTACTGTTTGATATTTTACTGAGTGGAATTATGGAATTTACCGAAAGAAACATATCCTGTACCGGCTTCCCTATTTACTGAAAGATGTTTTAACAGCAGACCATCTGATGATACTACTTATTTGTCAGATGTTGACCTGTTATTTACAACATTCACTTAATGCGATGCGCTTTTTGCCAACATTTGTTTAGAATTATATGTTTTATTGAAGACTTTTGTGAAATAGTATAGATGTAATCTGGCGTTTGCCTCCATACCTATAAATTAAATGTAAGGACAATCCGACATTACATTGCAGGTACACGATACTGGAAACTGCTTAAGATTCGTTTTATAAGCCTCTTCACATTTATTACGCATCATTGTATAATAATCAGATGGTTATTATATGATATTTAACCTGAATCTAAAGGATTGTATATGCAACGTTATACCCTGACCGATTATGAGAGTGCATCTGATGAAACAAAAGCTGTTTACGAAGATTATATGCGAACAACCGGAGCGACAACGGTCCCCATCTGGCTCAAAAGCCTTGGACACAGCAGCTCACTGACACGTGCTTACTGGGAAAGAGCAAAGGGGACACTATTCGGGGGCAACCTGCCTCTACCGCTAAAAGAGATGATAGTTTTTGTTGTTTCTGCGAAGAACGGGGCACGTTACTGTTCTGCATGTCATGCCCAGAGTGTACTCAAACTTGATAAAGCATTCACCATTGACGACCTCAGATCAGCAGTTAAATCAAATGCCGATTTCCAAATGCCCCCATACTATAAAAGCGTTGTAAATTTTGCCAATAAAGTTGCTGACAATGCAAACTGTATCGAAGATGAAGATTTTCAGGAACTTATGGACGAAGGTTTCAGCAAAGAGGAGATCTGCGAGATTATTGCGGTCATTGATCTGGCAACGATGTTCAATGTTTATACAAGCACGCTTCGTCTCGATCTTGATCCAAGTTACGAAGCAATACTCTAATTAAAGATATGCAAAGAATATGATCAATGGCACTCAATGGAATGAACTTACTGCACAGCAACTGGTACGGTATGAAGCATTGTTTAAATTACTTGATGAGATACAATCTTTAGAAGATATCAATCTCATCTGTAAGTTAATTGCATCCCGGTGGAAATACTTCGCAAATGTTACACGATGGCGACTTGTTCTTCTTAAAGAACAGGGCTTTCTGACTGTTGATGGGCTTCGTGGTGAAGCAGCAATAACAGAGTGTTCCGAATTGTCTCCTTGGGATTTACATTTCTACCAACTGCAATACCCCCGCCTCATTCGCAGGGATGAACCATTTGATGGCCCCGAAATTCCTGAAATTTTCAACGGGAAAGAAATCATTGAAATTCAGGTACTTCCATTTGTCCGGATGAATACCTGCATGGGATTACTCAGTGTTGCGGCGCGCCATGAACCATTCACTGATATTGATAATAAATTTATCAGAATTTTTGGTAATTATTTTGCTAACCGAATTGCGGAAATTCTTTTTCGCAGACAAGCAACCGATGCACTGATGAAAAAGGCGACTACCGACTCTCTGACTGGCCTTCTCAACCGGGGTCAAATTATTGAGAAGCTTGGAAATCAGATTGCATTTGCACGACGTTCAAATGAACCATTAAGTATTGCCCTGGCGGATATTGACCATTTCAAAAATATTAATGATACTTACGGACATCTTGCTGGTGATGAAGTTTTGCGAGAAATTTCCCGACGACTTCAATTACAGACACGCTCATCCGATTTTGTCGGACGGTATGGTGGTGAAGAATTTCTTTTTGTGTTCTTCCCTTGCAATGAGGAGATTGTTCTAAAAGCGACAGAACGAATCCGCTCCCATGTGGCACAAACTCCCGTTAGAGTCGAAAAACCAGACCCACTTGATATTAACGTTACAATCAGTATAGGCACATCAAGTCTGGAACCAGGTTCAGAGATCACCGCAGAAGCACTTCTTGCACGCGCAGACCGGGCTCTTTACCGTTCAAAAAACAATGGACGGAATTGTATTAACTCTGAGAACTAAACAGTATCGTTTTTCTTCCCCTGACTGCAACATCCCGAAACTTTAAAGAGAATTTTGTTACTGCTATTTTATGTAGACTTATACTACTATTTCACGATCCTGATATGTTAAAAATTATGGTGTTTTCAGGTTTAACAAAACATATATTCACAAGGAATTGATGACCTTTTTTTAAATCAGGGTTCATTACGAGGCATATCTGGTTGACACCTTAATTGGAGCACGTTTTAATAACTAACATTTTTATTTTGACCCGATAAGAAATTGTGACAGTGTGCTGAATTAGAGCATACTTATACAGTATTAACGTTAAGCGTTTGAGTATCGTTACTACGATTGACTATGTTTGCTCACTTGTTATTTTTAAAGAAAATTTCTAATCGACAATTGTTTTTCCGTGACTCCTGTAAATAAACAAATACTTTACACAAAATTATAAACCGAATTTATTTGAAAGATAACTAAAGGTAGCGTTATTATTGATTTTTCAGATTAGGTAAACACTTGAAATATCGTCCTGAAATTGATGGCCTCAGAGCTTTAGCGATTGTTCCCGTTATCCTTTTCCACATGGGTTTTTTAACTATACCTGGTGGATTTCTTGGTGTTGACGTTTTTTTTGTTATATCAGGTTACCTTATAACAACACTTATCACTAATGATCTTGATTCAAATCAGTTCTCCTTTAAAGGTTTCTGGCTGCGTCGCATCAGAAGAATTACTCCCGCACTATTCACAATGTGTATTGTAACACTACTAATAGCGATAGAGCTCTCTTTTCGTAGTTCCATCCCATGCATCGGTAAGGATTCAATTACAGCGGCATTATCATTTGCGAATTTACATTTTATGTTGAATGTGGGCAATTATTGGGGAAACGCGGCAGAATCCTCTCCGTTCCTTCACACCTGGTCACTCTCAGTGGAAGAACAATTTTATCTATTCTTTCCTGTAATCATGTTTATTCTTTGGAAAATGAAAATAAACCGTTTAAAATTTTTACTATTTTCAGTGTGTGTAAGCGCTGCTATCTTTGTAATTCTCTTTAAAATCAAACCAACATTCTGTTTTTACATGCTTTCATCAAGAGGATGGCAGTTGGGTACAGGTGCTCTTGCAGCAATTATTTTACAAAAATACAGGGATACTGTTTTTTTAAAAGATCAACGATGGTCTGGTATAATTGGACTATTGCTCATTGTAATAGCCTATTTCATTGCGGAAGGTAATAGCGGACTTCGTTATGTACCAATGGTTGCATTGGGTACATTTCTGATCATTTTAAACACCAATCTAAAATCTGGTATCAACAAGACGCTATCATATTCTCCATTGGTATTTATTGGCAAAATTTCATACTCTTTATACTTATGGCACTGGCCGGCAATTGTTTTAACACGGGATTACAATAGTGTGTACCCCAAACATTTTATCATTGGTGCACTGGTAATAGTAACGTTCACAACTGCGGTATTGTCCTATTACTTTATTGAAAAAACAACACGGCGCTATAAATATACACCCTATATATCAGCCGTGCTCCTTGTGATTCTATTATGCCTTGGCTTTATTTTAAAAAATTATGATTTCCCGATGTATGATGTATCCAATTATGAACAAGTAAAATATTATGGATTTTGTTATGATCTCCGGCCGGATCTTTCAAATCAGCCACATTCTCTTATAGCCATTCGAAATAATACGTTTACACCATCAAGAGATACTATGTACTGTCAAGCATTTCGCACAACAGGAATTCAGGCTGGTATTAAAGGAGCAAAGACCAGAATTCTGGTATTGGGTGATTCTCATGCTGCAATGTGGGGAAAAACAATAGATGATATAGCAACAGAGAAAAATTTTGACGTGGTTTTTATGACTGCATTTGCAAATTCACCATTTTTTGATATACCTGTAAAAAAAGTACTATGTAAACCCTATGGGTTCAACTGTGATGAATTCTATGAATTTCAAAACAACATTCTTGACAAGATTACAAACTGGAATCCGGATTTAATAATTATATCCTGGCGCTGGGACTACTATCAGAAAAGTGCTACATTATGCAAGTTTGAGAAACTGATTGGTTTTACTGATTCCCTAAAAGTAAATACATTATTAATTGAACAGCCACCGCTTTTACCATACGGGGATAATAATTCAGCGCAATATCTGTCTTTTCTTAGTGTAAATCCTCAAAGGCAATATCTTTATCCGATAAAAACATCTTTTTTTGAATCGTTCGGGTCTGCAATAGATTCAATAAGTAAAAAAGTTCCAACTCTTACTATATTCAAACTTCGGGAAAAAATGTTAAACGATGGCAAATGTAAAGTGTTGGATGGAAAGGATATTTTATATTTCGATGATGATCATTTAAGTTATCAATGTACAAATAGATTTAAAGATGAATTATCAACTGAGATTTGCCGGATTATTGAAGATAGACGTACATTTGAATAGTAATTATACGTTATCGTTATATGGAAGGTTTGCATATGACAACGAATCAAGAGACAAAAGAGAATTGTCGCATATCAGAATTATCACCTGATATTGTTCGTTTTAATGATACCGGCAGAAACTATCCGCTGGATCGTACAATAATTTCTTTTTTTAAAGAGCAGGTTAAAAAAACGCCCGATAAAACTGCCGTTGTATTTGAAGAAACTTCTCTTACGTATGCAGAATTAGACATCCGGACAGATTCTTTAGCTTTGGAATTAATCAACAGAGGTATTGGTTTAGAAGATTTCGTAGGTGTCTGCATGCTGCGTAGTCTTGAAATGGTTATCGCATTATTCGGGATACTTAAATCGGGAGCCGCTTATGTACCCTTTGATCCTGAATATCCACAGGATCGGCTTGACTATATGATTGCAAACTCTGAAGTCTGCATTGTGCTTACACACAGCCAGGTCAGGAATGTCCATTTTCCAACCACGACAATAGTTTTGAATCTTGACGAATTACCTGTATCAACTTCCAGTTCTGAAAATTCCATATCTGAACGTTTTAAAGCCCGCCCGGATAATGCCGCCTACATGATCTATACTTCAGGATCAACTGGAAAGCCTAAAGGAGCGATTAATATCCACCGGGGTCTTACTAATCGGATACTTTGGGCACAGGAAACATTTAAACTCACTACCGATGATTGCATACTCCAAAAAACGCCCTTTAGTTTTGATGTATCTGTCTGGGAATTTTTCTGGCCTCTTATTACCGGGGCAACGCTTTGCATAGCAAAACCCGGGGGGCACCGGGACAACGACTACCTGGTAGATGTTATTACTTCCAGTAACGTTACGGTTGTTCATTTCGTTCCATCAATGCTTGGACTCTTTCTAAACACCCCTGACTTAAACCGGCTTACCAGTTTACGCCTGATTATTTGCAGTGGTGAGGCCTTACCTTTTGAACTAATGCAGCGTTTCTTTAAAAAACTGCCAGGAAAAAAACTTTACAATTTATACGGTCCGACAGAAGCCGCTGTTGATGTTACATCATGGGAGTGCAAACAGGAATCAAAGCTCAACGTAGTTCCTATTGGTTTTCCCGTTGCTAATACACAGATGTATATCCTTGATGAACAGCTCAGGTTGCTTCCAGTAGGTGAAACCGGTGATCTTTACATTGGGGGAGTTCAGGTAGGACGGGGTTATTGGAGACTTCCTGAATTGACAACGGAACGATTTATCCCGGACCCGTTTTCAGAATCTGAAAATGCCAGGCTTTACAAAACAGGTGATTTAGCTCGTTACCAGCCTGATGGAGCAATCGAATATCGCGGCAGAGCCGACTACCAGATTAAACTACGCGGGTTTCGTATAGAACTCGGTGAAATAGAGGCTGCTCTTTTACATCAACCGGATATTAATGAAGCGGTTGTAACGGTTACCGATGATGATCTCGAAGAGAAACTGCTCATTGCATATCTGGTTACGTCAAAAACACCTCAACCAGCAATAGCTGAAATAAAAAATGAATTACTGAAAACATTACCGGACTATATGATACCGTCACGGTTTATGTTTCTGGATGCACTACCCCTTTCTCCCAACGGGAAAATTGACCGCAAAGCACTTCCTTCTTTAATCAGTAAACGTCCGG
>JAAZBG010000176.1 GCA_012513915.1 Fibrobacter sp.
AAATTTAAAAAAAAGGTTCGAATAGAATTGAACATTGTTAAATTTGAAACATAATCTAAAGTTTGTTCACCAGAAAACCAAATATGTGATCGTTCTAAATAACTTTGGTAACGTCCACTTCCAAAATTTAAAACTGGGATATAATTGTAAATATGTGACCAATACTCTATTTTCCAAAAAAAAGAAAGTATAAATAATGTTAAAATAGTAATCAGTACAATTTTCTTTTTGACTAAAAAGACACCGAATTTACTAAATAACAAAATAAATGGTAACAATACTATTGATGAATAATGAGTTAAAAAAGCAAAAAGTATAAAAGAACAAAATTTAATCCACTGCTTCGAATTAAAAAAACTTAGAGCAATCAACACAAATGCAATAGCAACAAATTGCCGCACTATATTCTCTGCAGGAGTAACTATTGCTAGGAAAAAAAGTGGTACTAAAAATGGGGCACAATCTTTGTATTGCCTTAAAAAGAAGAACCCTGCAAATATTAAAATAAAACTATAGAAAACAAATACAACCGGATAACTTAATCCTAGTATCTTAATAACTTTGTTTATAATTTGAAACAAAGGTTCTATTGAGTCAATGTCGTAATAGACACTAAGATTTAAAGAATTCTCAAATAACTTTTTATAATGGAAATAATCGACACCTCTATCATATCTGAGCCCTTCAATCAAAGAAAATGCAACAATCGCAGGCAAAGAACATAGCCAATAATGTTTTTTACCATCTTCACCAGATAAGAAATACCCAGTCAAAATAAAGATAAATACAAGCATCAACCTTAAAAAAATAAATGTTAAAACTATATCCATTTTTACTACGAACTCGTTTTTCCTAAGGTAATATAGAGACGTTTTATTTTTCTCTTAATTCTGGATAAAATAATTTTGTCTTTTAAACCAAAGAATTCCCATGTTCTTTTTTCAAAATTAACATACCAAGGTTTCCATGATGCAGCAAAATGATGAATTGTATAAGAATTATGAGTAATAGTTTCTTTTCCAGTAAAGTAAGATTTTGGAGAAAAAAAATCTTCTGGAAAAATCATTAAATCGTCAACACATTGTTTTTTCCCATCAAGTTGTAATCCTTTTTGAACTAAAATTTTTGTAACAATATCGACAACGGTTTCAAGAACTGGAATGCCATTGCTATCAAAAAAGTCTTTATTTCTGTATACATTTAAAATTTCATCCACTAATCTGGTTTCTTTTTCAGAACCCCAAATTAATCCTGGATTTACTCTGTTATAACTTTCAAAACCAGTGAACATTTTATAATTTAAAAAATCATTTAGTGACTTGAAGAGTTCCACATCCGTATCCAAATAAACGCCACCAATATTATTCAGAATTTGAAACCGTGCGTAATCACTAACAAATGCCCACTTTCCAATTGAATATGCATCTTTTGTAAAGTTACATTGATTAACATTAAAATTTGATTCATTCCATTCAATAATTTGATAATCCGGGCATTTTTCTCTCCAACTTTTAATGCATCTTTTTATCAGATTTGTTTTTGGATTATTACCAAACCAACAATAGTGAATAATTTTTGGTATCATTTTTCTTACTCTATAATTGATTTTAAATACCGATAAGACGAATCAAGTCTATCATTTAGTTTATAACAAACTGGAGAATAATCAATATCATCCTCAAAACGTGTATCATCATCGTTTTTAAAACGATTTTCCAATGAAAACTCTTCCAATAAACCAAATATTCGCCTATTATCACTACTATGGATATTGCCCTCCCGTTTTGAAAAAGAATAAAATTTTTTCTTAAAATTAATTGATAATGCAGTCCCATGAAATGAATCTGTAACAACAAATTCTGCATTCTTAATTAAATTAACAAAATGCGAAGGACCAACACCTATTAATTTGTTCTTTTTTTTCAAATATTGTCGACTAGTAGCAATATAGTATACTGGTAATCTTTTTTCTTTCCCTAACAATTCGGCATAATCACTAATACAATTTTTGCTACCCAAAATATAACAAAGGATATAGGGGCCATCCATCTTAAATGGGACCTCTATTTCTTCCCACTGTTTTTCGTTAAGTAAAAATGTCGGATCTAAAACATGTACAACATCTTTACTAATGTTTTTAGATAAAAATTCACAACAGTCTTTTTCTCGACATGATATTTTGTTAAACTTTACAAGCTCTCTTTTGTAAACACACATTGTGGACTCATCAATTTGCAACGTACCAATGCTTGGTGCATAGGAAAACTTCTTTGTATTTTCCTTAACAAAGGACAATAAAAAAATACTTAAATCTATCTCCTTCAAATATAAAGGGTTCCATGTTTGATCACTACCAACAATATATCTGCTATATTCAGGTGGGAAATTAATTAAATCATTAGCAGTAAAAGAATTATTAGAGGTTGGGATATACTTTTTAGCAAATAGATCAAATTCATTCATCGCTAAATTTAGCAGTTGTAATTCCCTTTTTTGAATATGTTTAAAAGGGTCTGTCAAAAATCTTTTAAACTTTAACTTCAAAGATCTTTTTTGGTTTTTCTGGTTATTCCAATGCCATTTAAAATCAATATACTCTGAATCATAACCTAAATTACTGATAGCTTTCCACAACGCATAAGACTGTAAAACAGTCCCATAGTTATACCAAAAGTGGTACGAGATTAATCCTACTTTTTTCATATCCTGACCATAAGGTTCTTTAAGTGTTCATATGTTATTTTACCGAATAATAAAACTATACATTTTCTAATGTACAGTATAACTTTTTTCTTAAATGGTAAACTTAGGCAATACTTAATATAATTACTTACATGTCTAGAACTGTAGTTTTTAAAAAAGAGGTCTCTTTTAGGGTGTGGCAACAACCATCTGTCAATTTCACTATTTCCATTTTTTCCATCTTCAAATGATATTTGAACTACCATCATTTGTTTTTTTACAAGTTCAAACAACTTCTTTCCTTTATCAGATGTAATAAAAATTACTGAGACACCATTATTATCACTTAATCTAGGTAAAATGTTTTCAACTCCCCAAAAATCTCCAATAGTAATGTCACTTCCTGCACTAAACCCTTTTGTTGGACAATTGTAACAAGATGGCCTTACTAAAAGATTCTCTAAGTAACCTCTCATGTATAAATTACGTTTATTTGATTCGCACGTTTCAAAGAATTTACCATTTTTTAGTTGGGATTTTAAATAAAAACTGTAATTTTTCCAACCATTCCTCTTATCTCTAAATGAAATTTTTTCGATTTTACTAAACTTTTTTATTTTTGAGGTGTGTTCTAAAAGATATAATTTAAATATTTGTGGAGAAGGTACACCATGACATACTAAATCTATAGTTATAAGGTTTTCATATTCTCTTCGAAGAAATTTTTTTAAACCAGCGATTTGACATGGGGTTCCACTAAACAATACTTTTTTATTATTTTTCAAATACGATTGTACATTGAAGTATATCTCACCCATTTTACTTTGCACATATTTCGATCCTTTCAATTTTTCTAAATCAATTAAATTATCAACAGATGCATGGACAACTTCCCACTCAGAATTGAATTGTGCTCCAAATACTATGCCATTTTCATTAATTATTTGCTCAGCAAAAGCAGAAAACGAACCACCAGATGAACTCTGCATTCTAATATCTTTATTCCTATGGACGCAAGCGAATGTTAATGGCTTATTATTTGATTTTTCTTGCATACCTGAAATCAAACAGACTTTTCTGCATAGTCCACAATCTATACAATCTGATTGATTAATATTTGGATATAAAAACCCTTCTTGATCATAAACCATAGAGATGCATTTCTTTGGACAAGCAACAACACATGCACCACATGCTACACAATCACCCTTGCTACAAATTTCTACCATTAACAATCTTCCTTCGATTAAAAAAGTATTTAATCTTTTCAACCACTAATTTTCTATCACTTCGGTTCATACCAAAGTAGTATGTAGAAAACCCCACAGAAAAAAATGAAATAATTACTGTTATAATAAACCGAAATAATCCGGTAGGCATAACGATATAAACTAACATAGGAAAAATCATTGAACTAAGGGTAACAATGGTGACAGATAAAAGAACACTTTTGATAAAAAGAATTAATGATAATCCAATCATTTTATTCAACAAAAACAACCTTACGAAAACTAATACAATTGCAATAAATCCATAAATGTATAAAGTATATTCAGGAGTTTTTCCGATTTTCAACATAATATACGAAAGTGGTAAATTCATTACTAAGACACTAGAAACAATAATCTGATATCGCATTATTTTGCCATATGCACGAGCAGCTGTTGCATATGTATTTCCTAACACATCAATTAATGAATTAATAAGTACAATTCTACAAAATATTACAGTATATGCCGGAACATAATTTAGCCACATTTGTAAAACAAATTCAGTTTCGATCAAAATTGGTAGCGATATTAAGAGTAACAAATAATAAGAAAATTTGGTTCCCTTAACTATCAAATTTTCCATTGCTACAATATTTCCCGTTGCAAAATTTTTAATTATTTGTGGGTTCAATGCGGTTTGGAAATTCGATACTAAAAGATAAATATTTGTATTTACTTGAAAAGAAATACTCCTGGCAGCATTAACTATTGGGCCATAAAAGATATTTAAAATAATATTTACACCTTGAAGAGTGCATACCCAAGCAATTTCTCCTAACATACTCCATCCGGCAAATGTTGTTATCTCTCTAACAATCTTAATATCGGCGCAAAAATGAAAGTGTGCTTCAGAAAATGTTTTTAAACAATACAAAATTGTTATCATCATGCCAATAAACGCTACAGATGTTGTCAACATTGCATATAAAACTAACTTATCTATTGAACTATTTACAAGTAAATATACAATTAGAAGCTTTAAAATTACGTCAACAATACTAATGTAAGCATATATGTTTAGTTTTTCACGAGATACAATTACTGCAATATAAGGCACTTGTATAATTGAGAACATACATGATATTACTGAGAAATGATACACCCAATTTGCAGCCCCTAATCTATCATATGGTATATTCAATCTGGTGTATAGAAACCATTGTCCAATGGTTTCTGCAACAATAAATACAAGTAATGCAATTACACAATGCACCATTAATGAAATACTAAAAATTTTTTTTAAATTTTCAATGTTATTTTTTCCAAGTTCAAAATTTAAAAATCTTTGAACTGATATTGCCATTGAATTTTTTAAAAAAATTAACATCGAAACGACACCACCAACAATATTATAAATTCCAAAATCAACAACACCAATAGTTTGCAAAACTATTCTTGATGTGTACAAAGAAATTACCATGCTGACAAACATTCTAACGTAAAGGAATATTGTGTTTTTTGCAATTGTTTTATTATTTGTTATTGACATGGATTTTAATTAATTCTTGAAACGATTAAAACAGTTTCTTGAGTTTTAAAAAGGCTTAGTATATACTTATAACTTTAATCAGCAAGATTATATTTTTTAATAAAAAATACATAATACAGTCATTTAATATGGTTTTAAAAAAAATTCCACGGAAATAATACGAGTTTTAGTTTTAATAACATTTAGACTAAGTGAATAATAGTTACCTTTGCTATTTTTTTCGTAGTTGCTTAACACATAGCAATAAAAAAGTTGTGTTTGTAACAAGATATCTCTTCCACAGTCTCCCAGGTTCCATACAAAACCGAAACAGCCACTCAAGTCCGTGTTTCTGCATCCATGAAGGAGCCTGCATCAACATACCAGCATGGAAATCAAATGCCGCACCGACGCAAAGCATCGGCATCATTATTTTTCCTTTATTACGACTTGCATAGAGTTCCTGCTTCGGACAGCCAAGGCCGATAAAGAGGATTGATGCACCGCTGTTATTAATACGATCAGCAGTTTCATTTTCTTCTTCGAACGTCAATTTACGGAATGGCGGGGATTCCATTCCGGCAATTCTTAAATCAGGAAACTTTTCCATAAGTTTTTTTTTTAGTGCATTAAGAACAGACTCCTTTGAGCCGTAAAAATATACTGACAACCCCTCTTTTTCAGCTTTTTTTAAAACATGTAATGTAAGAGTCGGCCCATACACACGTTCTGTAATCTTTTTTCTGTTAAATTTGTTTAACGCCCATCGCACCGGTTGCCCGTCTGGACAAACCATATCGAAGCCTACTATTGCGGTATTAAACTCCTTATCCTTTACAGCAGTAACAAGCACATGAACATTCATTGCATCAACACATGAAGAAATTCTATTTTTTGCTGCACTTATTACTAAATTTGAAGCTTCATTGTAATCCGTAACACTTACACCAATTCCGAAAACAGGGCAACGTTCAGGCCAGTTTAATGTTTGGCTTTCAGTACTCAATGAGCCCCTCTCGCAGTAAGTACCGTCAGAGCTGTCTTTACAAGAATTTTCAAATCCAGTTTCAGTGACCAATTGTCAATATACTCCATGTCAAGTTTCATCCAGTCATTGAAAGAGATTCCGCTTCTGCCGCTTATCTGCCACAAACAGGTAAGCCCCGGTTTGACACTGAACCGTCTGCGGTGGTTATCTATTGAAAAGCCATTATAATCTCTTACGGTTAGCGGACGCGGACCGATGAGACTCATATCACCTTTTAGAACATTAAAAAACTGCGGCAACTCATCGATGCTGTATTTACGGAAAAATTTACCAATAGGAGTCACACGCGGATCATCTTTCATTTTGAATGCTCCGTCTGCACCCATTTCATTATATTTTGCAAGTTTCTCAAGTTGTTTTTCTGCATCAACATACATTGTTCTGAATTTGTAAATTTTGAACTTCCTTTTGTGAAGTCCCATCCGTTCCTGTGTGAAAAAAACTGGACCTGGCGAAAAAATCTTTATCAGAAGTGCAGCAATAATCATAATCGGAGAAACAAGAATAATAAAAACTAATGCAAGAAAGACGTCTATGAATTCCTTGACAATAACGGATGACCTGTTCATATTACCGGTAAACAATGTAATTAACATATCAGAATCAACCTGTTCAACTTTTGCTTTAGCAAGCTTTAGACGGAACAGATCTGTGCACATCCGCACAATTATTCCCTGCTCTTCACATGTTTCAACAATTTCACTGAGTTCATCATAAAAAGATTTTATCGGTAGAAAAAGAAAAATCTCATCAACAACATTATTTCTTACATATTCGCGAAATCCACCAAGATCGCAGACAAGTTGACTTTTATCATCAGTGTCCATTTTGTCCGCAGCATCAACATAGCCACCAAACCTGTATCCAAGTTTTTTTCCTGCAATAATTTTTCGTGCATATTTTTCGGAGCGACGGTTTTTCCCGATAATAAGAACATTTCGAAGATTTCGTCCTTTAATACGAAATACAACAAGCAACGAACGCAGGATAATTCGATTAAGAATGAAAAAAACAATGAGCATAATCAAATAATAGTTTATGAACGTAAGATTTATGATACCGATTTCATAGACAATGTTTCCCGCAAAAAGGACTACCGTAAAAAGGCTGCAAACTTTTAAAATCGTCAGTATCTCATGGTAAAAGCCCGTAAGCCTGTGAGAATCATACATTCCATTTGCACGCAGAATCATATGACATAGTGCACTGTAGATAGCAAGAAACAATATATTTGGAAGTGAAAGACGCACATTTACAAGTGAAAATATTGACTTAAAATCAAATTCCCCTGCTGCTAAAACCATTGCAAGAAAAAATACAGCGCCTATCATTAGAATATCAAAAAGCTGTAAGAGTTCCATTAAAATCTGGCGTTTGATGATGTGGGTGTTCATAATCCTTACTCTTTTTTAAATTAAATAACTATGACAAAAGGCTATATACGTGAATTCATACGGTTGACAATTGTTCCGAATACCGGTAATCCTTTGTTTCCTATAAGCGCATTCATTGCACTTATGGAATTTGTATCAGACGTAACCATATCGGTAACAAGAACAATTCCGGTCATATAACGGCACAGATCTATCGTTTCTGACGCAGTCAAAACAGGCGCACTACAGAACACGCAAACATCATACTTACTCGAAAGCGTTGTAAAGAATTCATTGACTTTTCCCATAAGAAAAACTCTGACTGGCGCAACTGACGTTTTTCCTGCATCAATGATATCAAATCCAAATTCCTTATTGTGACTACAGATATCCTCAAAACCGGCACTACCGGTAAGATAATCTGTAACGCCTTTGACAGTTTGTAATTGAAGTAACTCTGAAAAAGCGTTTCTCCTGAGATCCATATTGACAAGAACTACCCGCCGTCCAGTCTCCGCTATCGCACACGCAAGATTTAGGCTAACAGTTCGTTTACCTTCAGATGATGATGCACTTGACAGCAGAAGGTTTACATGTTTCGAAGAATACAGTCCTTTGAAATTCAGATTTGTGTGAATATATCGTATGAGTTCAGTCGGGGGTTTTCCTGGTGCATCCCGGAAAAAGAATAGTTCCTTTTTCGATACTACAGGTATTGTTCCGAGAATGTCATAGGGAAGAATATCTTTAATCGTTGACATTGTATAAGGATGTCCCTTTAGCATGGTAAGAAGATAAGCAACGCCACAGCCAATAAACAATCCGGCAATTAATGAAATAAACATCAGTTTCTTTTTCTTTGGAGAAACGGGAAACTGTGATGCCATTGCAGGCTCAAGAAGCTTTATACTTGCGGTTCTTGCAGCTTCCTTAATCTCAAGCTCCTGAAGCTTCGAGAGCAGGTCTGTGTAGGTCTTCTCGGCGATTTTTTCATCACGTAGAAACCGTGTCAGGTTGACCTCTTCCTGAGGCCTGCTTGACAACTGGTAGTTAATAGAGCGAAGCTGCCTGGTAAGTGATGCAATCTGTGCCTCAAGACTCGACAATTTGTTTTTTCCCTGCTCGTACATATTAAGCTTTGACACATAAAACGGATCAGCCTGAGCCCGCGGATCATTCAGGGACACTTCAAGCTGCTTCTGCTGCGCAAGCACACCCTGGCGCTCACCTTCAATTTTCATTATGGCAGATTCAATTTCGGCGGCTGTATTTATCTGGGACTGCGTCTGCAGATTAATCGCAACAGTCTTTTCCCGTTTCTTGAAATTGACAGATGCCTGCTCAATCTCTTCAAGTCTAACTCTCTGGTTGTCAAGCTGCTTTTCTATAAAGGTACGCATATTACGTACCTCTTCCCTGTTAAGATTCAGATTCTGTTCGATTACGACATTTGCAAAAGTATTTAAAATCAGTACCGCAGAATCCGGATATATTGATTTATACGAAACCGTGACAACATTCGATAGCCGTACTGCCTGAATTGTAAATCCAGCCTTGAATTTCACCGGATCAAGAGGCTGCCCGTCTTTATCAACCAATTTACAGCGATCTATAACGTCGTTGTAAATTGGTGTCGTCTTCATCACCTCGATCTGGGTTGTAATAGGGTCTGATTTTCCCAGCGTTCCAAGAACCATATCCTTCTGATCAAGCATTGCGTCACTTTTGTTTTTATCAAAAATCAGCAACTTGCAACCGGCTTCATACACCGGAGTTACACTCTTCAGATAGATAAATGCTGCGGTTCCTATAAATGCGGTAATAACGCAGATCATTAACCAGTAGCGTTTTAAAAGATTGATGTAATCATGCATAGTCATTTTTTGTAATCTTTCTAATCATTATCTTCAATAAGGTCAAGGGTTCTTCCAAGTGCAATTCCGACACTAATTGTCGTTGCAATGTAATAAATACTTCTTATAACAATTTCATAATTCCGTAATCTCTCATTCTGTGGACGATTCGGTACAAGAATAAGATCGCCGGCTTCAATGTCTGGCGTTGTCTTTACAACCCAATAATCACTGTAGGCGGTCACAATGCTGCAGTTTTTGCGGTCAGCCTTTTTAGTCGCACCTCCGGCAAGTTTGATATAGTATTTCATTGACTCACCTTTAGCATACTGATACGCCCCGGGTTTTCTCACATTTCCGCTTACAAATACCGTTTTTGATACCTCCGGAACAATAATAACATCGTCATTCGCAAGCGCCACCGATGCAGTCCTGAGAGGAATTATTCTGTAGTCTCCGGATGCAATCATTCGTTGATTCAGCGGGTCTTTCCGCAAGGGCTGATCTCCGAACTCCTTACCGATGCGATTTGACAAATTACCAAGAGGATCTTTTCTTATAATGTATACACGACTGGAATCACCATTTTCAGTAACACCCCCGGAAACAGATATAACCTCACGTGCAGAAAAAACAGAACCGGTCGCCAAAGGATATGTACCGGGATTTTTCACTTCACCTTTTATCGAAACCTGAATAAGTTGTTTTGGCGGTTTATTCGAACCGATAACAACATAGTCAAGATCTTTTGCTTTTTCACCTGATAACTGAGATAAGGTGTATCGTGTTACCTGTATACCTGAACGGTATATCAAAATATTTGTTGTATCTGCATACTCAGTAAGTTTGAATAGTTTGAATATTGCTCCATACGTATCGTCTTCACGCACCGGGATTGATTCAGGGAAGGGGCTTGAAATCGCGCCTGATATAGTTAGCCACTTTGTTGGCGGACTTACAGAAATTATTGCTCCGGAAAACAGATATGGATTTTCAGTACCAACACCATTAGATATAAAACCTGACAAATCGTAGTATGTGGTTTTCCCCCTGAGAGTAACACTGACATTTCTATAATGTATATCGCTGAAAAGTGACATAGAATCCTTGATTGCAATTTTCAGTGCATCAAGAATACGCAGCGCTCCGTTCAGACGAAAACTACCCGATTTAACTGCATCCCCGGTAACAATCACCTCCACCTGCTTTGGGACAGAAAGTGTGATATCGATCTCATCTTTCGGATTTTGCTGTAATAGAAAACCGGTTATCTCTTTTCTGGCAGTTTCAAACGGCTTATTGCCGACATCAAATTTACCAAGACCCGGAATGAAAAGCCCACCAGCCTCATTAACAGTTCCGGAGTATACATTCCAGGGCGTCTTTGATGACCGTATTTCTATAACATCACCAGATCCAAGTATGTAAATTGCAGGATCGACCGAGGGAACACTTTTTACATCTGCGGAAGATCGTGGCTGCAGAATCTGATAGCTCAGCTGATTTACACCTGAGGAAGCCGACCGGAAATCCTGCGCATACAGCTGTGATACAGCACAAAGAACCGAAGCTGTTAACAACCTGCGTAACAAGCCTGAATTCAGTTCATATTTCCTGAAGATAATCATAATCCTAACACCGCTCTCTTCGAAAAGTACAATGCCTCGTTTACTTCACAAAAAATAATAACATACTAAAAATATTTAATTGACAACATGACAAGCAAAACAGGAGAATACATAAAGACCTACAAGCTCCTATATTCACTACATGGGTAATATAGTTCTTGTAAAGAATTATTCCAAGAAAAAATCTTAACAATTCACAACACAATTCAATCAGAATTAGTATCACTTACCCAATTAATAATCGCAATCCAAAATTGCAAACATCGAGGCATCCATTCGCATGTTTCATAAATTTAAAACCTTTATTAAGAGTATTAATATCAGGATGTTCAAACTGTGGATTCTTGACATATATTTAAACGTTATCTGAATTAAAAAATACGCCATCCTCCCTGTTACTACATCTTTGTTAATCGCTTCAGGAATTATTTGAAACGCCTGTCTTTATTGATACATATATGTATGATATGCCAGTTAGTATTCTGTTTTAACGATTAACACACAATCAACTACAGTACCCATAATCATTGGCCCCTCTCAAATGATTTTAATTAGAAGAAGTATTTCACAGTGGAAACAAACTACGCATAGTTATGCATATTGAACTTTAATCTAATCTGAATTCTGCAGTTGAATCGTGGTGTTAGCGCAAATAATCAAACAGTAACGCCCGATATACTTTGCAGAAAAAACAACAGTTTTTCAACAGAATTGTTGTATCGGAGCTATGCGTACACTTATTTTCCTAGTAATCAGGCGGCAAGGCCTTTCAGTTATGGCTTAGTCAAAAAAATGCCCATGTTATTGTGCTGTACTTATTCGCCTGCACCTGAATAATGTATCTGATACTTTGTTACTATCCATACGTCATTTAACACACTATCCTAAAGAACACTCCTATGAACATTTTCAAACCAAAAAACACCAGGTTGATTGAAGAATTAGCGGCACTGCAATCCGAGAATGCAGCTTTAAAGAATGCAGAGTTCAGATTCCGGAAACTTGTGGAGCAGTCCCGTGATGGCATTGTTATCCTTGATGATGGTTGTAAAGCGGTTTACGCCAATCAGAAATTTGCAGACATGATCGGGTACGCACTTGAAGAAACCAGCAGCCTGCATGTCTGGGACTGGGATAAAACACTTGCGAAGGAAAGCGTTCTTAAGCTTGCTACAGCAGTTGATACCAAAGGCCACCATTTCAATTCAGTTCACACCCGCAAAGACGAGACGACTTATGACGTGGAACTGAGTAACAGCGGGACTATCATTGATGGTAAAAAATTCATTTTCTGTATATGCCGCGATATTTCAGACAGAAAACGCAATGAGGCACGGGTACATCAGAGCGAGGAACTACTCAGTACGTTTATCGATAATTTTAAAGGTATAGCCTATCAGGTTTCTATAGACCAGCTTGATTCCTTTGCCCCTCGTCTTTTCAGAGGTGCAATAGATGCAATAACCGGCTATTCAGCATCAGATTTTACCAGGCAGCAAAACTGGAACAGCATCGTTCATCCCGACGATATCTCCGAAGTACGGCATAAACGCAAAATGTGTTTTGAATTCACTGAAACCGAGACTGACATTGAATATCGCATTATTGCAAAAAACGGCCAGATTCTCTGGATGAAAGAAAATGCACGTATAGTAAAAATTGGTAACGAGAAACTTCTTCACGGCACCATTTTCAACATAACGCTGCAAAAAAAAGCAGAAGAGGAAAAATGTAAGCTTGAGGAGCAGGTCAGACACTCACAAAAGCTGGAAGCCATTGGAACACTTGCCGGGGGTATTGCGCATGATTTTAACAACATTCTCAGTATCCTCATGGGATACACAGAACTTTCGATCAGGACGATACCACCGGAGCACGTCGCTCACAGCCATATTACACATATCGAAAAAGCAATTACCCGTGCCAGAGGTATTATTCAGCAACTCCTGACATTCAGCCGTAAAGTCGACATATTAAAAAAGCCGGTGGATGTCGGGCCAATCATTTCGGAGGCACTTGCGTTTCTTCGATCGACAATTCCGGCAAATATTGATATCCGTCTGAATCTTGATATTAATAAAGAAATGATCCTTGCCGATCCATCACAGATACATCAGGTAATCATGAATCTTTGTGTCAACTCTGCCCAGGCACTGCAAAACGGTGATGGCATAATCACCATTACCGTTACCACAAGACACCTGTCACCGGATAAAATCGAAAATTGCAACAATTTACCGGAAGGTAACTATGTTGCAATCGATATCAATGATAACGGACCCGGTATCCCGCAGGAAATTGCAGGCAGAATTTTCGACCCGTACTTCACTACCCGCGGAAAACAGAAAGGATCCGGGATGGGCCTTGCTGTTGTTCATGGTATCATAAAAAATCATGATGGGTGCATTACGATGCGCAGCACCCCTGAACAGGGAACCACGTTTACCGTCTACCTTCCAATTGTACGTACGAAAACCGATACAGCTGTGAATATCAGTGATACCAACACCAAAGGATCAGAATCAATTCTTTTTGTTGATGATGAAGCGGATATTACAGAAATCGGTAAACTGATGCTTGAAGACCGAGGTTTTCAGGTCAAAACGGAAGTTAATCCGATTGATGCACTTAACACATTCAGAAGCAATCCTGATATATATGATTGTATTATTACCGATATGACCATGCCCAATATGACAGGCGACACGTTATTCAGGGAGATACGTAAAATCCGGCCGAATATCCCGGTCATTCTTTGCACTGGTCACAGCGAGTATATTAATGAGGAAAATGCACAGGAAATGGGAATATCAGCATTTATGCATAAACCACTTCACTGCAATGACCTTATCAATAAGATCAGAACGGTCATTGATAATAATAAAACAGTATCTGTAGCAGGAAGCTGACAAGTGTTCACAGTATAATCCGGCGTGATATCAAACAGCCTTTTTTAGCATTTGTTTAGCACTGTACTACGAAAGGCATTTCGTTTGCCGGGTTTATTGTTGTCAAGCAAAGCCATCGTCCGGTTATTTTATTTTCTTTGCAATACCATACACATGTTTTGCAGGGCATTGATCAAAATGCATCTCAGGTCCAGGGTGATTGCAAAGCTTTATAATTAATGGTTCCTGATCTGCATTTAGAACGTAATGGCTTTCGACAGCCAGAGCAACACACAACCGGCAATAACGGGCACTGCAATATTATCATTAATTGTATATTTTCTTGTAACCCTAAGTGGAATCAGTTCAAAAACGGTAATCGTCAGCGATGTAACAAACGCAAGAATAAAGGGTACTCTCCCATTCCAGACATCAAGTAATCCTGGAACAAACGGGAATGCTGCAAAGAACAGAATCATACAGAGCAGAAAACAGGCAAGCGAACCCTCAAGACTTTTCTTACCCAAAATTTTGATACGTCCAATACTCAATCCGACCACAGCCGCAATAGCATCACCCAGAATAAACAGTGTCAGTACCATAAAAGAAATGTGACTGTAATTCCTGAAAATAATGGAACATATCAACGCCGCACCAATAACCCATGTCGATCCCGTTACCTTATGAGTCTCCTCTTCCCGAAGCATTGATCCGAAAAACGTAAAAAACATTTTCTGAATAAACGGAACTCTGAAACGAAGTGTCTCGACAATGACAGATCCAACAAACACAACGGCAAGCGCTATTGAAGCCACATACCAGGGAATATTCCACTTTGGAAAGTAATATATACAAACAGGCATAACCAGTGCAAACAGATGTAATAGTTTACGTGCAATCTCTTCGCGTCTCAAAGCCATCAAATACCTCTTTCAAACTATTTTGTTATTGTCAATGGATAGAACCATGCATTATATGTAAACGATGAATACGTTGGCTCAATCTTCACGATGAATTCCGGCGACTTGCCAAAACCTGTCGTATCGGTAATCTCAATTTCATCAACAGGAGGAACAATCATCCTGCGTTTCAGATGGAAAATTGTATCCTTTCCGTTCATGGAAAGTAAT
>JAAZBG010000177.1 GCA_012513915.1 Fibrobacter sp.
AGGAGGGATTTGAACCCCCGACCCAGTGGTTAATCCCGATTCGCATCGGGACCGACTGAGCGTGTCTTACGTTTTTATTCGAAGAAAACCACATACGTCCGATTGTCTTCTGTTTATTTCTTTTGGTGCTTATGGAATAAAAAAAGGGTCTCAGAACTTAATCTGAGACCCTTCTATCTTTAAGCTGGTCAGGAGGGATTTGAACCCCCGACCCAGTGGTTAACAGCCACTTGCTCTGCCGACTGAGCTACTGACCAGTGTATTTCGGCTTTGATTTTGACTGACTTAGAGGTATATTACCTTTATTGTCAGCGTTACTTTCAAATGATGCTTAAATATAGATAATTCACATTATGATGTCAAAAACTTTTTTTAAAAAAATTACTTTTTTCCCTCTTTTTGGCCTTCTGATTATGTCCGCGCTTCTTTCGGGATGTTCGGATGGTACAACACCTGTAAGTCCTGATGAATCAAATGGAAGTGATCACCGTTACACTTACACGGTTGCTATCAATGCACTGCACAAAGACTCTATTCTTTTTTCACTAACAGCCTATTCATCAAGAGAGTTTGTCCTCCCTTACCATTACTTTGATAACCCCGTTCATCAGCACCTCGACACCGTTGTACATCACCTGTCGATAACTGATTCTGAAAACAGAACTATCAGCTACTCCACATCAATGGTTACAGTCGGAGCGACTCAAAACATGGTACTTAATCTGGAAGGTACAGTATCCTACCCGGTAACAATCACCTATACTATTGATCCAAATGCAATTGGAAAAGACGAAGCTCTTGGACTGGATGCCGCACAACTTACCGATTCGACACTTCTTTATTTAGGCAATGCGATCTTTATCGTTCCCTACTTGTCAACCTCATTAGAGCAATTCTGGCGAACTGATGCACAAATCAACGTATCGGTTCACAACCGATCGTCAGCATCCCTTTTCGGTATTCCATCAAACGGCAATTTTACGTGTAAAAATATCTACGAGTTGCTTTTTGCACAATTGTTCATGTGTAAATCATCCCTGTACAGCGGTTATGGTGGTGGCATTCAATTTACATTTCTGGAATCTGAAGACGGTCTTATTCCTCCGGATTCATTCAGTACAATCGGTAGCAATTTTACCAGTATATTAAACATGATCAATATACAATATGGCAATTTTTTTAATGATAACCTCACGGTGCTTTTTTCGAAGATCGGAGGTGGTCTTGAAGGGTTGTTCAGTTTTATTCAACGTGATTGCTCCGACCCATCTTTTTATTATGTACTCGCCCATGAAGCACTTCACCAGTTTACTGGAATACGTTGCGGCGAGTATGATGATCCCTGGTGGAAAGAGGGTGCCACGACGTATTTATCGTACCTTGTTGCAGTTCGACTCAGGCTTTTTCCCAAAGACGAGTTCCGGAACTATATATCAAAACGGTTTGCTTTCTCCGATTCATCATCGTTTAATGTGGCTCTCTCAGATCCATGGCTGCGCACCAACATGTTTTCATCGTGGAAATGGGATATTATCTATACCAAAGGAGCACAGGTCATGATGCTGCTTGATTACAGAACACGAATAGCATCAAATAACAACTATTCTGTAGAGGATGTTATGTCGTATCTTGTTAAGCAATTCGATGGCAGCGCATTTCATCGGAATGATCTGTTAGATGCGTTCAAAAGATTCGGGAATCCGGATATACAGGATATTTTCAACACCTATATTGATATTGCGGGAGAGCATCCGTCCGATTCGCTGCTTACAGCAACTTATGAGAAACTTGATTCGCTGGGGGCGTTTGGGGAGATGGGGGGAATCCAGTAGCCAGTAGCCAATGTCTCGTCCTAATATAGGTTTACATAGTACCCTTAAAAGAAAGGTAATGAAAACCTATGGCAGGATGTATACCAAAAGAACTCATACATTATAGTGAGTCGTTCAAATTACAGGTAGTTAAAGAGA
>JAAZBG010000178.1 GCA_012513915.1 Fibrobacter sp.
ACCGTCTTATTACGCAAAATGGTGTCCCGTACTACAAAATAGGAGAAGAATATCAGTTTAATCATGTTGAACTGATCGAATGGGCTACCAGATTGGGTATTAAGGTCTCTGATCAACCTCTCCCGCAATCAGACTCAAACAATTCTCCAACCCTGAATTTTTCAGATGCTCTTGAAGCCGGGAGTATTCTTTACGATGTTGAAGGGAAGGATAAATCCTCTGTCTTGAGAAACATCGTATATTCGATGCAACTTCCGGTAAATACTGACAGAGAATATCTATTAGAGATACTTGAATCAAGAGAAAAACTGGGATCTACGGGTATTGGTGATGGGATTGCGATTCCTCATGTGAGAAATCCTGTCGTTTTGCGTAAAGCAGATCCGTTAGTTACTATTTGCTTTTTAAAAAATCCAATTGACTTTAATTCTTTAGACTCAAAACCGGTGAAAGTATTGTTTCTGCTTATCAGTCCTAACATCAGGATGCATCTGTATTTTCTGTCTCGCTTGAGTTTTGTATTGCAGAATAAAGACTTTAAAGAAGCAATTCAGGAACGGGCGAATCCAGACAGAATTAAACATTCCCTCATAAAGGCAGAATCTCTGAGCACTTCAATTAATATCGACACTCCTGAACAGGAAACAACAACAGCATAAATGTATTCCCTGAAGGTTTAAAGGTATAATGTCCTTATATTTAATCTGTATAGCGATTTTTATTGCTTTTGTAAGTGGAATTCCGGGGTTGTTTCTTGCTAATGGTTCATTGGTATCACAAAGGATCGCCGTTTCTTTTATTGTGATGAGCATGTTAAGTGGTTTATGTGGGGCTGTATTTACTTTATTGCCAGACCTGAATATAGTCAATAGCCCAATAACAATTTTAGATTGCAATTTAATCGCGGTTGATTCTCTGAGTGCTTTTTTTCTGATACCAATATTTATGATGGGTGGTCTGGGTGCGCTATATGGACTTGGATACTGGTCACAACGCAAACATGCATCTAACTCCAAAAAACTTCAATTGTTCTGGGGGATTCTTATTGCAGCGATGGCGATCATCGTTATAAGTAAACACGCGTTCCTTTTTTTGTTCGGATGGGAAACAATGGCTATTGCTGCATTTTTTCTTGTCTCTACTGAAGATAACCGCCCAGATAGTAGAAATGCTGCATGGATATATCTGATTGCGACACACATCAGTACTCTAACGCTCTTTGCACTGTTCAGTTTGTGGAAACAGTTGAGTGGATCTTATCTGTTATCACGACTTGAAACGACATCTGATACTGTCTTTATCAGTATACTGTTTATTCTTGCAATGTTGGGATTTGGCTTGAAAGCGGGTATTATGCCGTTACATTTCTGGTTGCCTTCTGCACATGCAACTGCACCAAGTCATGTATCTGCAATACTTTCTGGTGTTGTATTGAAAATTGGTATTTATGGACTTGTCAGGTGGTTATCCCTTTTCCCTGAACCGCCAATCGCCTGGGGGAGTATTATACTGGCAGTCGGATGTATAAGTGGATTATTAGGTGTTATTTTTGCAATCGCCCAGCACAATTTAAAACGGTTATTGGCTTACCATAGTGTAGAAAATATCGGTATTATTTTCATCGGTTTAGGGGTGGCTGTTATTGGCAAATCACTTAATGAACCATTGTTGCTTGTATCGGGTATGGCAGGATGTTTACTGCATATCTGGAATCATAGCCTTTTCAAATCTCTACTGTTTTTCTGTGCCGGAGCGGTTGTACACTCCACGCATACCCTTCAGATGGACAAACTTGGAGGGTTATCAAAAAATATGCCCTGGACAGCTGCTATGTTTTTAATTGGTGCAGTCGCTATTTGTGGGTTACCCCCTTTGAATGGTTTTATAAGTGAAATGTTTGTCTATCTCGGGTTGTTCAGAATAGTAACAAAAATTCCAAATGGTTTTGAAGCTGCAGTGGGGATCGCAGCATTGTCAATGATAGGAGCTCTTGCTGCAGCCTGTTTTGTAAAAGTGTATGGTACAGTTTTTCTGGGAAACAGAAGGGAAGAAGCCATAAACTCTCATGATGGTACACTTTCGATGAAACTGCCAATGCTTGTTCTTGCATTGTTATGTATTCTGATCGGCGTTGCACCTGGTTTATTCTCTTCAGGTATAATGAACGCAGTATCTGCGTGGGTCGATAATGAGTATCTGACATTTGTGAATATCAATGAAATTATACCTGTAAAAATGATCAGTATACTTGGCACGATTACCATTGCAGCTGTATTTACTTTGGTGATGATTGTAATATGTGAAAGAAAAAACACCGATGTTACCGGCACCTGGGATTGCGGATATATAAAACCTACGGCGAGAATGCAATATACTCCATCTTCTTTTGCCGATTCAATTACAGTATGGTTTTCATGGATAGTTCGACCCAAACGTAATGTTCCGGAAGTATCTGAGTTGTTTCCACGAGAAAAATATCTGAAAAGTCATATTGATGAACCCGTATTAGACAGGTTTGTCTTACCTGCAGGGGAAATTTTGAAAAAATGTTCTTCATGGTTTCATCGTTTTCAACACGGGTTGATTCAGCATTATATTTTGTATATTGTTATCATGTTATTGCTGTTGCTATGCATTCAAATGCCTGTAAAGGATATCATATCCAGTTGGTTTATTCATTGAATCAGGCATCTTACAAGGTAAAAAAATGTTAAGCTTACAAATTATTGTAGTTGCAATTGTATTAATCGGTTTGAGTGGATTTCCGGCACTGTTATTTTCAAATAAAACCAGAACCGGACAGCTATTTACAACTTCTCTTTTAACGACAGGATCAATTTCAGGACTGTTTGGAATAGGGTTGTTTTATAAAATCGGAAAAACAGCTTCATTCTCTCACTCCTGGGCATTACCAATTGGAATGTTTTCTGTAGAACTGGATTCGATAAGCAGCATATTTTTAATTATGGTTTTTCTGATTCCGATGTTTGGATCTCTTTACGGACTTGGATACTGGAAACAGACTGAACATCCTGAAAACGGACGTAAGCTGGGAATATTTTATGGTTTGCTTGCTGGTGCGATGGCTTTTGTTGTAATCGCCCGGGATGGTGTTCTGTTCTTAATCGTATGGGAAATAATGGCATTAGCCGCATTTTTTGCAGCTTCAATTGATGATGAAAATCCGGAAGTCAGACAGGCAGGATGGGTATATCTCATCGCTACGCATATAGGTACTTTATTTCTGATCGCTCTGTTTGCATTGTGGTATCAGATAACAGGAAGTTTCGCTCTTGTATCTGTCAAAACCGTTTCCAGTACTGGCGCTGCTGCATTATTTTTACTCGCCTTAATCGGATTTGGATTCAAAGCCGGGATAATGCCTCTGCATGTCTGGCTCCCGGGTGCACATGCTAATGCTCCAAGCCATGTTTCTGCAGTAATGTCAGGTGTGATGTTAAAAATGGGTATCTATGGAATAATAAGAATGACTTCATTATTACCGGTTACAGAGTCATGGTGGGGTGGTACAGTATTACTTGTTGGCGCATTATCTGGTATTGCGGGTATCGCATACGCAATTGCTCAGCATGATATAAAAAAAATACTGGCATACAGCAGTATAGAAAATATAGGTATTATTTGTTTAGGTATTGGCTTGGGGTTACTGGGTCGCAGTTACCATCGGACTGATTGGATAATGTTAGGATTTGGTGGTGCGATGATTCACGTGCTAAATCACAGCTTTTTCAAATCACTTCTCTTTTTCAATGCTGGATCTATAATCCATGCTACACATACCAGACAGATCGATAAAATGGGTGGACTGTCGAAAATAATGCCGGTTTCGATGGTCCTGTTTATTATTGGTTCTGTTGCAATATCTGCACTGCCACCACTAAACGGATTTATTAGTGAGTGGCTTATATATTTAGGACTTTTCAGAACAATTTTTAATGAGTCTGGAAACAGCTTTTCTGTTGCAGCATTGGGAACTGTTGCGCTGGCAATGATAGGGCCATTGGCGATTGCATGCTTTGTGCGGCTGATAGGCGCTGTCTTTTTGGGAAATAAGAAAAGCAGTTCTACTGTCCATACTGTGAAAACACCACAATCCATGAATATTCCGATGATTGTACTTGCTTCTATATGTGTGTTTATCGGAATTTATCCAGTACCTGTTGTGTCTGTTATTGAGGATGGGGTTAATATCTTATCTGGAAATCTAACCACGATGCAAACTGTTTCTCAACTTATATCATTTTCATGGATCAGTATTATCGGAATAGCACTTATTGTTCTCTTTGGAATTGTAATGATACTGTTCAGGCTTAAAAAAAAGTTTGCAAACAATAAAATGTATGGAACATGGGATTGTGGCTATGCATGTCCAACTTCCAGGATGCAATATACCGGATCTTCATTTGGAGACTCTATTGTGAAACTTTTCAGCTTTATTATATGGCCAGTTGAGCGCAGGCCTGAAATAGCGGGAAATTTTCCTAAAAAATCGGGTTTTAAATCAATTATTTCCGATACCGTTCTGGATAAAATCATAATGCCGGTTTTTCGTTTTGCAGGCAAATACCTGCCAATGGTCAGGTTTTTTCAGAAAGGTCTTACTCATTCGTATGTTCTGTATATACTTGCCGTTATAATTATACTTTTAATACTGGGGTGAAAATTTCATGTACAATATTTTCATACATGTCATACTTCTGTTGGTAATGCCACCTTTATTATTAGGCATTATAAACAAAACAAAAGCATGGTTTGGTGGAAGGACCGGAGCTCCATTTCTGCAACCATATTATGATATAATCAAATTGATGCGTAAGGGGATGGTTTTCAGTAATACGACTACCTGGATC
>JAAZBG010000179.1 GCA_012513915.1 Fibrobacter sp.
AGGTTACGGTTCTGCGCCGCGATCAACTGCGCCATTTAGGATTATACCCCCCTCCTTTACAGTCGGGGCTCGGTTTTTCTGTATCTAACATTCTCGTTTACAACAAAACCTGGTTAATTCTAACGTACGACCTTATTGAAGAACTCTTTAGACATCACTCGCCAAGCGATTTTTTAAATTCAAGGAAGCTTGACGCGTGCGTGATAAGGCGGTAAAAACTGTGCGGTGACTGGAACAGCATTTTCGGATATACCTTCTGACGCATAAATGGACGATTATAAAATTCCTTATAGAACAGATGGTAATGTTTCTTAAGAATAGCAGGATTCCTGATCTCATTTGACACAAAAACAAAGTTGACACAATCCATTTTCGACCAGTTGTTGTTGAATGCACCGAGACGCTCAATATCATGCGCGATTGGAGCACCGGGAAACGGCGTGAACGCAGTAATATTGGCATCCTTGAGCGGCAATGAACACGCAAACTCGCGTGTTTTTATTATTCCGGATTCGGTTTCACCCGGAAAACCCATCATGAACAAGCCTTTAACCCAGAGACCGCTCCGGTGCAGCAGTTCAACATCACGCCGTATTGCGTCAAGCGAAAGGCCTTCCTTGTGTTTATCAAGCAGACGCTGATCCCCTGATTCAATTCCCACCGAGACCATCCAGCAGCCCCCTTTTTTCAGAAGCCGAATCAGCTCTTCGTCAATATGACCAATACGTACGATACAGTTGAATGTCACCCTTAGTCTGCTTGATGCAATACGTTCACAAAGTTCAGTGACACGTTGTCTGTTCAGTGTAAAAAGATCATCATAGAAATTTACATGACGAATACCAAACTCACGTTTAAGCCAGAGCATCTGCTGAAATGTGTACTCCGGTGAGTTCCACCTGAAACTCTTTCCGAACACCGAACGATCGCAGTAGGAACACTGATAGACACAGCCTCTTGACGAAACAATATTAGCACCGGGATGTTTCGGATATCCAAAAATGGGCATTCTGTATTTTCGCGGAAAACCCTTTAATAAATCATATGCCGGAAACGGAAGCTCATCAAGACCAACGACAGGCGTTTCTATTGTTCCACAACTGACCTCTTTACCGTTTCGGTAATACACCCTGTCATACATTATTCCCTTGAAATTATCAGCAAGTGCCCTGAAGGCGATTTCACCCTCGCCGGCAATTATATAATCAATATTTTTAAACTGAGCGAGCAGTGAACCTTTACCCCATGATGCATGCACGCCACCAAAAACTGTTTTGCATGATGGGAATATATGCTTTAATCTCGCACACACATCATAGGCATCCTGAAACGCCGATGTTGTCGCAGTGAATCCTGCAATATCAGGCTTCAGATGCGCTATACGTCTTGCCCATGTCTGATTGTCAACATCACATTCAAGTGCCGCATCAAAAATAGTGACATCATGGTCGGCTTTACGCATGACAGCGGCGATTGATGCAAGCCCAAGCGGCGGCATTACACATGCAAGCGAACTAATATGTTTTTTCCCGGGTAACAATGCATACCCGCGGGGGTTAAATAGTACAATTTTCATAATGTAGTAGTTCTCATACCTTACATCTTATAATGTCAACGCCACCTAAATCATACCACTATTGTAATACAGTATCGATGTAACTGGCACCCCTTAAATCCCTCGCGGGGGGACTTGGAAAGTGTATTTGCTTTTATCTTCAAGTCCCCTGGTGGGGAATTAGGGAGCGTTCTACCCTGTCAACGAACGGTAACGGCATCAGTAATTTCTTTACAAAACAGCTCTGCAACTGTATCTACTCCTATAGTATACCCTTCGTGTACAAGTGCTGTACAGAAATCTCCATGATCACGATTCCGACGATAATCCGGCTCCTTTGGAGGATATCTCAGGTATCTGCTTATAAGCGCGATATCGGATGCAACCATAAAACTTGATTGATAATAAAAATAATCCGGTTTGTTTCCAAGATACAAAGAACTTCCGAGTACTTTTTTATTGTTAATTGCAATATCGCTGATACCCCGGCACTCACACCCTTTGACACCCGCTTTTAAAAGCGCTGCAATCATCGAATGGTGAATACTGTCAAATATCGGTTGTGCATATCTCCCGTGTCGTCTGCCGACAACAATCGTAATACACATACCGTCAGATAATACAACCGTTCCTCCACCGCCACGACGGGCAACAATTCTGACATTATCCATCCTGCATGCATCAATATTAATCTCATCAGCAACATGACAGGATGGTCCATGAACAACTTCCGTACCTTTTTGTACATATGTAAACACAAACGGATTCTCTCCACTAACGGCACCATATAAAAACAATGCATCATTTTTGCGGAGTTCACCCGGAAAAAGCGGAATATTCATAGAACTGAAGTAGTGCTCCACTGTTTCGGATATCACGCTCACGATCCCTTTTTTTGTGATGCTTTGCGACTGTACAAATTAGACAGGAACAGTGATATATAGCTGAGAAAGGGGAGCATTTTCTTTAATTTTGGTTCGTATATGTTGATTGCCTTCGCCGGGCAGAGTTCCTGACAACAGTAACAACGTATGCAGCGGCGATAGTCGTATTGAGGCTCCCGTTTTGATTGTTTCATGGAGAGCACTTTTGGATCAACCGGACAGACTTCGATACATTTTTTGCATACCACGCACTTTAATTTGTCAATAACCGGACGGGGAATGAACAAACGACGAATCTCACCGAGAATTCTGCTTTTCGGTAGTTTTGATGGCAGCTTACGGACTACATCAAAATCTTTTACAATGTAGTCATTGATATTTTCACCTACGATTGTAATTTTTTCCCGTTCGCAATTGCCAAGCCCAGCTTCTTTTCCGTAAACAACCGGTGGTACAAATGACGGATCAAGATTCATAAGCATGCAACCGACAGTATCTATCGCTACAGGATCGGTTGCTATGATAAGACACCCGATTTTTCTTGGATCTCCACTCTGCGGCCCGTTGCCTTCCATACCAACACAGGCATCCATGACATACAACCGCGGTTTAACAAAACGGCATATATCAACCAGTAATTTACTAAAAAGGAATACATCCGGGAACTGCGCATGATATTGCCCCTTTACCATCCCGGGTACACAGCCATACTGATTTTTAATCGCCCCGGTCATACGTGTCAGGCCATGCGTTTTGAGCTTCGGAAGACTGATTATGGCATCACTTTCAAGTACTGCATTTGCAATTGTCAAACGTTTAGTCGCAACACCTTCAGGAAATCCGCAGTCTTTTCCATGATCAAAATCGGCGACAGGTATACCAAGCTCCTCTGCAACCTGCGCAATACCGCTCTTTTTATACGAACCCATTGTCGAAATCGGATCGCCGGGTGAATCACCATACCGGACATTTGATGCATACTCTTTGACAATTTTAGCAACAGCCCGAAATACCTCAGGATGTGTTGTAACAGCACGTTCCGGCTCAGCACCTTTTAAAATATTAGGCTTCAGGAGTACTTTTTCATGAGGCGACAGGATCGTTTCTATACCACCAATGAGTGCAATACCGTCGCGAACCGCTTTTTCAACAATGTGTGGTGCATAAGAGTCGCACTTTACAAGTGCAACAAGTGAGTCGTTCATTTATTATGCCTGCTTTCGTTTAGTAACCATCAAAGAAACAGTGCGGCGGCTGCAGTCTGGCATATATGCCTGTCATACTACAACCGGTACGCGAAACTATATCAGGCAGATTCTCTGATAATAAATTTTGTCGGAAGTTCCTTGTGCTTGACTCCTGCCTCACGGCCTTCGATTTTATCAACGATCATATTGATCGCATAATCACCCATCTCAAGTTTTGGCTGACGTACTGTTGTAAGTGACGGTTCAACTACTTCTGCAGCCGGGATATCATCAAATCCCACCACCGCAAGCTCATCAGGTACCTTTACACCTTTTTTCTTGGCTTCCTTGATCAGTCCGATCGCTACCATATCTCCGGCAGGAACAAACACCGCAGTTACTTTCGGATCCAGCTCATGAATACGATGAAAAACCTCGATACCATTGGACATCGTGTCATCATCGACAGATAAAACCAGTTCTTCCCTGAAAGCGACACCATGCTGACCCAGAGATTTCCTGTATCCCTCAAGACGCTCCCGGGTAGGAACTCCATTTTTCTCGGTAACGACACATGCGATCCGCGTATGTCCCTTGCCAATAAGATAGTCTGTAGCATCTGTGGCGCCAAGCTCGTTATTGACATAAACAGAATCGAGGTGTTCGCAGTGACGCGCTACAACAATACTTGGAACGCTCTCCTCACCAAACACATTCAGTTCCTCATCAGTAACAGTCGAGCTTATAAGTATCACTCCGTCAATACGACGTTCGCGTGCCAGACGTTGAAACAATTGTGTTTCTGTCTCATTCTGTCCAACGGTATCAAACAGCTGCACCGTGTATTCAATGTCCCGATTAGTACTTTTAATTCCCTGAAGCACACGGACAACAAATGATGATGCCAGATTTGGAACAATCACACCGATCGAGTTTGATTTCTTCGTCGCCAATCCACGTGCTATGACATTTGGATAATAATTCAACTCTTTGGCGATCTTGAGAACTTTCTTGCGTGTGTTTTCTGAAATGTTAGGTTTATTATTAATAACCATTGAAACTGTCGCTGATGTAACCCCTGCGCGTTCTGCGATATCTTTCAACGTTACTGTCATACAACGCCTACCCTCTTTTTGTTATTTCCCAGTCCCCTGAAATCACTGAGAATCGAATTATAAAAAATTATGTTATCAAAAATTATAGTGCAACCGAAGCTCAACACCCTGCCCTGACGGTACAAGGTCAGGATAAAGTTTCATTTTCTCCGGATAGTCATGAAGCTGCGCATCCACAACTGCATCAAAGATACCATACATGTAATAAAAAATCGAGTACCATAAGAAAGCATTTCTATTTTTAAAGGCCCCCTGGCGCTCATTCTCCCACCTGGTAAGATATCCGCTATTTTTCATTTCGATAAACATTTTATTATCAAGCGTATCGAGATCATCCAGTTTCTTCTTCTCCCGTTCCGCCTTTGTCATTAACCGATGATAATTGGCAGCTGCAACGCCCAAAGACATCTGCCCCATAAAAATTAAACCCGCTTTGGAAATAGAACCATTATACCACTGACCAAGTCCCAATCCCGGTATCGCAGAAAGCAACCCGGCCTTTAACGAACTCTTTTCAGAATGATCATCAATGGTTGCTTTCCCGATTGCATTGAGAAAACCATAAGCATAAATACCACCTGACCACGCCAGTGCATTGATCATACGGTATTTCGCCCTGCGTGCATCAAACTCTGTCATCATTGCATCATTTAGCAGCTTTAACCGTGCTGCACCTGACGATGTATCCGCTTTCAAACGCAGCGGTTTTTTCTTATCACCAAACGTTTTATAGCTGTCATACCAGTAGAGCGCAATTCCAATTGTCAACGCTTCGGATGCCATGACAATACTCCCTTTGAAATATTGACGTGTATAAAACTGGCCGGCACCAGGCAGCAGCAGCGATAACGAACCGGCAAGCGGCCTGGAAAACTTATGCTGTGCAGTATCCGCTAAAGAAACATTTCCTGAATCATTTTTTTCAAGAACCTTTTCCGTATCAGCAAAAACACAAAAAACAGCTAAAACTATAAATATCAATACTTTTTTTATCATTTATTTAACCTGTTAAATGAAAATAATATTATGCATATATCAAAGTCGGTATTTTTGCGAAAAAGATTATTTTATACTGAAACGGATGTTAACGTTAACACTAATAATTCATCTCAAAGGGTTAAAGCTATCTAACAACTCTTTGTTTTTACTGAAAAAAGTGCATTCAGCGTTCATTTTGTCGAAATAGCACAGAAAACTGTGATGCTGACGCACTGTGTTCGATCCTTTAACTAACCGGCGCAGGTTTTTTGATCTCCTGACAGTACAAATCAATCGTACTGTTCAGGAGGAAACAATTAGATTAGCGCACACCAGCCATACAGCTCTTTGGTTTAACACCATTTTGTTTGATAATTACTAAACCCTGACTGGCATTTCGGGCTATTTTATCAATATTTACAGTGCGGGAAACATGTTGATAATCGATTTTTTTAATCAGCTTTCCCTGCAGATTAAAGATATAAACCGGTTCTTTACTTGTTTCAAAAGAAATCGATTGCTTCGTTATTGTTCGAATGGCAGTCCAACCACTGACAGGGGGGAAATCGGGGTTATCAGGATCATAAAGGTCATCAGGGTCATACGTGTCATAATAGTCATTAGCAGGTGGAGTGTATCCAGGAACCGACAATTTACTGAAGGTCCCCCAATATTTTGTACAGACATCATGCCATGTTTTTGCATCGGTATAATGCGTTGACAATTTTTTTGTAACATCACCGAAACGTTGTGAATCAATGTACGTGCCAAGTGTTGGCCATTGGTTATCTCTCATTTTCTTCACATAATCAAGACCATGACCATAACGGAAACATAGTTCATCCCAGAAAGTTTTGCCGGTACTGAGCTTCTCCCCCCAGGGTACATGATGAAACCAGCAGAGAAGTTCAACAGGACAGGTTGCCAGTGAATTGTATTTTGTTTTATTCTCCGGAAAATACTGGCTGACATAGTCACTTCCTGTGGTCGTACGATTATACCCGACACCTTTAGCATCGGCTTTATGCCA
Organism: Fibrobacter sp.; assembly: GCA_012513915.1. Classification (GTDB taxonomy): domain Bacteria; phylum Fibrobacterota; class Chitinivibrionia; order Chitinivibrionales; family Chitinispirillaceae; genus JAAZBG01. The sequence continues at coordinate 6,750 of JAAZBG010000179.1, forward strand.
GTAGGTTGAATTCCAATCCAAATGCTCCTTATTTACAGCGTAATCCGGTTGTGGTCCGTAATGATGACCTTCTGCGAAAATACCGCCAAGTCCGAGTGGATCCATATAATCCACACATGCTTCTCTCGAACTCTTAAGCATTTTAGCAATCGTTTTTACAAGGACATCATTCCAACCCCAGGTCATCTTTGTCCACTCATAAGCAATTTTAGATGATGATAAGGAGTAGTTCCATGCAAGTCTGCCGTATGCATACCAGTTTGCCTGATCAAAATGATGTCCGCACCAGTTCTGATCGGATCCTGTGTTAGCAACTCCTGCGATACATGACATTGTATCATTATATACTGATCCATCAAGTACTTTGCCAACGGTGGAGCCGGCACCTTTCGCATAAGTATCAAATTTAAAAAATTCTTCCCACAGAGGAGCGAGATATACCAAATGGACACTCTGTCCAAGATACTCTTTTGTAATTTGCAACTCGGCACCAATGTGCGTTGATGTCAATGCGCCAAACAATGGGGCAACCGGTTCACGGGGTTGAAAGTCAAACGGTCCATTTTTACTCTGAATAATAACATTTGATCTGAACTTGCCATCAAGAGCCTTGAATTCTTTATAAGCCCTTTTCATCCGGTCGGAATCCACTGCATCATCATAAACAAATGCCCGCCAGATAACAACACCGCCATGTGGAGCCACTGCATCAGCCAGGCAATTGGCTCCTTCAGCATGAGTACGGTTATATGTTTTCGGCCCCGGCTGCCCTTCAGAATTTGCCTTTATCAAAAAACCACCAAAGTCCGGTATCAGTTTGTAAATCTCATCCGCTTTTGTTTTCCACCAGGAAATCACCGACGCATTCAGTGGATCAGCAGTGCTCAGCCCACCCAATTTTTGAGGTGATGCAAAACTCGCAGACAGATACACTTTTACCCCGTATGGACGAAATACATCTGCAAGCGCCTTTACTTTTGAAAGGTATGACGCAGTAAGCATATTGGCATTGTTTCCAGTATTTGCGTTTACATTATTCAACACCGTTCCGTTAATACCGATTGATGCACAGGCACGGGCATAATCTGTATACCTTTTATCAACGGTACCGGGCAGTGATGACCATTTCCAGAGTGAACTGCCGGCGTAGCCACGTTCGATGGTTCCATCAATATTGTCCCAATGATTAAGCAGTCTGCGTTTGATTACAGGTTTTTCCTTTATGTTCAGATTGGATAACGGTTCGCCTGTTTGCATAATTCTTAAAAGGTGAAATGTGCCATATAATACGCCGGCTTCACCCTCTGATGCAACAGCGATAATCGAATAGTCACCCGATTTTAAGGTCACAATAGTATATGCTTCAGGATTTTTGTCAAGCGTCAGTTTCAAATCACTGATAATTGATGAGTTCGAGGGAGTACCGATAACGATTGCACCATTTTCAGATACAGATGCCTGTTTTTGCACAGTCTGCCCCAGAAGTCCCTTAATTCCATTACTGAGCTCATTACCTGCAGCGGTCATTGTAGCAGATGACCCCTGTATAACAACTTGTGATGCAGCAGCTTTATAGCTGGATACTATGGTTGCATCGGTGATTGGAACATAACGTAGCCAGAGATCGTAACCACTTTCGGCAACTACAATTGTACTTTTGAGCAGAACCGCCACAGAAACAACTGCGATGAACCTGAAAAGTTTCATTAAATACTCCATTCCAGTATCCAACACTGAATGCTGGATCCCTTTGACTGTTATTAAAAAAATCCTTTACAAAATAAAGGTATTATTAATAAAAAGCCCTAACTGGTGCAGAGTATAAACTCAGTAACTCTGTTACCTGAATAGAGACGATTCGTTATTGTAACTCGCTCTGATTCAGGTATTGATTTTACCCTCTTTTTTAAATTTCCCCACCCCTTGGAACCACCAAGTATCGAACTATTTGCAAAAAATATATATAAAATATAAACATACTTCAACATAAGTTATTCAATATTTTTATTTAATTTCTCTTTATTCCAACAGCCCGCCCATTCATTGTTATCCAATACACATTGCATATACAATAACTGCCCGCTCCACATGATTTAGAATGTGGAACGGACATGAAACCAGCTTATTATCCTACTTTTGTTACCGGAATCTGAATCTCCGTTTTCCAGTCCTTCGGATCCTCTTTATTCCAGATGCCATCAATGTATGATTCTCTTGGATTGTCAGCGATCTCATATCCTGATTTTTCGATCCAGGACAAAATCTCTGCATAACTTGTACCAAGTGTTTCATACGGCCCGCAGTGCATGATAACCGCAGTTGTTTTTACACCTGGCAGTTTTTTATACACCACGCCATCACTATCTTTACAATAAGACACAACCGCCTCACACACCTCGACATCAATATCTTTCTCCCGATATTCGCCATCATGGTAGATATTGAAACAGTACGCAGGCTCGCGGCATATCGCCCCCTGTTTTCTCATTATGTCACCCATGGGTGGAACTACCCTGAACAGATCACTGTATGATGGAATTGTTGTACGCATTGATGCGACGATAACTTCCGGAAGCTCACGGATACTTACAGTATTCATAGCAACACGCTCCTTTTTGATTTTGCTGATCATTGTGTCAAGTTTGACCAATGTTGATTCAGAGAGCCGTATTTCATCAAGCAGTGACATTTTCCGTTTCTGCAGAAGATCAAGCCACTCAGTTTTATCAATCCCGCCTTTAAGTACCCGTTGTATATCCTCAAGATATAACCCGAGTTCTTTCATTGAAAGGATTCTCTGTACCAGTGCGAGTTTGTCGGCAGCATAATACCGGTACCCGTTTTCATCATTGACATAATCCGGCTTAAGAAGACCGATCTCATCCCAGTACCGCAGTGTCTTTATTGTCACTCTTCCAAGTTTGGAAAAATCACCAATTCGAAGCATAGACTCTCCGTTATGTTAACACATTACAACCGTTTTGTGAGCTCACTCATTTAAAGATAACGCACTCCAGTAAGGGGAGAGTCAAGAAAAAGTTTCTGGTATGTGATCTTTTTTGATTTTCAGGCAGAGACAGGAGATGCATTGCAGCAACCACTATGCGGTCAGATTTAATGAAGTAGTATCCGGAGACGCCGCATTCCTGATTTCGCCTTTACTTGTATAGCCGCCACTGATTCTCATACCGTTATTATTGCCACTATCAGCTTTTTCAGAGTTCTGATTTTCTCTCAGCTCTTTACGTGCGTTCATTTCTGTAGCTGCTGCTGCGGCGGCAACTGCACGATCCTGTCCTGACGGGCTCGCGGGAGCTGTTGCAGCACGTTTTACAACCTGCATTTTCATTATTGTTGCCTGAGGATCATTTTTTACTGGCGATGTATCTATTGAGACCTCACCGCCAACGGCATACCGCTGACCATCAGGCCCCTTTTGATAGGAGTACTTTGCGCCACCATTAACGTATTGCCCACCCGCAGCCATATGTGCTGCCTCATGCGCACGTACCTCACGGTCACGGTTCTTCAGCTCCTGAACCGCCTTTTTCTCTTCATCAGAAAGATCATCCTTAGTTTTTGCACTGGATTTTTTTTGTGATTCACCAGACTCACTTGAGGAAACTGCTCTCTCCCCGTTGATCCAGTAACTTTGTGATGACCATGCACCGCTGATTGGATTTATTTCCGGCATACCCACTACCTCCTATATACTTCTTCGGCATATTGGAATACATTCTTTAGGACAAAATATATTTAATTGGTTGAATTTCTAATTAAGCGATTAAGCTCATTCTCGTGATTTTTCGCATTCCTTAACTTTAGAAAACAACTACAAACACCATTAACTCCCCTTTCCCAATATAGTTCCCAAATGTTATTTTCATGCCGTCATTAAATATAGTATAGCTTCACGGTTGAGCATGATACACAGGTTTTAGTAACAAAACACTGTGATACCTCATTAGTAGGGGATACTTCCGTGGAAAATTTTAACAATGTACAACTAAAACAGGAGGCCAGCCATGGCAGATGGACCACAGCATATGCAGTTTCAGACTGAAGCCAAACAGCTTCTTCATCTGATGATACATGCACTTTACAGTCATAAGGAAGTTTTTATTCGTGAATTGGTTTCAAACGCGTCAGACGCACTCGACAAACTGCGTTTTGAATCTCTCACAAATTCATCACTGCTTTCCGGCAACAAAGAACTTGCTATCCGGATAAAGCTTGACAAAAACGCAAAAACAATCACTATCTCCGACAACGGAATCGGTATGACCCGTCAGGAGGTAATTGATAACATTGGAACAATTGCCCGAAGCGGATCAAAAGCATTTCTTGAAAAAATGTCCGGTGATCAGAAGGCTGATTCAAATCTAATCGGTCAGTTTGGTGTCGGCTTCTACAGTGCGTTTATGGTCGCATCAAGTGTTAAAGTTGTAACAAAACGTGCTGGCAGTGATGAGCCTGCGGTTGTCTGGGAATCAAAAGGCGAAAGTGAGTTCACTATTGCTGAGGCAGACAAAACAGAGGCCGGTACTGATATCACTGTCTATCTCAAAGATGATGAAACAACCTACACGGAAGAATGGCAGGTTCGCTCAATCATTAAAAAATACAGCGATTTTATTGCGTTCCCAATCTATTTACCAAACGATAAAGGCACCGATGAGATTGTCAACCAGTCAAAACCGCTCTGGCGCCGCGCAACATCAGAGATTACTCAGGAACAATATGAAGAATTCTACCAGCAGGTACTTGGGGGTTACGAAAAGCCACTCAGTATTCTTCATAACCGCGCGGAAGGTATCATGGAGTATTCATCATTGTTGTTTATTCCATCAAAAGCGCCATTTGATCTTTTCAATATGGAGCGTAAGCACGGCGTAAAGCTCTATGTCAAACGCGTTTTCATACTTGACAACTGTAAAGAACTGCTTCCGGAATACCTGCGTTTTGTACGCGGTATTGTGGATTCTGAAGATCTGCCGCTGAATGTCTCCCGCGAAATGCTTCAGAAAAATCCGGTTATTGACAAAATACAGAAAGCACTTGTATCAAAAGTGCTCGGAAAACTCAAGGAAATGGCCGAAAATGAGCCTGAGAATTTCAAGACTTTCTGGAAGGAATTCGGTCCTGTAATCAAGGAAGGATTGCATACCGATTACGAGAACAAGGATAAGCTTCTTGAAATTATCCGTTTTCAGTCATCAATGTGTGAATCCAAAGATGATTTTGTTTCACTGAAACAGTACACGTCCCGTATGAGAACCGATCAGAAGGATATCTATTATATCACCGGTGAAAGCCGCGAAATTGCTGAAAAAAGTCCGCATCTTGAGATTTTCAAAAGCAAAAGTATCGAAGTACTGTACCTTACCGATCCAATTGACGAATGGGTTGTGCACGACATTATGAACTATGATGGCAAACAGCTGAAATCGGTAACACAGGGTAATCTTGACCTTGGAGAACTTGGCAAAGAGGAAGAGGCTGCAAAAAAAGAGTCTGAATCAAAATACAAGAAACTTTCGGAGCGTATCAAGGACATCCTTGCAGACAATGTCAAAGAAGTCCGTATTACGACCCGTCTCAAAGACAGTCCTGCATGCCTTGTAGCTGATGACAACGGAATGACTCCTCATATGGAAAAGCTTATGAAAGCAATGGGACAGGGCGTTACAGAACAGAAGAGAATTCTTGAGATTAACGGAGATCATCCGATTTTGTCAAACATGAAATTCTGGTTTGAAAAAGATTCCAAGGATACAAACCTTGAAGAATGGGCACACCTGCTGTTCGAACAGGCACTTATTGCTGAAGGGCAGATGGTTCCTGATCCTCTGGCGTATTCACGAAGGGTAAACAACCTTCTTGTCAAGGCATCATCGATCTGACCTCCCGGTAAAACCAATTATTTTCCGGATATTAAAAGGGTGTTCTTTTCAGGGCACCCTTTTTTAATTCTGCATGCAACTCTTTACACAATTATCATAATCATGCCAAACCTTTAAGTTACAGTACTTTACTGCGTCAGAGAAGCGTATTATCTTTATTTCCTGCGATATCAACTTTACCTATGTGATTACAGGATCACCATAATGGCTTTACTACCACAGCAGGAACTCCCAGTACCGACCAATATTTTTCCGGCAGTATCAAAACTGCACATGCCAGTAGCGTTATAACTGCACCCGCCGCGCCTGTACGTGTCAGGGTCTCGCTAAAAAACAGGAAACCAAACATGAAATTAAATACCGGCCCAAGCATCGAAAAAACTGCTCCGGTTCCGACAGTCACGTAATGATACCCTTCAGTAAGGAAAAGCTGCCCCATAGTTGCAAAAATTCCAGCTCCGATCATAATAATCAGTGCTGCAGGAGGTACATCCATTACCTGACCTGGCGAAAACGAGGGTACAGCAACGATCATCAAACCAACCACGCATTGCGCAAGAAATATTGATGATGATGTTTCTGTAGCCCGTAACTTCTTTACAAGTATTACTGCATACCCGCCAAGCATTGCACCAGCTACTGATAACACTTCATAGGCACCAATCGTAAAAGCAAACCCGTTTGTTCCTGCATTATTAACGCTCGTAATAAATATACCGGCAAATGCAGCAATAATCGCAACAATTTTTACAACGGATATTTTCTCTTTAAGTAAAACAATCCCAAAAATCGTCGCAAATATCGGATAGGTATTTGACAATACCGATGCCTTTACAAGACCGAGTTTTGTAATAGAAATAAAACTGATCAAAATAGCTGCGCCACCGAACAAACCTCTTAAAAGCAACGCCTTTTTATTGTTGAATGACCCATTAAGATAACCCGGTATCAATAACAGGATAACGATCGTAATTCCTACAATGAAACGAATCGATGTTGTCATGTATACATTATATGATGATACCATTCTAACAAAGCAGGCCATTGCTGAAAAAGCAATAGTCGACATTGACATCAAAAGAATTCCCCTTGACGTACTGTTCATACATACTCCCCGGTGTAAATCACCAGTATTTGTTTCAGTTCTATCTCTAAATGCAAAAAGCCTGCTGTCAGTAGTACTGACAGCAGGCTTTTAAATTTTGTTATAATAAAATACTCTTATACTGTCAAAACATACTATAGGAATGGTACGATAACCCATCGCCAGATTTTATTTGTATGTTTAAAGACAGTTAGCATCATCATTTCCTTTATTTCTGTTTTAAATATATGTTTATTGCAGAGAATGATCAAGTTAATTTATTACTAAATCGTTTCAGATCCCTTTCTGACAAGCCACAGATCAGAAACTTCTTTGTAATACTTGTCTAGTGGTAATGTTGTTTTCATCACACAATTAAAGAAGTTATACTTCGATAAACCGTGATCAATGATAGCGTTAAACTGATCATAATAAAATTGTGTACCGGGCATCGGTGTCAGAATTGTATATCCGGCAAGTGCCACTGTGGATTCACCTGCGAATTTCCTTAGTGCAGCAAAATCCTTTTCCGTATAATAAGGAGGTATCACATAATTACCACGAACCTTTATCCCGTTTTTCAAAGAGTACATTGATTTTTTCTAAAAAATCTGAAATCCTTATACAAAATTTATCTTCAGGATAGTAAATTCATTACATTATATTTATATTTCAATGTTGATAGGGATCATTGGATTATATCAATCACTTACATAAACAAAAATACAACGCATTTGTGTTTCATTTGTTCTGTCAAAGATAGTTGCACACAATAATCCTTAATCTTTAACGAATTACTCAAAACAATCGGGAGAATACTGTGGCGACAGAAATTATTGTTGTTGGTGCACTTGGAAGAATGGGTGCTGAAATAGCAAATATCGTTTTATCAGATAATAGCCTCAAACTACGCGCATGCCTTGAATACAAGGGTCACCCGAAATCTGGAACCGATTATGGTGTTTGTATTGGAAAAGGCGAACTCGGTATACCATTAACCGACAACATCGACACGGTTGATTTCACCAATGCCGTTGTCATTGATTTTTCATCCCCGGAATCCAGCCGGGCACTTCTCACAAAAGCATCATCAAAGGGTGTAAAGTTTCTTATCTGCACCACAGGAATTACCGATAACGATCTGACTCTCGCAAAGAATGCATCACAGCATGCACCGGTAATTGTGAGTGCAAACACAAGTCTGGGGGTCAACCTGCTGTTTTCAATTACCCGGCTTGTTGCAGCAAAATTGAAAAATGAATTTGATATTGAAATTATTGAGGCACATCATAGATTTAAGAAGGATTCACCAAGCGGAACAGCCAAAAAACTTGGTGAGATTATTGCAGAGGAAATCGGACTTTCATATGATCAGGCGATTGTTAACGGCCGCGAAGGTATCTATCCCGAAATGAGAAAAAAGAATGAAGTAGGGATGCATGCGGTTCGTGGTGGCGACATTGTGGGTGATCACACGGTGCTTTTTGCCGGCATTGGAGAACGAATCGAACTGCGTCATATGGCGCATAGTCGTACAACATTTGCCCGTGGTGCGGTGTCTACAGCAAAATGGCTTGCTGATAAACAGCCCGGTTTCTATACTATGCAGGATGTTCTTGGAGTGTAAAAAGAGGAAAGAAGATTAAGATTAAGATTAAGGTAAAGAGTCAGGAATGATCGTTGCCTTCTTCTTAATCTTAATCTCAATATCTTAATCTCAATCTTAACCTCAATCTTAACCTAACTGAAAGGTTCTTATGACCAGGTTGATACGAGCAGGAATAATCGGTTTGGCAGGAGTTTTTTGTTGTACAGTTTTTTCAGCAGACTCTGCATCGGTAAAAGAAGATGTTAAACCGGGTTTGTCAGAGGATATCCTCGTTGATGACGACGATGAGGACCTGCTGAAACTTTTAAAAGAGACAGATACTTTAAAAGCGCAGACTCCGGTAGAGACAAAAGCCCCGGATTCACTTAAAGCTGAACAACCTGTTGTTAAAAGTGATACAGTTCAAACTAAGAAAGCAGCACTTGATGATGTCCTTATTTTGGAAGGCGGTGCTGACGATCTGCTTGGTACAGTACCAAAACCCAAAGACACCGCTGTTGTAAAAAGCGCAAATGACACCACCAAAGCTGCTGTCATAGAAAGTACGGATACAGAACCGGTAGTATCAACTCCGGCTGTTGTTGAGAAACCAAAAATCGCAGCACCGGTAGTAGCTGCAAAAATCGAAGATGCAGATTCTATCAATTTCGCGAAAAATCTGAAAGATTATCGTAATCCTAAAATTGCCATGCTGTTATCGCTTATTTTTCCAGGTGCCGGTGAGGTGTATGCAAAAAACTATGTACGTGCAGGACTATTTGGTGCTCTGGAAGTTGGTGTGATAGTTTCAGGTGCACTCGTAAAAGCGAAAAGTAATAAAATGAGGGATGATGCCCATAAATTTGCGGATCAACATTACTCGGCAGATTCGTTAATTTCCTATTATACCAAGTTTAAATCAGTTTTTTTTGGAACATCCGGTGACCTTGTAAACGAAGCCGATTCCATTTTTTACAGTGTAGAAAGCAATATTGATCCTTCCCGGTTTTCTAAAAACATAAAAGGCTTTTATGATATTATCAAAGATCCACTGTCACCATATATCCGGGGTTGGGATGATATTACTCCGAGAGTAGACAACACCTACGAAATTTATGCTCAGGATAGCGCATATTCAAGCTACAGACGTGCTGACAGCGGTTCCTTTGATTCATCATTTTTCTTTATCCTGAAATCCGACCCTGATTCTGTGCCTCACTTTGGTATATCAAACAATCAGCAGGTTTACAATAAGAAAATCTCTAAAGCCGAAGATAGATATAAAAACGCCAGAACGATTTTCTTTTTAATGGTACTCAACCGTATCGCCAGCTCTATTGATGCAGGTATCTGTGCAAAAGCATACAATGACAAACTGCTTGGTAAGAAAAGTGCCTGGCAGAATATTAACATCAAAGATATTACAGTTGCAACCGGCAATGGTTATGCGCCGGGATATGCACTTGAGGTACGATTCTAATGATAAAAGTATATACGTTTTTAACATTAATAATACTTTCAGCAGCATCTGTTTTTTCACAGATATCAATCAGTGAAGATGTCACTACTGATAGTGTCAATCTCTTTGATACCTACGAACAAAGCTCAAAGTCATCAAAGCTGGCTACCGGGCTGTCCCTGATTTTACCAGGTACAGGACATCACTATTTAAACAGAAATAAAAGTGCACTCGCGTATCTGTCAGTTGATATCTTTTCACTCTTCGGAGCTATCTACTGCGGAACGTATGCATCAAAGCTCAACACTGATGCACGCGGGTATGCGGCGCTTCATGCCGGTGCTTACGGTGGGAATAAAAATGATAACCGTTTCTGGACTGCAGTTGAACAATTTGATAATATTCACTCCTATAATGAAGCCATGCGTTTGAACAGAGAGGAAAAGGAGTTCTACAATGATGGTGCCAGGTATTGGAGCTGGAACAGTGATGACGAGAAGAATGAGTTTGGCGACATTCGCAAAAAATCAAGCAGACTCCAGCTTATTTCATCAATTTTTATTGGTGCAATGGTACTTAATCGTGTTGTCGCAATTGTAGATATTCGTGCATCATCTAAATATAAAATCCTTAGAAACATCTCTTCTGTTAATTTCAACGCGTCATTTAGTCCGGATCTTTCAACAACAGCCCTTGTCATGAACGCACATTTTTAGTAAAATTATATAATAAGCAGATTTTGTATATTCAAATATCTTTATTATATTAACATGTATACAGTTGACCGGATTTGTGTTTTTTATTTACTAATGACCTGAATTCTTTCCAAGGAAAGGCTCCTCTCATGAGATGTCCCTATTGCAGTCACGGTGAAGACAAAGTTGTTGATTCGCGTTCAAGCAAGGAAGGGCGTGCTGTCAGACGTCGTCGTGAATGTTTACGATGCGGCCAGCGGTTTACAACATATGAATACATCGAAAATGTTGCCTTGACAATCATTAAAAACGATCAGCGTCGTGAACCGTACGATCGTCAAAAGCTCATGCAGGGAATTGTTGCCGCCTGTAAGAAGCGTCCGGTTTCAGTGAAAAAAGTGGAAAGTATTGTTGATAAAATAGAAAATCTGATTGAAAAATCCGGAAAAATGGAGATTCCAAGTACTGATATCGGTCGCTATGTCATGACAGAACTTTATGAACTTGACGAAGTAGCCTATGTCCGGTTTGCATCAGTATACCGGAAGTTCAAGGATATCAGTGAATTTATAACCGAAGTCAAGGACATTGAGTCTAAAAACACCTGACAACTCTTCGCTGACAATGTTCAGCCACAGGGATCATAGCATATCTCTCTGGCTGACATGACTTTCTTATGACACCAGCTCCTCTAATCTCTTTTTGTCAACTTTCCCGCTTGGAAGCAGTGGAAATGAATCCAGAACAATACATTGCTGCGGCACCATATAATCCGGAAGTTTTGTCTGAAGCTGTTCTCTTATTACCGTACTGTCAACATACTCTTTCACAATAATAAAAGCCGCAAGAAACGGTTTCTGAGGTTCTTTTGTTATTGCAATGACTCTGGATTGCAACACTGATTCAATCTGATCTATATAATACTCTACTGCCGACGGCTCCACTCTGTACCCATGGATTTTCACCTGATCATCAAAACGTCCAAGGTACTCAATAGTACCATCGGGTGCGTACTTTACCCGATCACCGGTCTTATACATTTTTACACCTGCCATAAACGGATTGTCAATAAAACACTCGTTTGTCAGCAATACATTATTGTGGTACCCCCGTGCCAGAGCCATTCCCGATATATACAACTCACCCGGTACACCAACGGGACACAGTCGTAATTTCGTATCAAGAATAAATGCTTTACAATTATAAACAGGTTTTCCGATTGGAACAATGTGCTCATCCACTGCGCTTACAACAATTCTCTCATCGAACGCATGTTCCTGTCTGAACTCTTTTTGTACAATCTTATAATGTAATCCGATTTTCAGGCAGTCCTCATCACTGTTAATTTGCTGTGCAATTGACAACTGATCCTCAAGTACTTCATAGAGATCTGCATAGGTTGTAAGGGGATTTGAAAGAACCACACGAAAAACCACCAGCGGTAATGAACCGTATCGTGTGTGTGCCAATGTAGTTTTTGAAACAAATGTTTTACCTTTCAGGAACTGTTTCTCCTGAATCAGTTTATTAAACGAACTAATCTCATGCTGATCATCACTTGTCAAACTGCCATTCAGAACCTTTGACCGGAATTTTGTCGGAATATACCGGTAGTTGACAATGTTTAGTTCGGGATACATAATTAGTTCAAATGCAGAACTTGCATCAATGATTTTTGCAAAAAATGATGTCAGATCCATACTGTAGTTGACAAGTGTTTCATACCCTTTTTTCCCGATCATCTGGAGCGATGCATGAAGACAGAGCGATATTGCCGATCTGGACCCTTCAAGGGTAAATTTACCGACATCGTATGAATCAGCCGTCGCCTGATATGATGCAACTGTTGTTGCAAATTGTAACTGATCAGGATCTTTAAAAAGACAGATACTGATTCCCTGCGGAAGGTACAACTGTTTATGGCCGCAAAATGTTATTGAATCTGCAAACTCTATACCGCGCAATTTGTGTTTATAGGCATCAGAAAAGATCGTCGTTCCGCCCCATGCTGCATCAACGTGAAAATGAATTCCATGCTGCCGTGCAATAGCTCCTATGTCGTCAAGTGGATCAATCTGGCCGCTCTCTGTAGCACCGGCAATACCAATAACTGCAAGTACCAGAATTTTATTTTTCTTACAATAGGATATTTTCTCCTGTAAGTCATCCGTGTCAAGGCGTCCGTTACTATCGGTAGCGACATAGATTATTGTCTCAATACCGATACCTAAGACGGAAATAGCTTTACGGATTGAGTAATGCATCCGGTGGGTGCCAAGAATTGTCATATCGGCATACCCTTTTTCATTAAGAAGCCGGTAAATGCTTTTCCCCGAAGTCGCAAAGATTTCATAGGTTGTAAAAAGCGCCTTATTTCTTGCGGTCAGGAGCGCTGTTATATTTGCTGTTGTACCACCTGTTGTCACAAGTCCGAGATTAGCATTTAATTTCTGGATATGTTCATCATAAAACTGATCACTGCATCTGTAAAACGCACGATGTAAAACCGCAAGTATTTCGCGCTCAAGAAAGATAAGTGATTTTGCGGTTTCCACTTTAACAAGATTCTGATTTAACTGCGATATCAGTTTACTGATATCATGTACAAAATCCGGTAAAGCACTTGTCATATGTCCTATATATTTCGGTGATGCAGTATTTATGACAAACGGAAACACATCAGAGTAAAGACGTTTGTAATATAGCTCCGGTGAAATCGGAAAATCTGCCATTTGTGACGACCTGAAGCGTGATGCTATTGCTTCGATCGGTACATTTTCACTTGTAATTCTATCCTCTGTAATCGGATTCAGGTAGCCATCACGCACCGACTCTTTCAACCCTCCAGGCAGATCGATTGATTGAGAAAAATACCTGAGTACATCAGCAGCAAAAAAACGTTTCACTTCATACCAGGTGACATCAGCGCTAACCTCTGTTGATCCGTAAATATTTACCAGACGGGCACTTTTCAGATGCTGGTAAAACTGAGTAACTAGTGTATTGCTTAACGGTTCTCCACTGGAAAAAACATATTTTAAGCTTGACATATTAAGAAGTGCGTCAGAGTCAAGATGCAATATCCGGGACAGCAGTGATGGAACAATAATTATCCTGCTTATTTTTTTTTTGTAAATATAGGTTGCGATTGACATTGCATCACGGTTCTGATTATCATCCGGGATATATAATGTTACACCTTTGAGTAACGGTGAAAGAATCTCGGCAATATGATCGATAAAACCAATCGGTGTTCTGTTGCATCCGATGTCACTATCTGTAAACGGATATGTATCCCACATCCACTGAAGCCTGTTTATGATCCCCTTATATAATCCCTCAACACCCTTTGGTCTTCCGCGAGAACCCGACGTATACAAAATATAAAAGCGATCATCTCCGGACCTTTTTACCATATCCGTATGAAACGTATCCTGACCGCTATCCTGCAATGTCACGTTTACAAGAGGGATACCACCCTGACCCACTCTTGACAGATACGTTTCTGTTGTCAGCACAACCACCGGCCTGCAGTCATCAAGAATAATACCGATCTGTTCCTGTGGAAGAGAATTCATATCAACCGGTATATAGGTCGCATTACACTTTATTATTGCCAGCAAACTGACAACATGTTCTGCCGAGCGATCCATACAAACCGCAACCGGTGATTCGGTAGAGACTCCACGTGCCGATAACATTGACGCAAGTGAAATTACCCGTTTGTTCAATTCCCTGAACGTTAAAGAAATCCGGTCAGAAACTATCGCAGATGCATCCGGGTCTTTAACGCATTGGGTATCAAACATTGATGACAAATCAGCTTGATGCTGATTTACAGACGACGTTTCATTCCAGGTAACAACAGCCCTCCTGATTTCATCCTGAGACAATATATCAAGTGTACTGATCTGCTTTGAACAATCGGTAGTCAGTGCACCAAGAATGTTAACATAGTGAGAAACAATCTGATCCGCATAGTCAGCTTCGATCCGATCAGAATCGTATGCGATAACTATGGCGCCACTTTTATTCATTGAAAAAAGTACCGATGAATTACAATGCTTTCCAACCGTTATCATTTCGTCGATATCAGTGTGCGTTTCAAAGTTGCTGATCACCCTGAAATACTGCTGCAATATTCTGTCGTGCTGCAGAGCATTTTTAAATTCAGAATCAACAACAATATCGCCACATGTTGTGCTGGCACTGATAACGCTATGTATAAACTCATACCCGGTTGATGCTGCGTTATAATCAAGATTAACTAACGATAATCGTACTGTATCCGCAATCTCAAGCCTGGCAAAACTGAATTGTTTAAGATCATCATACCGTTCAACCAGAAGCGCAAGCGCAGTGTTAAAAAGTACCGATCGTGGACATTTGAGATATACAGAGTGATCATCTATCAGGCCGGATACTACATCATCCAGAGTTTTGGTAATAATAATATAGGATGGTGAAACTGTTTTTTTTAAGTAACCGCAGCAGAGATCAGCCGCCGGATAGTGCCGGTCTGCAATACTATATCTATCAATCAGATTTTGAGTATTTTCCAACATAGTCCAATACATTCGTCATTACTGAAAAGACTTTTACAAGGTATCTGTTATATCCCGAATATACGTTATGCAGTTAAAAATCTGTGATTAACAAGAAAAATGTGACGTGTGAGACGTAACGAGTGACAAGAGGTAACGGATGCTGAATTGTATGAATTACTGTGCATTTTAAAACTGAACCACAATTACCGTTGAATACTATGAGAGATTCGTGAATAATTCACGAATCTCTCATACATTTAACCCATTATGACATCAACAGTTATAACATCACCGGCTTGTGCAACCGGCACCAGAGATGTATCAAGTGTTTTTCCGTTTACCGTCACAGAACGTACTCCACTGCTGACATGTGATGGATTTTTAACATTGATCATATAGGTTGCTCCTCTGAACTTCCGCTCAACAGTAAAACCATCCCATTTCGATGGAATACAGGGGTTGATTCTCAAACCACTCAACTCAGGGAGAATACCAAGAATGTATTTTGTCGCAGCCTGATAGGTCCATGATGATGTTCCGGACAGCCAGGAGTTTCTTCCAAGGCCAAACTGCTTGTGTTCATCACCGAGAATATTCTGCGGGTACACATACGGTTCACATTCGTATTCGTCAATAACATTGTTCTTCTTTGCAGGATTGATCTGGTTATAATACTCAAATGCATTCTCTCCATTGCCAAGAATCGTCTCGGCAATCATAACCCATGGATTTGTATGAAGGAATATACCACCGTTTTCTTTTGCCCCCGGGGGATATGTTGTGATACCACCCTTCGACGGATCGTATCCATTGAATCCGGGGGTACTGAGCTTCATACCATTTGATGTATTCAGGTGTTTTCTGACTGAGTCAAGCGCTTTTCTTCCGCGATCCCCGTTTGCAAGGTCTGCTATTACTGCCCATGACTGAGAGTTGATATAGATTTTACCATGGGTACAGGTATGTGAACCAAGCGGTGTCCCGTTTGCTTCAAACCACCGCACGTACCATTCACCGTCCCATGCATGTTCATTATAATTCTTTCTGATTGCCTCAAGATCTGCAGTATATTGTTCCGTATGAACTGCATCATCCTGATATTTGGCAAGATCAATCATTTCAAGCAGTGCCTTGCCATAGAGACAGGCATTGAACATTGACTCTGCTCCGGATGGAAGATTGACACAATCGTTCCAGTCTGCAAACCCGAGAAGTGGAAGGCCATGAGCACCAACATTTGCTTTTGTAAATTTTAGCGCATTACGTAAATGATTAATTACCGAATCGCTAACAACCGGATTTCCCTTTTTGCGATTGTAATAGGGAACTAGTTCGTTCAGAAATGCAAAATCACCGGTTTCCTTAACGTAGGTAATAACTGCGAGAACAATCCACAGATGATCATCACCATAATATTGTGGACGATCGGGCATCTCGTGTGCATCACCAACAGTCGCTTCCATAGTGAGCGGATTAAACTGATGCATCGCATTGCCTTCAGGAAGCTGAACCGACAGGAGTTTTATTATCAGTTTCTTGCTTTCTTCAGGAATATGTCCTGCAACACCCATTACATCCTGTGAGCTGTCACGGAATCCAAGCCCGCGTGTTCCCATACCAAGCTGATAATAGGATAGATACCTGGACCAGTTAAATGTGATATAACACTGACGCGGATTATGCACATTTATCATACTGTCAAGACCATCGTCCGGAGTCTTTATCTTCATTACTGACAAGTGATTTTCCCAAAAATCAGCAAGTTTCTTAAACGCTGCATCAACGGTCGCTTCCTTACGAAACTCATTAATTTCAGGCATTGCATCCTTTACACAAACCTTTTGTCCAAGCTGTGTAATAATACGTTTTGTCTCATTGTTTTTTATGGATCCGAGTTTGTGAAGTAACGCCGCGATGTTATCACCACGGTCTGCTTCGTAGTTATCAAGATCCTGTTTTTCCAGTGATAAAGGACGAGCCCATGTTCCATACTCATTATCACCAAGGAATCGCTTGCGATCGGTCTCAAATGATTCAACCGGATAATTTGATGTAACATAATTAACCGCAGTGTCACGTTTCATGAACGCATACTGGGAAAGCACTCTCAGACCATTTGGTTCTGTTGTGCAACGGGACTGCATGGTCTGCGGCACCCAGTCTGCATTTGTGAACTGCTTTACAGCATCGAAGTGAGTATACTCAATAACAGGAATAACATCTATTTCCATTGCCTTACCGGAAATATTTGTTACCCTGATATCCCGTATTTCAACCTGTGCATCTAAAGGAATAAAAATGGTTACGTCAGTACGGACACCATACATCTCTGAAACAATTCTCTGATATCCCAGCCCGACATGACATTCATACTTATCGTACTTATCAAGCGTTGGAACAAAAAATGGAGAAAACACCTTGTAGCCACTTTTATCCTTGATACGGACGTAGAGTGTTTCCCCTTTGAATTCAGATGATGGTGTCTGCTGAATATATTTTGTAATTCTGTTAAGAGATGGATCGCCTTTACAAATCAGGGCACCGCCAGTGTGATCAACAAATCCACCGAACTGGAGAGTTCCGATGTAGTTAATCCATTTTACCGGAGTCCTGGGATTGGTAATCACATACTCTTTTGCAGTATCATCAAAATAACCGTATTTCATTTATATTCCTTTCTTCAATGCTGCTTCTTAACCCATGACCACTTCGACATCATGTGCTTTGCCATCAGTAATAACCGGAACGATATTTCCGTTTACTGCAACACCGTCGACAGTCATGGATTTTACACCTTTACATACGTGTGATGGATTCTTGATAACGATATTAAATGTTGTACCACGGAAGACGCGTTTTACCGAGAATTCGTTCCATTCTGCAGGAATACAAGGATCAACAATAAGACCGTTGTAATCAGCGCGAACACCAAGAATCCACTGGGAAATCGTTACAAAGTTCCATGCAGCAGTACCGGTAAGCCATGAATTCTTTGCTTCACCGTGACGTTTTGCGTCTTTACCGGCGATCATTTGTGAATATACATAAGGTTCCATTTTGTGAAGATCACTGATATCTTCACGGTATGCCGGTGTAATCTTCTTATAGTGGTTAAATGCATGATCACCCTGACCCAGAATAGTTTCAGCAATAATTACCCAGGGGTTGTTATGACAGAATATACCTGCGTTTTCTTTATACCCTTGCGGATATGATGAAATCTCACCAAGGTTTACGTGATACTTTGTATATGCTGGATTGACGAGTACAAGTCCGTGCTGGGAATCGAGGTATTTACGGGCAGATTCAACAGCCTTTTCGCACATACCATCCTCAAGACCGATTTTTGCCATAACGCAATATCCTTGCGGTTCTATAAAAATCTTGCCTTCTTCACACTCTTTACTTCCGACCTTTTTACCGGAATCATCATAGGCGCGTACATACCACTCGCCATCCCATCCGTGTTTTTTAACGGTTGCAATCATTTCATCAATGTGACCGGCAGCTTTCTTTGCCTCTCCCTTTTTGCCAAGAAGCTCCAGAATGGTTACATATTCACGCCCGATTGCAACAAACATACCTGCGATAAATACAGACTCGGCAGTTTTACCATCTTTATTGGTACATGTCTGATATGATTCATCCGGTGTTGTCGAGAAACAGTTCAGGTTAAGACAGTCATTCCAGTCTGCACGACCGATAAGCGGTAACCCGTGAGGCCCCTTGTTATTTACAACGTGGTAAAACGATTTGTCAAGATGATCAAGAAGTGACTTCGCTCTTGATGCATCATTGTCAAAAGGAACGGTCTCATTAAGAATTGTCCAGTCACCGGTTTCCTTGATATATGCAGCTGTTGAGTAAATCAGCCACAACGGGTCGTCATTGAAATTACCACCGATTTCATTGTTTCCCTTTTTGGTAAGAGGCTGATACTGATGATATGCACCACCGGTTTCAAGCTGTGTTGCCGCAAGGTCAAGAATACGTTCGCGTGCACGTTCAGGAAGCTGATGAACAAACCCGCCGATATCCTGATTTGAGTCACGGAATCCCATACCACGGCCGATACCGGATTCGAAGTACGATGCACTTCTTGACATGTGGAATGTGATAATACACTGGTACTGATTCCAGATATTAACCATTCTGTTAAGTTTGTCTTCTTTTGTTGTAACCGTATACCGTGACAGCAGATTGTCCCAGTATGCTTTCAGTTCAGCAAACGCCTTGTCAACAGCCGCACTTGTCGAGAATTTATCAATAGTTACTTTAGCATTTTTCTTATTGATTACTCCCGGTGCTTCCCACTTGTCATTGACATCATTTTCGACATAACCAAGAACAAATACAATTTCAGTTGACTCTTTAGGATCAAGAGTAATCGACAAATGGTGTGATGCAATCGGTGACCATCCATCCGCAACAGAATTCTTCGATTTTCCCTCAACAACAACTTCAGGATTTTCATACCCATTGTATTTACCGATGAAACTATCACGATCTGAATCGAAACCTGCCAGCTGACGGTTTACCGTGTAGAATGCGAAATGATTTCTGCGTTCACGGTATTCTGTTTTGTGGTAAATTGTCGAACCATCAATTTCGACTTCACCAGTGTTGTAATTTCTCTGGAAATTAGTCTGATCGTCCTGTGCGTTCCAGAGACAGAATTCTGCATATGAAAAGAGTGAAAACTTTTTCTGTTTATCGGATGTATTAGTCAGGGTAATTTTCTGTACTTCACAGGTCTCATCAAGCGGTACAAAGAAAAGACATTCAGCAGCAACCCCATTACGGACACCCTTAATTATGGAATAACCCATACCATGACGACACTGGTATTCTGTAAGACCGCGTTTCACCGGTTTCCATCCAGGAGACCAGAAATCATCACCATCTTTTATATAGAAATATCTTCCACCATTGTCAAGTGGAACGTTGTTATAACGATAACGTGTGATACGTCTGAGACGGGCATCTTTATAGAAAGAATAACCACCAGCAGTATTTGATATCAAAGAGAAGAAATCTTTAGTACCAAGGTAGTTGATCCATGGATAGGGAGTTTGTGGTGTGGTAATTACGTATTCACGTTTTGCATCATCAAAAAAGCCGAATTTCATTCTTAGCCCCTCTTTTGGTTTTATTAAAATTTTGGTTATTAACGCTAAAAGCAGCTACACAAATATACATTCAACAATCTGTATATATGCGATTAAACTGTCACATAGTTTCATCATAAAAAAAGCTCCCGGCAGTACAATTTAGCCGGAAGCAAAAGATTTTATTTACTACACCTTAATCATTCACTCTTATCCCTTTTGGATAAATTTTAGTAAGAATTTAACTGATTCCGGTTCACTAATGCGAAGGTACAATTTGAATTATCTGCACAACTCTTGTAAGATTATTAAGTAGTTTTGTAAAAAAAGGGAACTATGGTAACCATACTTCCCTTTAATAGTGCAAAAACCTGAATTAAATGACTGCTTAATCACGTAAGAAAAGCAAATACTACAAACATAAAAAGGCACGTTGTTACACGCACCGGGGATTACACTCCTGAGCAGCTTTACCTTTTAATCCACTGACGGTGAATATCGGGTATATCGTCGAGTAGTTCAAGTGTCTGTTTACTTTTCGGCGTTAGTGTCACCTCATCGGGAGTTCCCTGCTCAACGATCTGACCCTTATGCATGATAAACAGACGATCACTTACGTAGTAGGCAAGTCCGATATCATGTGTGATAAACACTATGGTCATCCTGAGTTCCTGCTTGATTTTCATAAGGTAATCAAGAATATTGGCACGCACACAGGCATCAACCATTGATGTCGGCTCATCGGCAATAAGTACTTTCGGACGAAGAATAAAGATACGTGCAAGAAGCATACGCTGCATCTGTCCACCACTTAATTCGAATGGATACTTCCCCTCCACTTCGGGTGGTTGAACATTGACAGCCAACAGTGCCCTGTCTACAATGTCATCAATTTCTTTTGCTGATGGCTTATCCGGAAAAATATTCAGCGAATCTTTTAACTGTGACCTGATTGTAAAGAACTGATTAAAACAGCTGAACGGATCCTGAAAGACCGCCTGCACTTCCCTCCAGTGAAGCCTCTGATTCGTGATAGGACTGCCTTTATACTTGAAAGTACCTGTAGTAGGGTGGTAAATTCCGAGCATAATCTTTGCAAGAACGCTCTTACCACATCCCGAACCACCAACCAGCGATACAATTTCCTCATCCTTGATATTAAATGTCACACGATCAACAGCGGTGACAAGCTTTTTTCCATGCCCGAATGTGCGGGAACAATTCTCTGCAGCAAAGATATCTACATTATTCTGCATATTGACACCTCACCTGTCTTCCTGCTACCATTCTGATTTCCTGTTCACTTTTTTTGCAATCCTCTTTTGCTACCGGACAGCGATCCGCAAAACGGCATCCGAAAATCGGATTTGCCAGATTAGGCGGAGCACCCTCAATAGCAGTTGGTTTTTTCTGCTTCTGTCCGGGCTCAGCACTAAGCATTGCACCCATCAGAGCTTTTGTATACGGATGACGCGGATCAAAAACGATTTGATCTGTCGTTCCATATTCGACAAATTCACCTGCATACATAATACCTATGTTATCGGCCACATGACGCAACAAAGGAAGCTCATGGGTGATAAAAATCATCGTTGAGAAGATACCTTTCTCAAGAAGATCGAATATCAGACGTATCACCACTTTCTGCGTTGTAACATCAAGCGCCGACGTTGGTTCATCAGCGATAACCATTTGAGGATTCAACAGCGTTGATATACCAATAACGGACCGCTGACGTTCCCCGGCTGTTAACTGAATCGGAAATGAATTTAAAACTTTCTTCGTATCCATTCCAAAAAGATCAAACCGTTCAACCAGACGATCGTAGATCTCTTTTTTATCAACATTTTTCAGATGCGCTGCCATTACATCCGCTGCAATATCCTTTACTTTACGGGTAGGATTAAGCGCATTAAACGCACCCTGCGGAATCATTGACACTTTACGCGATAAGACATTCTGACGAATATCATTCGGCGTACGGTTCATCAGCGATTCCCCATTCACTCGTACATCACCGCTTGTGGGATATAACGGTGGAATAAAAAGGCCCATCAAACCGTTTACAAGAGTAGATTTGCCGCATCCGGATTCCCCGGCGATACCAAGAATCTCACCCTTTTCCATATTGAAGGTCACACCGGTAACCGCATGGATCTTCTTTCCGAAACGGGTAAGATAATGAAGACTCAGATTATCAACTTCAAATATTGCCATATACTACCTGTTTACTTTCGCAAGCGGGGATTGAAAACGCCTTCAGCAGACGTATTAATCAGATATAATGCAAACACAACCATTGTTATTATTACAGTTGCAGGCAGAAACGCCCACCAGATACCATCACTGAGAGCACCGTTATTTTTAGCCTGATTGAGAATCGTTCCAAGTGACACTGTGTCAAGCGGTCCGAGCCCGATCATTGAAATAGCAGCCTCGGTAAGAATACCGGTAGCTACCTGAAGAATAAATACCATAAATACATATGATGCCAGATAGGGAAGAATATGAAGCGTTATCACCGCAAACGTATTCGCACCGTTCATCTTTGCAAGCGATATATGATCTTTACTTTTAAGCGCCGATGATTGTGCACGAACAGCACGGGCACTCCATGTCCATGCAGTCATTCCGATAATCACAGCAATAAGTGTCAGCGAACGGCCTTCACTAAAACTTGCACTGATAAGGATTATAATCACAATTGATGGAATAACGATAAAGAGATTAGTTACCATATTTATGATATCATCAACAAGCCCGCCCTTAAATCCGCCATATATTCCAAGAAGCGTTCCAAGCGTTGTTGCAATGATTCCGGCAAGAAATCCTACATACAGTGATGCCTGCAGGCCCTTAATGAGCAGAGAAACATAATCCCGTCCGAGGTCATCACAGCCAAACCAGTATTTTCCTGAAGGTGGTGCATACTGCACACCCACACGTTCCGTTGTAATGTTAAACACCAACGGGCCCAAAAGTGCAAGGAGCAATGTCCCGACAAAAAGCGAAAAACCAATTACAAACATCGGTGACTTGAATAGAGTTAAAAACTGTTTCATGTGTCACTTCCCCTTCCCAATCTGTAAACCTGCCTTAACACGCGGGTCAAGGAATCCGATCAGAATATCAACAGTAAAGTTCGCGATAAGCACACAGACTGTTATCAGCAGCGTACACCCCTGAATCATTGGATAATCATTATTCTGAATTGCTGTAAGCATCGCCATACCAAGACCCGGATAGGAGAAGATCATCTCCGTAATCAGTGCACCGCCGATCATGGTACCAAGAGAAAGTGCAAGCCCGGTGAGCTGCGGCAGCATCGCGTTTCTGAACAGATATGCAATAATGCGCGTCTCTTTAAGCCCCAGCCACTTTGCATATTTTATATAATCTGTTCCCAATTCGTAAATACCCATTGAACGCATTCCAATCGCCTGTCCACCTGCAGCAATAAGGAAAATCGAAAAGAACGGAAGCACATAGTGGTACGCCGCAGAACTGAAAAATGCCCATGAAAACGTTGGAATAAGATCTCCTGCATATCCACCCATCGCCGGAAAGCAGTCCCATACAACCGCAAACTGGTAGACAAGCAACATTCCGAACACAAAGAACGGCAACGAACTCAACAGCAGCGAGATCGGAAAAAATACTTTGTCAAATATACCCCGCTTGTATGCCGCCAGCGCCCCGAGGACATTACCTACAATCCACCCGAACAGAATGGTTGGCAATTGTAAAGCGATTGTCCAGGGTACCGCTTCCTTTATTACGTCAAGCACCTTTTTGGGATACTTTTGGAATGATGTTCCAAGGTCACCCTTGAAACACATTCCAACATAACTTATAAACTGCTCAAGAATAGATGCCTTAACAGGACTCCCGTCTTCATTACGGACAATATTGCCATTTTTTACTTTGACAAGTCCGAACTCTTTCAGATATTTCTCTTCCTTTTCCTTGACTGCTTCACTACTCAACCCCTGCGAAGTATTACCCATGATAATTTTCACTGGATTATTGCTTCCAAGTCGGGGAAGATAGAAATTAATCGCTACCGCTACGACGAAGGTGATAAAATACCACCCTCCTCTCTGCAGTATATACCGTAATGTAGGATACTGTTTAAGCATGTATATTCCTTAATTTACTTTGCTAACTGTAACTGCCATAAAATTTTTGTACTTGCACCAACCCATGGAAGAAGTGGCGGTGCGTATGGATCTGCTGCAGTTGGCCAGCCAGTCCAGCGTGTCTCACTGAACTCATAAAACTGTTCAGGCAGATAAGCAAGAGGAATTGCCGGCTGTTCAATCATGAAAATCTTATTAAGTGCACGATATGCCTCAGAAAGTTTTGCAGGATCTGAAAGTGTTGGAATTTCCTTCAACAGTTTTTCAACCATTGGATTAAATTCCTTCGACTTCGGATTATTGTAACGACCATAGTTTTCATTCATATTCTGACCAATTGGTCTCCATGTACTTGATGTCATAACATTAAAGAAACGACTCCATGGCGTTGATGGAAGAACAGCATTATCCGGTTTTGTCAAAAGGATGTCGAAATCTCCGGATCCGCGTGCCGGCCAGTACAGACTTGCATCAACAAAACCCTCGCGTGCATCAATACCTGCTGCACGAAGACCTTTAACTGCAATAGTAACAATCGCTTCCCAGTCAGACCATCCGGCCGGTGATTTGATAAACAGTGTTGGAAGCTTAGTTCCTTTTTTATCGGTCATATAATCAAGTGTTCCGTCAGCTTTGTATACCGACTTGTACCCTGCATCAGCAAGGATCTTTTTTGCACGTTCAGGATCATAGCTTACACCAAACTGCTTTGCATCATCAGCATTAAAGTACTTTCCTTCAATACCGATTCCAGCCATAATAAGACCAGGCTGAATATCAGGGGAATATCCTGAAACTGCGAGTTCTTTTACATCATTGTAGTTAATAGCTGCAGCCATTGCACGACGGAAATTCTTATCGTTTGTTGGTGCTTTTGTTGTATTCATTACGAAAATCGGAACTGCTCCAGCGAGGAAGTATGGTGCCTGATCAAACCAGGTCTTTACTCCATCTTTCTGTTTCATCCAGATACGTGGAATAAATGTCTGTGACCCATCAAGTTCACCCTTTTGCAGTGCAATCGAAAATGCATCGTTGCTCTTGAAAATAGGATGTATGATAAACTCCGGAACAGGCTTTTTACCACCAAACAGTGCTTTATTCCCCCAGTAGTCATCACGACGCTTAAGAACGACCTTTTCATTTGTTGCAGCTTCAGTTTTGTAAGGACCCGAAACAACAGCGGACCCATCAACAGGAATTTTCTGCACAGCACTAAGATCGTTACCATTATCTGCAAGCGCCTTTTCCCAGATATGTGACGGAACAATGCGGGTTTGTGTGATATGATCAAGAATAATCAGAGGATTATTCCGAACCTTTTTCTCAACCACGAATGTTAGACGCTCTGTTTCAACACCATTGTTCTGAACTTTTTCCACTTTGATTTCAGTAAAATATTCAGCATTAATTGCTGTCGGTGCATCCTTGAAACGACGGCCTATTTCAAAAATAAACTTAACATCCGCAGCAGAAACCCTCTGACCATCACTCCATGTTGCTTCAGGATTGATATCGATAACAATTTCATCACCACTTTTTGAAACAAGTGATCCAAGACAAGGTTCAAACTTTCCATCAAGTGCATTGAAAGAAAGAAGTGGCTCGTATACCAGATTGAAAGCACCCTTACCAACCGGCCATGTTGATGCCCATACGTCAGCCATCGGGTTAAACGTTGTAGGATCTCCCCATTGTGAACCTGCCAGATACAATGTTTTTGAACGTGGGAAAGGTGATCCTGCGTCTGATTCTTTCTTTTCGCCACCGCCGCAGCCGATCAGACCACACAAAAGTGCGCCTGCAATTAAACCCTTAAACTTAAAGTTTCTGTTCATAATGACTCTGCATTCCTTTTGCCGGTTAAATGTTTGCAATGAGTACACACTGTTAAGTATTTAGTAACTATTTGTCTGTTAATAAGATATACTTGTGATATAAAAGGTTACGGTTTAATATAAATCCAGTTTTCTGTTTAAGACAGATCTCTGTAGAAATATTTTAACCGGTTTAATACCTATCTATACCTAACCTATCAGAAACTCTTCATACCAAAAAATGTCAAAAAACAACGCTCCGGATTTTTGCTTTTTTCTTTCATTTTAATTCGACAAACTATCACCTTGTGACTTCCTGATTCGGTTTGCTGTAAAAAACCTTATCCGAGTCATCACACTTACCAATATCGTTTAATTCTTTTTGGAAAAGTTGTTCTTATTATTTCCGTAAAATGAAAGAAATTGCAGGAAATTTGTTTTTAGCCTAAAAAATGCCCGTTTTTATCACTGCAATCGATTCCTTTGCCGGAAAGCAGCGAATTATAACATATAAGCAGATCACCGGAAGAAATTTGTCGGTATGATCATACGTTCTGTAGTTTTTTTTAACTTCTCGTATTCTTCAGATTCGCAATGTACAATATTTTTTTCAAAAGGAAAGACACCCGCTTCGACATCACGGCAATACGATGCAATTGCCTGTTGCGCAGGTACCACTACATCCGCATATTTATGTGCATGTTTGAAAACTTTTGGTGCAAGTCCAAGAATATCGTTCACGACAAGCACCTGCCCATCAGTTTTTCCGCTGCCGATTCCGATCACCGGGATCTTAACCCCGCGATCTATCAGTGATGTTACCTCCTGAGGAACTTTCTCGACAACAATCATTACTGCACCTGCATTTTCCAGTGCCTTTGCACTCTCGATAAGATCAAGTGCTTCCGTTGATGTTTTTCCGAACACTGATGCTTTGGAACCATGCGTCTGAGGATTGTAACCGATATGGCCACATACTGCAATCCCCTTTGAGACGATATTGGCAATTACACTCTTTTTCTCTTTCCAACCCTCAATTTTGACACAATCCGCACCCTGCTCAATAAGAAACGCCGCATTTTCATACGCTGCAAACGGCTCTTCTGCAGTTCCATACGGAAGATCTGTAATTATATATGCTGATTGAACGCCACGAAAAACCGCTCGTGTGTGATGTGCCATATCAGCAAGTGTCACCTCTTTTTCGGATGAATAACCGAGCACATTTGTCCCGACACTATCTCCGATAAGTACAACATCAACACCAGCCTCGTCTTCAAGTTTTGCAGTAGGATAGTCGTACGCAGTAAGCATTGTAATTGGCTTTCCAGCCTTTTTTTTATTCAGTAGATACTCTATGGTCTTTTTCATATTATAAATACTTACATACTTTGTTTACTATTTCAGTGCATCAGACAGATCATGACAACCTGTCAAACAGTTCCAAACCAATTACTATTGATTTTAAAGATAAATTGTGCAACGGGACAGTGTCACAAAATCATTAAAAATTATGGAGTTCGCTAATAATGCGGGGAAGGTGCACGGAAAGCTGTTTCCAGATAGCAGTTTTTTCTTGATAGTGTTTCTGATTAATCTCTATTTCGATGCCGCAGTATACCATATTATTATACTTTTTTCTAAGCCACGCGGTAAGTCCATCACTGACACCCTTGTACGGATAGTTCCGGCGCACTCTGATTCCGTTAATTTGCTCTCTAATATTTTTCTTTAACCAGTCAGCAGTCCGATACTCGGAATCACTTGACGGATCATACAGAATCCCGACATCAGCCGTTCGCTCCACGCCATCAAGTACCGGTGTAAATGTATGTATTGATAAATGAATTGTGAAACGTTTTGTGGAGAGGTTGTCCTGAACCAAAGAGAGTATTTTTTGATGATACGGATGATAGTATCTGACAAGCAACAACTCACGTTCATCTGGTGATAACAGTTGCGAGTAGCGGGAAAACAGTGATGCATGTCCGATTGATCGGTTCTGCTCTATGAGCAACCTGCTTATCGTCTCGTACAGGAAATTGCAGTTGTTGTATGCGGCGATTTTTTTTGCAAGCGGCAGTGCCCCGGGATCATACCCCCGGTGTGTAGTAAGAATATCCGTATTGTTAAACAGATACCGGTACTTAAGTGGAATGGTGTTTCCGCCATGTTCACACGTTACAAGAAGCGCACTTTTTTTTCGCATACAGGTAATGTAGTATAACGTAGATCACCTTGTCAATATGAAACACTGAGCATTTGCGGACGGATTTTAAAGTCAGTGAGTTTAAATGATCCGACCTGGCTTGGTGATGGTGTTGCACCTGCTACCGGCGGGATTATAATAATCCCCATAGATACAAAAT
>JAAZBG010000180.1 GCA_012513915.1 Fibrobacter sp.
CCTAATATAATTGACGATACGCAGGTTTTTCAAAAATCGTTTATCCCGTTTGGATTAAACCGGATCCGGTTTGTATTTTTAGTTCATGATACAACTCCGGATAATTTTTGATTATGATCAAACTGCTGCATTTAACATGGCAGCTGACCAGTATCTGCTTTCAACGGTTCATACAAGCGATACGATCTATCTTCGTTTCTATACCTGGAAACATCCATCGATCACACTGGGCTATATGCAGCAGCCATCAGCTACACTTCATCTTGACATGTGCACAACGGATTCAGTTGACTGGATACGAAGACCCACTGGCGGACGCGCGGTACTTCACAAATGCGATTTGACCTATAGTTGCATTTTTCCGAAAACAATCTCTTTTCTCGGTGATACTGTCAAAGAAAGTTATGCAGCTATAACGTCGTGCTTAAAAGCCGGCTTAAACAATTTGGGAATACACTGCAGCACCCACGACTCCTATGATGAACTTTTGGCGGTAAAACGTGAAATTAAACTCCCCTGTTTTCTTGCTCCCAACCGTGATGAGATCATGGTTGATGGACGAAAACTGGTTGGGTCTGCGCAAAAACGCACAACACTGGGGGTATTACAGCACGGCTCCATTCCGATTTCCATTGGATTCGCGGATCTTCCTCACTATCTGACAATTTCTGCTGATGAACAGCAAAAGCAACGTGCTTTACTTCTGTCAAAGAGTATATGGATACATGCAATCAACGATTCATTATCGCGAATACAGCTTGCAGAATCACTTGCTGATGGATTTATCAATAACTGGAATTTACTTTCATGTAAAGATACCTGGAGCTCTGATGAACTTAATTCAATACAACAGCTTGCAGAATCTGAAGAATTTATAACACAATGGATGAAATGATGTATTATCCTATATGGCGCAGTTGAATCAACACTCATTAGCCACACGCCCCCTAAATCCCCCGCAGGGGGACTTTGAGAGCTGAATAGCTTGTTTAGCCTATTTCTTCAAGTCCCCCTGCGGGGGATTTAGGGGGCGAGCAACCGGCACAAAAGTCTCTTTGTAAAGCATACGTTATCGACATTGCCAACTTTTTTTAAAATAATAGTTAGAAATTAATACCGATATTTAAACGGCAGGACAGTGCATTTCCAAACATTGTATACTCTGTTTCACCACCGCCTATCGCTCCACTGACTGTTAAACCGGCAAACAAATTGTGAAGCGTCGTGTATTGTAAAGAACCTATGAGTACTGCTGCACTCTGCTCAATGTTTATAATACTATTAAGCTGTAATACTATTTCGGGAATTATAAATTTATTGACTGTTGTAAACAATGATACATAATATCGTGAAAATTCATTTGGTCTTGAAAACCTTGTTCGCAGACTGTTCAACTGATCACCCATTTTGCCGCTTGTATCTTTTGCAAGCGCATCAAACAGCGCCTTTACATCATGCTCATCGTAGAAATCACCTTCCACACCTGCCTGATTCAGGAAAAATTCAGTAATAATGGTTACTCTATCCTTTACTTCAAGAAGATCAAAAGACCGGGAAATTCCCAGACATATTTTCGGAACAACATCTTTATCTGCCTTTGCATTAAGATCAATCTCTTTATCACCCCGCGCGACCCGGTTCATAAATTCAAGCATAGGTTCATTTTTATGCAGGCCTTTGATGACCGAAATATTATCTCCGCTCTCAAGACTCATCTCTCCTGTAATATCGAAATCAAGTAATCTTGTTGAAAAATCAATGCCAAAAACCGGTTTTCTATCATGTTTACCCCAAAGAGCAGCGCCAATTTCAGTTGTACCAATCAGCATTTCGCCTTTTATTGCGCCTGCCATACTGTCAACTGATGTCAAGCGTTTCATGTCAGCAAAGCCATAGATATTATACTTTGTACCAAACGGAATATGCATCTTGACACCATACGCACCTTCGCGATAGCCGATCTGCGGTTCAATTGTTTTCTTTTCGATATTAATCAGATCAGTCGGATTCCAGAAATAACATCTCCCCCACTGAAGCACCTGTTTTCCTGTCCGGAAATAAACCATTCGCTTAACATTGAAATCCAGAAACAGTTCCTGCAGGTTAATGTCAAATACCGAGCTATCCGGTCTGAATGTCAATTCAAGATTACTGAATGCCTTGACATCCTGTGCCATGCGTACATCAAGCATGAGATTATTAACGATATATGCTGATGGTATAATCTCTTTTCTTTTAAGCTCATCAAAGAAGGATCGTGAAAATGCAACTTCAGCAACGCTGTTTACAGTTCCGGAAAAACCGACGGTTGTCTTTTGACTATCCCCGATTATTCTTTGGTTATCGACAAGTGATGCACTGTCGACGGTCATATTTGTATCAGCAAACAGCGCGTCTTCATCAAACATCTCTTCGGCAGAAATACACAAAGCGCCTGCAGCGATCAGTAATCCGGCTATTGAACAATTAAATAACTTCATTGGTTTCTTCCTGGTTATTTACTTAAATTTTCAAGATATGCTTTTGTGAAAACCCTGTCATCGATTTTGTCAATAGATATTCCGGAGATCTCAACAACCGATTTATTCCCTTTTTCAAATTCATCAACGAACAGCATTTTCACAGCAATATCACGGCCTTTTATTGTTGTAAATTTCAAATAGTAAGCACTTTGCATCAGTGTACCCGATTGCGAATACGCCGCTTCCTTGAGAATGGTGTAATTATCTTTCCGTACCCAATATATTTTCTTCGGATAATCAACATCGTTTACTTTTGCAGTCAGTTCAAATTTATAAACAGCAATCTTCCCGAGTGTATCATCGGTAATGATTTCGTTCCCGGATGAATCAACAGCAGGTTTATACTTTTCTTTCAACTTCCTGTCCTCGAAATCATCACCCCTTGCATCTGATCCCCCAATACTTTCATCACGGTTAATATGCTGAAATGTTCGGGTATTTTTTCTGTACATCCAGAAATTATCCCCCATGCGAAGATATCCGTTTCCTTTTTCATTTTCAGGTGCATCCATAATGATTAAAAACGATTTAGTTGAATCGCTACGGTAATAAGTCATCTCAAGTTTTTTGGCCCCCTGATTGGCTTTTTGCTGTGTGAGATCAACACGGGCTTTGACATCAGTAACAAGTGAATACTTATTGTCAAGGTTTGTGAGAATCGAATCGATCTTCGGATATGCATACACTGAACCGATTGACATTGTCAGTAGTAGTAAAACAGTACGTATCATTATTCCTCCAAAATTTTTATTCATAATGTCTAAGAGCTTCTGCCGATGAAAGATTTGATGCCTTGCGTGCAGGGAAGTATGCTGTCAATACCGCAATGGCAACAATCAGAATGATATACCCTGCGATACTTGTAATGGTTGGTGCAAAGTAAAGATGTCCATTTGACAAAAGCATACCAACCGGATTATCACCGGAATCGATTTTAATCATCGAGAGTATTTTCATCCCGCCAAACGCAATGATTGTTCCAATCACGGCGCTAAACAGACTCAGAAAAAATGTCTCCAGCACAAATGTCATTTTAACATCACTTTTCTGCATACCTATTGCCCGTATTGTTCCTATTTCGCGGGTTCTTTCCCTGATTGTCATTCTCAATGTGTTAATAACCCCAATAAGAATAATAAAGAATAGAATCATTACCGCGAAAAAAGTAATCATTTGAAGAGCAACCTCAAGACTCAGTACTGCACTTGCACTTTCATACATTGATTGAACAGAAACCGAGGTACCCCTGATACGTTTCGAACCAACTTCACGCATCTGTTTTGTCATCTCTGTTGTTGTCTTTACACGTGGCAATAAATTCCATTCAGATGAATAAATCGGGTACAGTGCATTTGCTGTATCGGGCACAAATGACGCTTTATTGTCAGTAAACGGTTCAGGCCAGGCACTGTAAAAAAGTTTGTAGAAATCCAGTTCATTTACAAGTATCGTATTTGACGAAACCGTAGTATTTGATTTGAATATGCCGGTAATCTTTACAAATCCAAATCCTTTCCCGCCTGGATATTTCGATTTGAAATCAACCTGTATCTGATCTCCGCTTTTTACCTGCAGGACATTTGCAAGCGAGTCACTGATAATAACAGCATCACGGGTAACTTTTGTCGAACTGTCCGTAAACGCGATCGTTCTCTCAAGTAAATTTCTCGATGCAGTATCGGATTTCATTCCCAGTAGCGTTGATTGTGCTGTACCGCCTTTAATACTTACATCGCCATAAATACCTGCCAGTGATGGTTTCAGCTTTTCCTGCAATCGGTTGGCAATGGTTATTGCATCCTTTTTTGGATTATGTAAAGAAATAAATAGCGTTCCAATATCATTTGGTCCATATCCTGTTAATTTCTTAATATCTTTTATCTCAAGAAAAACAGGTGCCGACATAAAAACATTCGCCGGTTTGAAAATCCCGACTACGGTCAGTCGTGATGCCTGATCCTGTCCATTTATCAATTTGTAACGGACACGGATTATATCATTCTTTTTGACATTAAGGTACTTTGCCTTCTGCTCCGAAAGAATTACCGGATTTTCCACGGTCGAATCTGCCAGATCCATAAAATTCCCGGTCACCATTTTAAAGTTCTTTTCAGCATCCAGAGCATCTGTTTCATCACCGGATTTCAGATCGACGCCTACCATAATTATATTGTCTGATTTACCGTTACCAATTGCCCGGGCCATAACTCCCATAGATTCCTGAACATTGCGCATTTCAGGAACCTCTTTTTTTATCATGTCAAGTACCCTCGGACCATCATGAAATACCTGAGCAAACTGATTTCCATTATCAGCAAAGTTGACAGAAACATGTCCGCTCACATAAACAATGATTTCTTTAAAAAGTACTTCAGATATACCGTGAGAAAAAGCACTTGCCATAATCAGTACCATTGTTCCAAAAGCAATTGCAACTCCAAGCAGTAAATTTCTTCTCTTTTGTCGTAACAGATTTCTTAAACTTATCTGAAATAAATAATTCATTTTTTCTCCTTAGTCCCTGGATATTGCATCAAGAGGAGTAATATTGCTTGCAACTTTCATGGGATACATAACAGCTAAAAATGTTACAAGTGCAAGCTGTATAACTGCGGCAATAAAATCAGGTGTTGTTAGTAGCGGAGAAAAAGTATCTCCTCCGTATAATAATTGCACCATATCATTATCAGATGTAAAATTCAGCAGACTGATAATTTCAATGATAATAGCACCTGCAACAATGCCAACACCACCAAATACAAATGATAGCATTGCCGTCTCACCGACAAACATCATACGAATAAAACCTTTACGTGCACCAACCGCACGCATCATACCAATTTCGGTAGTCCGTTCGATCGCAGCCATACTCAATGTATTGACAATAATTATGATTGCAACAAAAAACAGAAACATAACAAATGTAAACAATGCGCCTTTGATCAGCACTGCCATACTGCCAATCATTCCCATTGCCTTCTTCCAGGTTATTGCACGTACGCCAAGGTTCTTTTCCTTAAACAGCTTATTTAATTCTGTAACGTTTGCATCCAGTTTTTTCTGATCCTTTATTTTGATCAGAACCAGATTGTAAACTCCTGCATCAAGATCAACTTCTTTCACTGATCCACTTGCTGTTGTTGTATCAATCTGTGATTCCAATGACAACTCTTTTTCATCACTGCCATTTATTTCATCAAAACCATTTTCAGAAAACAAAGCGTCAAGATTTGTTTCATCCATTTCGAAGAGTTTTTTCTCTGACGAAGACAACATGACAGTTTTATCATTTGCAGAAAAATACCCCAGTGCCATACGATATGATTCAATATCCATTAATGAAAAACTGCCAAGAATGGTATTGAGTGCTTTATACCTGACAATAGCGCTGATACCGAGCCGGATATCCGATGTCGTATTGTCGTTATTGTATCCCATAAACACAATACTGTCTTTTAACACAATCGAATTTGTGTCTGCAGTGTTATCTTTTGGCAGATTTGTTGTTAAAAGTTTACCACCCGTTGGTACAAACCATATTCCGGAGTAATCAAACATCTCTTTACGTGCACCCGTTGGAACTAATACTGTTTTTGAATCAACATCCGGCAGTTCCCCCTCCAGCGCCTCCATTGTATTGGGAAATACTTCATTATATTTTTTAAGATCAGCACCAAGTACATACGTATAGCCGGGCATACCGCCCTCTTCATTAAGCACCATAACCATGTTTTTTCCAACCGGTATATACTTGTCAATAAAGGTCTGTTCTTTCAACACTTCCCTAATGTCAATATAATTATTGATCGGTTCAACTGCTTTTCCCATAAACTCAAGAAAAACATTATCACTTTCCTGTTTGTCTGCAACCAGCACAATATCACCGGTAAAACTCTTTACAATATTTTTATGTAATCCGTGATCCATTCCTGATATTACACCGTTTCCAACAGTCATAAGAAATGCACCCAGGAAGAGAATCATTCCTATGATGATACTTTTTCCTTTGTGACGCATAATATTGCGCCATGCAATTTTTACAATGAGGTTCATGACACACTCGCTTCCTCAATAAGACCATCCTTTATTTTGACAATGTCTTTTGCATACTTAAGCACATTCGGATCATGTGTCGAAAAAATAAAGGTTGTCTTTTCCTTATTGTTCATCTCTTTCATCAGGTCAAGAATCTGTGCACCGGTAACTGAATCCAGATTTGCAGTCGGTTCATCAGCAAGTACAATATCCGGATTTGTCACAAGTGCCCGCGCAATTGCGACACGCTGTCGCTGCCCGCCACTGAGCTCTGCAGGTTTATGTTTCATATGTTCGCGCAACCCTACCTCATCAATGAACTGTTCCGCTTTTTTCCGAACTTCACCCTTTGTAAATTTTTTCATTAACAGAAGTGGAAATTCCACATTTTCCAGAGTATTCAGCACCGGAATCAGGTTGAATGTCTGGAATATAAATCCTATATGGTGAAGTCTGAGATCGGTTACTGCACGATCTCCCATTTTGGTGATCTCCTGCCCCGCTACTTTTACGCTGCCCTGCGTGGCATGATCGATACACCCGATTATATTTAAAAGTGTTGTTTTCCCGCTGCCGGATGGTCCGATGATACTCATCAGATGACCCTTTTCGATACATAGATTAATTCCGCGTAAAGCATGAACCGTAGTTGTCCCGAGCGGATAATCTTTTGTTAAACCGCAGATCTCTATAATCTTCACAAAAACCTCCTCTATGGTCAAAAACGTCTTTCAGACGTTTGTCGTATTTTCCTGTTTTGTTATGTACCCAATATGGTACCGGTCATTGCAGTTGTATCTGATACTACCTGATGTCAAGCATTTCAGGATTACTGCATTCTACATTCTTGTTGACAATCCTGTCATTAAAAAGTTTCAACTGATTTATACTTTTTTAAACAGAAAGCTTTAATTGTCGAACATTATAAATACTCAACCCATTATCTGATTAAATATACCTCTGGCGAAAAATTCATAAAAATGATTTCAGGTAAAGAGCGGATTTTTAACGGCAAAGAGACGATTCATGCAGTCGAATTCATCCACATCTCAGAAAGAGATGTGGATGCGATCTATTAATACTCTTCAGAAAGCTTCTCGAAGAAAGCCTGAGGATGATCACAGCAGGGACAAACCTTTGGTGCATCTGCACCTTCATGGATATAACCGCACTCTCTGCATTTCCATTTAATTGTCTGTTCCTTTTTGAACACAAGTCCCTTTTCCAGATTTTCAAGCAGTAATCTATAGCGTTTTTCATGATTTCTTTCAGCTACAGAAACTGTATTGAACTGAGCTGCAACCTGCGGAAAACCCTCTTCCTTCGCAATTTTTGCAAATTCAGGGTATAGCAGCGAATACTCTTCATGCTCGCCATCAGCAGCAGCCTTAAGATTCTGAGCTGTTGTTCCCAGAACTCCTGCAGGGTATGAAGCTGTTATCTCTAACATTCCACCCTCAAGAAATCTGAAAAAACGTTTTGCGTGCTGTTTTTCCTGATCTGCAGTTTCAAGAAAAACTCCTGCAATCTGCTCATATCCCTCTTTTTTTGCAATTGACGCAGCATATGTATAACGATTTCTTGCCTGAGATTCACCGGCAAATGCTTTTAAAAGATTTTTTTCGGTTTGTGTACCCTTAATCGATGCCATCTTTTCCTCCTTAAACTGGTTAATTGAAAAAATGAATATATTATAATGTTAAGTGTTATTCATCCTGCAACATTAAAAAAAGACTTCACGTTAAGTATCTGTACCAACATCATTGCAGTTCATTCAAAGATACACCATGTGTATCTGAAAACAAAACAATACTGCAGGTCCAATAATAATTAAATAAGCAACTGGTTAAAATAGCACATGTGTTACTTTGAATTCAATGGTCTGTATATTAAATACCTGCATGCTAAATTAAAAATGTTATAAGAATTGCATATTTCTCAAAATGAATTTAAACCTTAGTACGTATAAATAGCTACTAAATGAAGATCAGAGCAATTGTTCTATGCATTATTACAACCATCATACGTATACCGGTTCCCATAAATCCGGTATCACTATCACTATCAGCTAATTATAGGACCTCGAAATGACCCGTAACAGTCCGGCAATTGATCAGGCAGAAAGTTTTCTAAAAAAGCAGATTGAGGATGGATCCTGGAATCCTGGAGACCTTCTCCCATCAATAAGCAGTCTTGCTAAAACCGCAAATGTAAGTCCCGTCTCTATGTGGAAAGCTGTGCATCGTCTTTCTGAAAGCGGTGAACTTGAAGTCATGCACGGTCAGGGAACCCGTATAAAAGGTAATCAGGAGATCAGCATTGTTATTGATAGCACCCAAAAAGGATGGCAGGGCCTTCGCGATAGAATTCACAAAGATATTCTTTGCGGTAAGTATACACAAGGCATGATGTTACCGTCGCTAAAGGAACTTCAGGGTAATTATGGTGTGAGCTATCAGACCGTTAAAAAAGCATTGGATTGCCTTACCTCTGAGGGGATCCTTGAGTTACGTTACCGCCGTTATTTCATTGTTCATTTTATTCGCCGGCCAACACAGCTGTCGATTGTGCTGATTGGATGGTCACACCCCAAACTTCAGATGCAGGCACGTACCCCCTGGGGTCAGGATTTTATGCGTTATTGTGAGCAACAGTGCTCCAGAATGGGTTTCGAACTGCGTGTCCTGGAGTATTCCGATGCCTCAGGAGAACTTCAGATAACCGATTCCACGGGAACTGTATCTAATGACATTCCGATTGATGCATCAATAATGGGATACCTGCTTTGGGGCGAAAGTCCTAACGAGTTGTATCGTTCAATTTTATCCCGGCTTGAAAAAAGTAAAAAACCCATTGCAGTATTACAGGAAGGCTCAATCCTCAACATCACTGACTACATTAAAAAGAATCCTCAGATTCAGCTCTTCTCTATCGCAACAAGCTCCACAGCAGCCAAGCATGTTGCAACATTTCTTCTGCAATCAGGACACACCAATATTGCTTATTTCTCACCGTTTCATAAATCTGAGTGGTCAAAAACGCGCCTGAGCGGTTTAAATGAAATATATTCACGTTTTGGTGCGCCGGTTGAGACATTCGCTCTTGACAAATATACTGACAATTTCAGCTATTATAAATTTATAAAATCACCGGAACACTTCTTTGAAATGCACACCGAAATATTTGAAAAACAAGCAGTTCCATCAATTATTACCGATGCATTTTTATCATACAAAAATCAATTTATCCGCAATGTGCAACACAATGTTATCCGGAAATGTATGATACCTCTTTATCGAAACGCGCTCGCCAGATCCAACAGTACTGCATGGGTTTGCGCCAATGATTTTACTGCATTGTGTGCGATGGAATTCCTGCGGGAGAATAATCCAAAATCGAAAGTTGCAGTTGTCGGTTTTGATGACACCTTTGATGCGTTTCATCATGGATTGACATCGTATAATTTTAATATTCAGGCAACGGTTCAGGTGATGATCTCCTATGTTGTAAACCCGACATCACTCCCCTCAAACAAACGTTCCGTAGCGTTTGAAATTGAAGGTATGCTGGTGGAGCGAAAAACGACGTACAAAAATCCGAATTGAGATCCCCCGGTCGGGAATGTAGCAGGTAGCAGGTAGCAGATAATCTGTAGCCAAAGCCCTTGTGGCTTTGGTTTCCACGGCAGAAACAAAGAAATCCCCCGCTGACGCGCCCCCCTTAACTGGGGGGGATATTATTGAAAACGTTTTGATTTTACAAACAATACCTCACCCCTGCGGGGGAGGTCGCCCGGCTTTGCGGGCGGGAGGGGTCAGAGAGTCAGAGAGGGGTCAATCCTTCTCACTAAGCCAACGTTCAGCTTCTATCGCAGCCATACAACCACTCCCTGCAGCAGTAATTGCCTGACGATATTTTGAATCCTGAACATCTCCGGCTATAAACACTCCTGGGATACTGCATTGCGTTGACCCTGGAACTGTTTTGATATAACCAAGTTCGGTGGTTTCAAGTTGACCCTTCAGAAAACCGGTGTTTGGCAAATGTCCAATTGCTTCAAAACATCCAACAACGGAAAGCTCTGATAATGAACCAGTTACCGTGTCTTTCAATTTTAATCCGCCAAGCTGCTTTCCATCACCAATAAACTCATCAACAACCTTATTCCACAATATTTCGATTTTAGAATGCTCCATAACCCGCTTCTGCATTACTTTACTTGCCCGTAATTCATCTCTGCGGTGAATCAGATATACCTTTGATGCAAACTGAGTTAAATGAACGGCTTCCTCAATTGCGGTGTCACCCCCGCCAATAACAGCAAGCTCCCGATTTCTGAATACCGGCAGTGCACCATCACAAACCGCACAGGCACTGACTCCGCGACCCCAATATTTCTTTTCTGATTCAAGCGGTAATCGTTTAGCTGTAGCTCCTGATGCAATAATAAGCGCTTCTGCGGTCATTGTTTCATTACTCATTGAAACAACCTCAAAAGGATAAACACTTAAATTTACATTGGTTACATCTTCGGTGACAATACGTGTACCGTGTTTTTCCGCCTGTTCACGCATATTTGCCATCAACTGAGGACCCATTATCCCTTCCGGAAAACCGGGGAAATTTTCAACTTCACTGGTGATCATCAACTGGCCTCCAGGTATTCCCCCTTCAATAAATCCCTCAAAAAGAAGCGGCTTCAAATTCGCACGGGCTGTATAAATGGATGCTGTCAGACCGGCAGGACCGGAACCAATAATAATAATTCTTTCAGCCATTATTCCTCCTGAAACTGTTTGGCAGGTTGTGTATGGTTTATCGCTATGCAGTAACCACTTACAATTACAATAATTCGTTTTCAGATAATATACTTTTTCGCAGCTGTAAGCTTGATCACAGTTTGAACCTTTATTTTCGGTTTTACAAAAAGCGCAGGATTACCCCGTGAAGTATGATACGTATTTTTATAAAGCAGGACAGGATAATCCCGGATTGTCCACCAGGAATTGATGATGTAATGAAAAATAGGCCCATCGTAGCCAGAGCCCTCGTGGCTCTGGTATTTCCGGCAGAAAAAAAGTCCCCCGCCGGAGGCGTCCCCCTTAATAAGGAGGGATAAAGGGGGGATCTTCACAGTAAATTAACCCTGTACCAACTTTTTCCCAAAATCAATACACTGAGCTATACTTGGATCATCAGGATTCCATAGGCATTTTATTCCATCATTAAGAACTTCAAAACCGGACCTTTTTAACCATTCGGTAATTTTGGCAACTGATTCACCGCTCCAGCCATAAGCACCAAACGCTGCTGCTTTTTTACCCATAAATCGCAACCCTTCAATTTCTTCCAGAATACCTGCAGTGGCACTTGAAATACCTCTTCCGATAGTTGGTGAACCTACGAGAATCATTTTTGATTTGAATATTTCGGTAATGATATCGTTCTTGTCAGTCTTTGCAATATTGAACAGTTTAATTGTTACACTTTTATCGTTAGCTTTAATTCCCTGTGTAATTGCCTCAGCCATCCTCTTTGTTCCATCCCACATGGTATCATACAAAATTGTAATCTGGTTCTCGGCGTATGCTTTTGACCATGCCAGATACTTTTCAACAATTTGAGTTGGATTTTCTCTCCAGATTACACCATGACTGGTAGCAATAATATCAATAGGTAATTTCAGTGAGATCACTTCTTCAATTTTTTTCTCAACAAATGAACTGAACGGCGTTAGAATATTTGCATAGTATTTAATGCATTCATTCATCAATTCATCCTGATCAACAAGATCATTAAACAGATACTCGGTAGCATAATGTTGCCCAAAAGCATCATTGCTGAACAAAATATTATCTCCTGTCAAATAACTCGCCATACTGTCCGGCCAATGCAGCATCTTCATTTCCATAAAAACAATTTTTTTACCATTACCAAGCTCAAGGGAATCACCGGTTTTAACCGGTTTAAAATTCCAATTCTGATGATAATGACCGGTCAGTGATTTCACTCCATTGACAGTACAGTAAATGGGGGTATCCGGAATTTTCTTCATAAGTTCAGGCAGTGCACCACTATGGTCGATCTCAGCATGGTTTGCGATAATAAAATCGATTTTATTTAAATCAATTTCACTTTCAAGATTATCAACAAACTCTTTTGCAAAAGGTTTCCATACGGTATCAATAAGGACAGTCTTTTCCTCCTGTATCAAATACGAATTGTAGGATGAACCCTTGTGAGTGGAGTATTCATTCCCATGAAATTTCCGCAACTCCCAATCAACTTTTCCTACCCAGTTGACATTATTCCTGACATTTGTCTTCATGAAAAACTCCTTGCGTTGTTGTTGTACTGCTATTTCTCAACTAGTGTTGAATTCCGCACAAGTAAATGAGAAACTCCACTTTGATTTTGCACTAAACTTTACATTTCCTGCTACAGTACATTCAATATAATTATCATCATCCGGATCTATTGATACTTTAACATATTTTTACCATTCACCATCAAGGAGTTTTCAGCAATACCTGCTATCGACTGGTTTACAGGTTGATCTTTTTACTTTTTGATAGTTTGAACAGCACCCGTTCATGTTCCATTGATCAATTCTTTTTTTTGATAAACAGGCTTTCAGTTAATTTTTCATTTTCACTATTTTCATTTAATGAGAAACTACTTTTAAACCAATGATAGAGCCAAGTAACGTTGATAAAAAAAGTATCCGTAAAAAGGTGACTGGTTCTTTGCCTGATATTGTTTGCCTGTTTCCACTTAGTCAATCATTGCATATTTTTACTATTCATCAATCACACTTCCAACTGACAACATACTCTGTCAAATTACTTGGAACTTCGATATCCGGTGAATCAACAATCCAACGTCCTTGTAAACCAATCTCATTTGCACCTAATTCCCAATGACACATTGCAATTCCAATATCCAACCGTTGAATATCATCCATCTTTACTAACTTTGCTACAAGTCCGGTTGAATATCCTTTTGTACGATTGAGATAGAAATGCCATACATCACCTTTTTTAATTATCCTCCAGGGTTGCTTATTAGCCGCTGATGGTGCCCATTGAACCATTTCCATTAGTGGTGTAAAGCTGCCAGCATCTTCTGCTGTGATTGTGGTATGAAAATCATTACTGAAAAAGATCTCCTGTATGGGTTTTCTTTTATAAGAACCACCTAATTGACGAATAAGTGCCTTCCTGGCACGTTCAGGATCGGCCATTTTTCCCAGAGCTACAATCGCCGGCATCATTTCATCATCGGTCATGCCAAGTACTTTGGCAAAACTGCTCCTCGTAAATAATCCGCCCAACCAGCAGGTTCCTAAACCCATGTCAGTCAGATGAAGAATAACCTTTTCAAGTACAAAACCGTAATCCTCCAGATTTTTCTTTGAAGAATCAGCGACACCTGCCAAATATCCGGCCGGATTTTTAATCGCTCCATAAGTGCCTAACACTTTTAATTCATCACTCTTTTCACGCGATAATGTAATAAACTTAAAACGTAAAGAAGACCCCAATGGTCCGGAATGAATTTGTGATAGCAACGAATTAATTGAGTCGATTTCGGTGATTTCAAGCGGTTGATTTAAAAATGACCGGCAGGAAAACCTGCGTTTAACAAGTGCTTTAACAGGTACAGAAAATTTCATACTTGTATTCCTTTTTAAACGTAATTATCATTTTGTTGTTGATGCGCATTTTTTTATCTTGTGAAAATTTATGGTGCATAACGTTAAACAAAACAGTCAAAATCTCCGTGTTACACCAGAAAGAGGCATTTTTAAGATTTTCACTGTTCCCGATAAAATATAACTTTACCATGTTTAACAGGTAGTAGCCTTTGATCAAACCTGATTGTTCTGATGATATTTACAGAGTCAATGATTCATCTTAAAAAAAACGTCACACCGAAGAGTACAATAGAAGCGATAAATATGTATGTAACTGTTGTTTTACCTGTTTCAACAAACCATTTTCCAACTGAGTCC
The DNA here is from genome assembly GCA_012513915.1 of Fibrobacter sp. Lineage (GTDB taxonomy): Bacteria > Fibrobacterota > Chitinivibrionia > Chitinivibrionales > Chitinispirillaceae > JAAZBG01. The sequence continues at coordinate 14,572 of JAAZBG010000180.1, forward strand.
AATTCCAGACAAACAGTTATGGATTTAAAACGGGGAACAATGGCAAAATAAGTTATAAACTCAAACCAATAGCAGTTCTGAAATTTTAAAATTTATATATATGATATTTTTTTCAATACTGTACTACCAGACATAAAGGCACACCTGCTATGAAAATTAATGTAATTGAGGTACCTCTCGACCTTGGAGCCAATCGGCGCGGAGTAGATATGGGGCCATCAGCACTACGACTTGCCGGACTAAAAGAAAACCTTATTGCTCATGGTCATACACCGGAGGAATCGATGCCGCGACTTCAAATTGCCATTCAGGAGTTTGAGGAAATGGGAGACCCTAAAATAAAATTTCTCGACCAGATAGTGCAAACCTGCACACTTCTTGCTCAACGTGTAGAGTCCAGTCTGGAACAAGAAAAATTTCCTCTGGTGATTGGGGGTGACCACTCTATTGCAATTGGCACCCTGGCAGGCCTGGGAGCCTATTATTCAAAAAAGAAAATCAGTTGGGGTGTGCTTTGGATCGACGCTCACGGTGATTTCAACACCCCTGAGACAAGTCCCTCAGGCAATATACATGGTATGAGCCTCGCTGCTTCTGCAGGCATCGGTGATTCGCGTCTAAGTGCACTTTACGGCGATTTTCGTAAAGTCGATCCTGCCAATGTTGTCCTAATGGGTATTCGTGATCTCGATAGTGGTGAAAAGCAAAATATTCGTTCTGCAGGAGTCCAGGTATTTACAATCAGCGACATTGACCGCCTTGGCATGTCAGAAACGGTTAATTTTGCAATGGAGTACCTCAAAGATCGTGTTGATGCTCTTCATATCAGTTTTGATGTCGACGCAATCGATCCGCGTTTCGCCCCTGGTGTGGGAACTCCTGTACGTGGAGGTCTTTCATACCGTGAGATTAGTCTGCTCATGGAATCCGCATCAAAAACAGGACTCATACGTTCAGCGGAAGTGGTCGAAATAAATCCAATTCTTGACGTTAGAAACCAAACCGCGAGAATGGCTGTAGAAATCATAATGCGACTTTTAGGAGCAACAACGTATTGACAGGATATGTCTTCATTACAGGCGCAGACTCAGTTCAACAGATTCAATCGGAAATGAACCGGGCCTTTTGATATTTTTTCCAGTCTTTTTCAAGTAATTTCAATTGCTCATCGTCAATGATATTAATCTTCTTTAGTGTAAACAAAAGATAACAAAAGTAATAAATGTACAAATCGCATGATGTCAATATTTTACTAAATTTTAAATATTCCTTTGCTCTTCTTCATACCATCCGTTTGTATCAAAAAAACCATGATTATAAATTTTCCTGTTCTCGATAATTTCCTTGATATTCCAAAAATGATCTGTATAATCATCTACGACGTAACCAGATGTATCTTCAAATAGTTCTTTGAGAAATTCAATTAATTCTTCGTATCCTTTATATCTACCAGAAATATCAACTGTAATTATTTCATAAACATTTGATAACTTTGAATTATTTTCTATCAATTCAGTTATTTCTAAAGAATTTCTTAAAGAATTGTCATAATCAATATTAATATACAAAACTGGATCATTCGAATTTTGGAAAAATATACACCACGGATTACTTTGTTTATACTTTGTAATTATATCAAGTTGTTTTATAATTTCAATTTTACTTTTATTTTCAACAAATATTGTTACTGATCTCATTAAACATCATCCCAATTGTAGCACTAGATTATACGTAAGTATCCGGTAAACCACGTCTGATAATATAAGCAAATCCAGGTAGGATATGATATTTTACTTTGAGGGGTCGGTGTTTTGCGGGATTGCTATTTTAGGAAGAAGAAAATTGGTAATATCTTTAG
>JAAZBG010000181.1 GCA_012513915.1 Fibrobacter sp.
CATAGGCAAATACGGGTGTCGTTTCATCAGGATTCCATACTCCGGATATCGGGTCAAGTTGTGGTGTTGATGTTGAATAGCGTAAATATGGTTCAAAACTTAGTTTCGGGATATTACTTAAACCTAAAGTGAATGGAAATGATGTAATATATGTTCTGTTAAGTTGCATTCTGAACAATGAATCGGGGAGACCTCGAATATCTGGTCTCGATGTTACTCTGCCGATATACAAACCGGTATGAATATTGTCTGTTCCGTAAACCACCGAGATTCCGGCATCTCCGGTAAGTTGGGTGCTGTCGTTGTAATGGATTATAGAACAGAGAAGATCTGCTTTTGAGGTAATCCGTCCGGTTTTTTTGGAAAGTGAACCGTTTAAATGAAAACCGGTCTCATTATCATGCCGCTGTAAATGTTCCTGTGATGTATCGATCGATTGTCGTGTTAATTCTCCGTTCCATTCATTATAACTGATTCGGGTCGAAAGTTTTCCGGTAAATGGTCTACTGATAATTGTGTCGAAATCAGCGGTCAGTTCCCCGGTATTAATAAAAGAATGTAATGTTAAAATGGAATTGACATGTTGCTTACCTGTACCAAAATACTGATGGGAACCACCAATGGTAATTGAGCGATTTGATCTGTTGCCGGAAAGTCTGATACTTCCCATTCCCCATGGTAAAAATGTTATATCACCCGGAGCACCTCTGTCTTTTTTTATTTGCTCTCTTGTTTGTAATTTAGGTTCGATACTGAATGATTTTGCTGTATTATATTTGTCCCATGCAAACCAGCCAAACATGGTACATTGAAACGGACCTAACGTTTTAGAACCTGTAAGAGTTGCGTTACCATAGGTGAGGGGTATACCAATTCCCCAATTACCACGTGCGATTGATGTGTTACGGTAGGTATTGAATTTGAGTGAATAATTATTGCAGAAAGAATATCCTGCTTGCAGATAATCGCTACTTTTTTTCTTCGATGTATAGGCTGTTAATAGATCAATGCCCTGCCAGCCAACGTCTCCTTTAATGTAGAGCCCTCTATTTTCAATACCATTATCATATTTAATTTTTCCGGGTGTTGCTTCTATGATAGATCCGCTTACATCGATTCTTTTCCCTCCGATATCATCAACTATTACTTTGACACCAGGTAATGTGGAAATCATGATACCATCGATATCCGCATATGGATAACTGCCAAAATGGAAAGGGGAAAGCATTGAAACTCCTGCAATGATATATTGATTATCGTATGGACATCCTGACCGGACAAGCATCATCGATGGCCCTTCCGGTACACGACGAATATTTGATTGGGATTGGATTATATTGCTGAGATATGGGGAAATTCCAATATGCTTTTCTACTTCATCTATATCGATGTTTTGAGGTGAAAGGGGCTTTTTTCCGTAAATTTTTATTTCATTCACACTGTCCTCAAATGCAGATTCGAGTTGACTGAGAACATAAGTACTTAGCAGTGGTTTGTCAGGTTGAATATTCCCGCTGTACTGACATAGTTCATATCCTTCTGATTGTACCGAGACGGTAAATTTACCGGCTGGTAATAATCTGAAAGCAAAATAACCCGAAGAATCAGAAGTAGTTATTAGAAGGTTCCTGCTAATTCTCTGTTTTTCATTTCTCCCGATTAGTGATAGATAATGATTAAATCCTGTTGTTATTGAAGTGTCGTATGTTGTATCTGAATAGTGAAGAAGAACCCGGGCATGTGGAATGGGTTTATTAAGAACTGTGTCAATGATTGAGCCATGGAGTATCGGTGAGAGTCTAAATAGTTGTGAAAGAAGCGTATCTAATGGCATGTGTACTTCAAACTCAACATCTGATGTTACCGGTTCTCCATTTTCAATTGCAGGAGAGAATATCGCTGCTAAAACGCTGGTTTTAACAAGTGAATCAAATGATGCATTTCTTGAGGATGTAATGTTACAGTAATTTACATGGCCAGTTGAATCGATCGTTGCCTGAACCGTACAGTTCCCGAAGAGACCTTTTTTAAGTAGATCTGGTGATGATTGAATTAAGGGGGTGGTAAGTAGTTGTGGAGGGCGGTTTGAAATCGAATCGGGTATTTGAGCGAAGATTATTAATGGTAAATTTATGATAATTGTGAATGTTAGAAACAAAAATAACAATTCTACACGCATGAGTTCACCTCTGGATTTTTTTGTTACTCTTGAAAATTTATATATTACGGTAGGATAAATAAAATATTGTGATAAAAAAAAATGTTAATTGCAAAACTTCATTCTTTAAAAACTAGGTCCATGAAGCATCCGATACTCCATGCCTTTATACGAGTATTATTGGTTAATATGAAAATAGTCAATTGATTTGTAAGTGCAAAATGATGATTCGGCACCGGTACGAGGACTCTACGACAGGGAAACAATCGATAACGATTATTTTGTTGTCATAAATTGAGAGTATCTTTCAGATGTACTGTTTTTCAGTCCAGTTATCACCCCGGAATCAGGCAGAAATAGAATTTGTAACTCTATAATATAACCAGCGATTAATCAAGGAGTTGTGGTAAAAAATAGATGCGGTTATTTGTGGAATAAAAAAAACTATAGACGTCCGGTGGATGTCTCCATAAACAACGA
>JAAZBG010000182.1 GCA_012513915.1 Fibrobacter sp.
ACCTAATTATATTCAAATCGATTGGAACATGATTTTCGTATACTGAACGGCGGAACACTTTACTGATAAGTCCGTTAACTCCATATACATTTGGTACTATTGTAACTACGAATTTGTTTGTAATCTGGTAAATTTTATTAACTACATTTTGCGTGTCTGTAAAGTGTTCTATAAAGCCAGAAGAAAAAACAATGTCACTTTGTACTTCTATACTATTAATATTAAAAAAATCTTTATCTATTACTTCTGCATTTATGTTTTGCATGGAAAGATTTTTCCTTGTCAGACTAGCTGCTTTTTTTGCATACTCTAATCCCATCACATTGTAAGCAAATATCTTTGCAAAAAACGCCAACCAACCTCCTGGAGCACACCCTATTTCTAAAAGAGTGGCAGGTTTATCATTTAATGGAAGAGTAGATAATAATGTATTATATAGATCGAAAGATGGTTTTGCGACCGTTGGTAACTTAATATTATTCCAAAAGTTTTCCCAATATTCTTCGCTTGTTAATTTTTCATTCATACTTTTATATCGGTTTTTATTTTAAAGGATTTATATTTTAACTTTTATTTTATGTCAAAACACATTTAGATTTAAAACTGTAAATTTATCTGACAACAAAAAACTTAAAATTTTAACAGTCACTATTAAATTTAGAATTTTTGTTGTTCTCTTACGAATTGTTTAACTATTTAGATATTAATAAATTCTAATCATCAAACTAACTTGAAATTTCCCTCCTTATTCAACTGAATCACAAGCGCAATCACCTTAACGGTACTTGTCACAATTGCAAGTGTATCTCTTATCACCTCTGTAATCGTCGACCCTTGTTTCTTCCCCAATTCGTCAACATACGGCTTTTTTGCAACATAAATTACAGATCCGTCAAGCACTTTTATACTGTAAGAGCTTAATCTACAAAACCACTTTTCTTAATAACCTTCCAGTGCCCACCTTTATCCGGCCCAATTCGTTCTATATGATTTTTAATCTTTAACTTTGCAATATTCTCTCTTATTTTACGCTCAGAAATACCAACGATTATCGCTAATTCTGGAATTGTAATATGTGGATTTTCAGCCATAGAATTCAGGATCTTCAATTGGTTTTCAGGGACCTTTTCAGGGACCTTTTCCTCAATAGACGTACTACTTGTTACATTAATGATGGCATCATTTTTGATCTTTGATTCTTTTTTTTGACCAGCAGCAAATACTGTAACGGCAAAGCCACCCTGTTGATTTCTGAATTCAGGTAAAGGTTGCCCTGCTTCTTTAAATAGTTTTAGTACTCGCCTGATACCAGAACCGTATTTATGCACATCTCTATTCCTTTTTCAACTGAATCACAAGCGCAATCACCGTAACGGCACTTGCCAAAAGCGCCAGTGTATCCCGTACTACTTCCGATACTGACGGTCCTTGTTTTTCCTTTTTTTCAACATACGTTTTTTTTGTGACATAAATCGATGAACCCTCAGGTAACTTAGATCCTTTTCGATACTTTTTTAATTTTTTCATCTCTCCATTTGGAAGAGTCACAAGAATCGATTGTGTACTGTCTGCCAGTCCCCCGGCTCTGTTCAGATACGATCTGACCCTGTCACCATCAACAAAACTGAATAGACCCGGATTATTTACATTACCGGAAACAGTTATTGTATTCGGCTTGCCCGGAATGTAAATACTGTCGCCCGGCTTCAATACGATATTTTCTTTCTCTTTTTGCTGATAATACGCTTCTGCAAAATTAACGACAACCCGCTTGCCATTGCGTTGTACTGTTGCTCCATCAAGAAATGCCTCGGGCAGCAACCCTCCTGCACGATCAATTATTTCCACCAGTCTTACCGATCTGTTAACAAGTGCATATCCTCCCTGATACTTTACTTTACCGGAAACATACACTGTCTGAATATCGCTATACGCCGGATCAACACGCACGACAATGCGATCCCGGTCTTCAAGAGGGAAATTTCTCATCGATTCATCCATGTAGCTGAATGAATCGGGGAACTCTACCTTGTAAAGAGTACAGAGGGAATCCAGAGTTGCTTTATTGATACGATACACATCAACACTCTTTTTATACGCTTTACGGTTAAAGCCTCCCGCATGGAAGATTGCATCAATAAGTGTCATATTTGTACTCAGTGTGTAATTGCCTGGACTATTAACTTCACCCTGAACACTAACCTGCACATCCAACGGTTTTTCAACCGATTTTTCTTTTACAACAACCTCATCTCCCGGTGCCATTTTAAAATTATACGATGGATCTTTCCGTAATTTTTCAAGATCAACAGGAATCAGACGTTTGCTGGAAAGATCTTCATTTAATCTGTACAGATCGGCTCTTAGTGAATAATACTTGTCTTCAATTACTTTTCCATAGTCAAATACCAGTGCAGCAATAGTAAGCGAGTCGCTCTGGTAAAGGCCCGGGTATTGGACTGCACCTGTTAATTTGACTTTGTTTCTTAAGTCATTATACAGAGCGGTAAAATCCAATGAATCCTTATCATACAGCGGCAGCTCTTTTTTTTGTAATATGCACTCTTTAAGATGTATATCATTCATCAGTGTCAGTTCCTGCACATTGTCTCTCTTGTCAAAAGGCAGTACACGGAATAATTGTGCCCTGTCAATATTTGTCATTGATAATACTCCGCCACAATAATTCAGGAGCGATACCAGATGCTCTCCATCGGTAAGCTCGTAATATGACGGCCTGAAAACGGAACCGGTTACAGCAATCGTTTTACCGCGGGGAGGAACAAAAACGACATCATTGTTTTGAAGACGAACATCAGTCGTGCACTTGCCACTGAGTAAGTATCCATATAAATCTACTGTCGCAATTTCTTTGGCATTCCTGATTACTTTTACACTTCTAAGACTGCCTTTTTCAAGCGGCCCGCCAACACTGTAGAGTGCATTGAAAACAGTCGCATAACTCGACACGGTATAGCCACCGGGCTGATTAACTTCACCCATAATGAATATCCGGATAGGCCGGATTTTTGCGACAGTCAGGTCCATAAAGGTTCTTTGAGGATTACTTGAAAGGCCGGAATAATTTCTGGATAAAAGCCCTTTAATCTTCTTTTGCAGTTCATCAAACGGGACTCCGGTAACATATACCTGCCCTGCGACAGGGATAAACACTTTACCCTCTTTACTTACCGTAAGCTCATACTGAAATTCTGCCTGACCCCAGACAGTAAGCCGAAGTACATCTCCCGGCCCGACGATATAACCGGGATCAACAGGTCCAATGGCGCTTGGACTGAATGCTTCAGGTATATTTTTAAAAATATTGTAGCCAAAATATGAAAGACTGTTATCAGAAACTTTAAAGACATCATTTTCCGTCTTTGGAGTAACAGAATCAGGAACTGCACTGACACTATCCGCGTCATCACTCCCGAAACGTTGCACATTCTCATCTACTTTAACAATCGTTGTTTGTGACTGAGGACTATCACCTTTACCATATTTCTGTTTCGCAATTCCGATCTGCGCATCTGAATAGCCCTGCGCTTTTGCCAGCCGCTCCAGTTCAGATGGATCCGAAAGTTGCGCACTGGAAAGAAAGGTTACTGAAAACAACATAAATACTGAGTAGCAGGTTTTTTTAAGCAAATTTCCTTTTAGTCTCATTCTTCCTCTTGTAATCTTCTTAAATTCAACCACTTAATACTACCAAACTGTTATTATGCAATTCATGACAATGCAAGTCAATGTTTTTTATGATAAAAACAAAAGATTTTTTGCTATAAGTTGAAAATATTCTGATGGGTCTCTGTTTTCAAGGTGCTGGCTGGAAAAAGTTGTTTTTTTGTTTTATTTTTTAACGGGATGAGTCTTGTTTGTTCTATTTAGCGACAAACGGGAGAGGGCCTCACCCCCCAGCCCCTTCTCCGCAAGCGGTAGAGGGGGAGCCGGAGTTAATGGTTACATACTGCTATTCCAAAAACGTGTCCCCTAATTCTATAGCAGATTGAAAGTATTTTTTTGATTTTAAATCAAATACACCTCCCTCTGTGGGGGAGGTCTGGCTGCTTTGAGCCAGGGAGGGGTCTATTGTCATATGGATAGTGTAAAACCAATTTCCACTCCCCCTCTACCGCTTGCGGAGAGGGGGCCGGGGGGTGAGGCCTTCTTCCAATTGGCATAAATTTTGATATCTATCACTATTAGAAAAAACCTTAAATGTAAAACAACAACAAACCAAAAAACACCTTAAATCAGGAGGTCTGTATGAACGCTCTAATTCGTCGTAACAACCCGGTCGGCAGCCTCACATCATGGCTGGACAGTTTTTTTGATGAACCGATGTTTGAATCAATTGATCGTGAATTTCCGGGAACATTCCCGAAAGTCGACATTTCTGAGAATGATACGACTTACAGTATCAAAGCAGATTTGCCGGGACTCGATAAAAGTGATGTCTCTATCACGGTAGAAAACGGTACACTTACGATTCAGGGTGAGAAAAAAGAGGAGCATAAGAAGGAACACGGAAAGTATTATCACCTCGAACGCAGTTATGGAAAGTTTTCAAGAAGTTTCATGCTGCCTGATGAAGTGCTGGCAGATAAAATTGACGCCAAAATGCGCAACGGTGTTCTTGAATTGACTCTGCCTAAAACGGAGAAGGCTGTGCCGAAATCGATTGAGGTTAAGATTGAGTGACCTCTGACTTGGCCTTAGCCTCACCCCCCAGCCCCCTCTCCGCAAGCGGTAGAGGGGGAGCTGGAGTTATGGGCCTGTTCTGTACCTGTTTTTCCAGTCCTTATAGACACATAAGCCCTTGATCATCTTCGTACATTCCGTACCACGGAATGCACCTTCTCTTCCTCCCCCTCTACCGCTTGCGGAGAGGGGGCT
>JAAZBG010000183.1 GCA_012513915.1 Fibrobacter sp.
ATTTTTGTCACTTTGCCATCAGAATCTTTTGCAGTAACATTAACAGTAACCTCACCACCCTTTGGTAGATAAATATTGTTTCTCGGTGAAGTGATGGACACTGACGGGCCCATGTTTTTTGCCTTACCACCATTGACAAAGTACATATGTGCAGCAAGACCGAATATAAAGGATGCATTATAATCAAGTGCAACTTCATTCATAACGTAATCGTTGACATCATCCTTGAAGTCATCTTTGGTACCACCACCGACCAGTGCACCGATCATGCCATTAGCATTTCCGTCCCTATTCGGCTCATTAGCTCTGTGGTGTGGATGTTTTGGCGGATTGCTGCCCCATCCGGTGATATAAGAACTGTTTCTTGGGTTTTTGCCAAGGCAATAATCGATGATGAATGCGCCAAGTTCAGTATTGTTCTTATAACCGAGAAGACGATAAGCTGTGTATCCAAGCCCGGCTTCACATGAGGCATACCGTAACGGAGCCCATGTATCCACAATTGGTAATCCTGCAGGTGATTTTCCTTGCGTAGCCCCGGCTTTGAACCATTCAAGATTAAAGACAACTCCATTATAATATTTTTCGTTTCCAGTAATTTCTGCCAACTTGACAAGGTTGAACATAGTAACATCGTCCCATGCTGGTGCCCATTTCTTCTGAAACGGATCATCACCCGGATCATTTTTAACTAAAACCCATTCGTCAACTTTTTCAAGATACTTGTCATCTCCGGTTGCTGTATACAACCAGATTGCACCCCAAATGACATCGTCATAGTGTGAAGATGATTTGTAAAAGTTACCACCTGCACCATCGGAGCTACGGGGGGATTTTGATGTTGGATCTGTTGAAAGACCTGAAACTGCCATTGATTGAAGATCCTTTGCAGCATCGAGACATTTCTGTGCATAGCCCTCATCAATACTCTTATAGTTGAGATACATAAGTGCGAGAGCCGCCGCAGCTTCTGCACAAACATCTGACCCTGGAGGAGCTTTAATGATCAAACGATTGCTGCTTGGCTGCTTTTCAGGAGATCCCCAATAACCATGATCTTCGTTACCCTCTCCAACCTGGTAGACAAATGAACCAGATGTATGACAAGCGAGAAAGTAGTCGGTGAAATACTTCATCACGCGCCAATACCTATCTTCATTTGATTTGAACGCAGTTGGGTATTCGTACATTGCCCAACCGATTAATGCTGCGGACCAGCACTGGGGAAGTCCGAATTTAACATGGTCTCCGGCATCATGATAACCACCAGGATATGCATCATTGGTGTGGCAGGCACCACGCCAGGAAAAAACGTTGTCCTTACCGGCATCAGGTCCGCACCGGTTGGCGTCATAAAATTTCAAAGCCGCATCAAGGGCACTTCCGTAATCGAAAGATTGAGCGGACACGTTCAGTGTTGTGGCGAGGACTAAATACCCCAAAAGAACGTATAACTTCATATAAACTCCTTAAACTTTTAGTTGTGGGCGACTGTCCCTGCAGGTTTTTATCCCAACTGAAACAATTCACATTTATTAAATTTTAATAAATTCTGTAGAGAAATTCTGCTGCTACTTAATAAGTCTGTGGCTAATAATACCTGATAAATAAGTACTCGTGATATGCTAAATATATGGTGTGCCCCAAACATCATGTGGTTCATATAGATCAAAATTCTTTAGAATCCTTAGGATCCATTGACTTATATGAATTGTGTTCATTTTCATTTATTAGTCAGTATGCAGATAATATAATGTACGCTGAAAAAAAATGCATAATTTCTTTATACTAAAACAGCTATAGGAAAAACGATTGTTGATCGGTTTAAAAGGAACAAAATATGTTGTTAATCAGTTATTTTTTTTACTTGAAATTGATACCTGTTACTGCCAGTGTATCTGGTCTTGAAAATTAACTTCCTTTAAATACGAAAATGTAAATAAACATAACGCTATTATGTAACAACTCAAACAGTGGCAGATGATACGTCGCACGATGTATTATTGTTGTCAATAGCGTACATAATTAGTTTTTTGTCTGATTGGGGGAGACGTTTTAGAATACGATAGTTTTTCAATCAGGACCATGACGATATATACCTTGTTGTCCATGTCGCTGATAGTTACTAAATAACCATTATGAAAAGAAATAACTGAGCGGTTTTTACCAAATCTAACATCTATATACCATAAAAAGCATGACTTCGTCATTAACACAATCACAATATTTAACTACCTGGAGGGGGAGCGCCGTGAAAAACTATATTTTAATTTTAGCAGTAGTAGCATTTTTCAATAGTTGTAATGAATATTACCAGAAATTTCAGGGTGATTATGGCTATTCTGATTTAAGTTACAACTCTACTATAGAGGTAACTTTTGTAGGACACACATCGCATACCGTTACTGATGTAAAGAAACTTGCAATTGTCCGTATGGCAGAAATCGCCTATGAAAAAAAGAGCAAGTATATAAAAATCGAATCTGAACGGGTGAATTCTAAAGAGGTACAGGTAACCAGAGAAACGAAAACGACCTATAATAAAAATACCGATTCCACAGGTCAGTCTCAGGTAGAGGTTGTGACAGTACCGGGAAATTCTTATGTTGTCAGCAAACCGGTTATTACCATTACCGGTACGATGAGTGAAACAAAGGATAGTGGAAGTATCAGCGTTGACGATGTTCTCGCCAGAGCGAATGAGGAAGGTATTACTACCAGTGCTTATTCGCGAAAGTAATAAAAAAAGCCGGCAAAGTATGCTGCTGGCTTTTTTGTAGTTTGACTTTCTCTTTTTGTATAGAATCTCAGATCTGACACTTTATTGCAGAATCTTGAGAGCAGATCTATAATCAGGTTCCTTTGCGATTTTCGGAATCTGTGTTGTGCAGGAATGCCCTTTTCATCCAGTTTGATGCACTTGGCAGAGATGTAAGATCGGTTATACTGGACTCTTCACCTGTCATCTCGCTTCTCACCACTATTATTGGGCCTTTTTTAATTCACAAAGAGTCTCACCATAAATGTTCTATCATTAGAATCTTGATTAGTTTCATGGGTATTAGCCTAATTAATTTGAGCCCGATGATATAAATTTGAGTAAATTATGTATATTGTTACTCTTTGAGCTGGTTCAAATAAACACTTAGTCAGCTCCCGATAGGCATAACGGATGATCTGTCAAAAACGTTTCTTTTGTCATCCCAACGTAGCATCTTGACGAAGTTTAAATGGAGTTTACTGAATGAAATGTAAAAGATATACAGTATCCGCGTCTCTTCTGATCATCCTTATCACAGTAATCATGGTATCATCGGTTAACAGTATTGCACAAAGTCCCGGATATACATACGCAGTCGTTTGCAGTGAGGCGGCATATTCAGACAATGGGTGGAAATCGGTTGCTGACTTACTGGTAAAGAAACATGCTGCAAAAGGGGAGTGCAGACTGTTTACATGGAAATCTGACGTGGGGGAGGTTAAGACTTCATTAGGCAATTTCAATCCTGATTATGTGGCATTTATTGCAAAACCGGTTACTGAATGCAATACATCATTTATTGTCGCAGTACATCGTCTTTGCCGGAATTTAGATAGTGATCCATATGGTGATGCAATCTGGGGAATTGTCACCGGGTATAAAGCGGAAGATGCCTTAAGAGCTGTATCGGAATCTCTGCATATAAAAACAGTTCTGGCTGCATCCGGTAATCTCTCGTATGAACCTCCGATTGAACGTTTTTATCAGGGTATCGGTATGACATGTGACAGTTATACAAAAACAGATTATCTGTTTAACGGAAAGCGCGGTAGTGTATATACCGAAAACAAACGTCCTGACAATGAACAGGATCGTATAAAAATCGTAAGCAAATGGCTCAACAGTGAATCGTTAAATATTTCCATCCAGGGAAAAGGAACCATTGACGGAGCTGTGGATTGTATCATTACCGGTGGACATGGTAACGTTAACCTCTGGCAATGCCATTACCCCGATGCCGGCACTGAGGGATATATGCGATCATCAGGGGGGAAATTATACGGATCACCCTACGCTGGATCTTCGATTGAGATCAATGCCAAAACACCTAAAGTATATTGGTGCCTAAGTAACTGTCTGATGGGAAATCCAGACAATAAAGACAATGTCGTTTATGGCGCATTTGGAAGCGGTCGTGCAGTTCAGATGTTCGGATTTATCATAAATGCGTCTGCAGGGGATGAATTTATGGCATGGGGTGTATATGACCGTGTAACAAAACGCGCAGGTTTATTGACTCTTCCACAGGGGTATTTCCAGTCAAATAATAATGCACTATTTGAAATCCGTAATCCTGGAAATCAGATTAATACACGTTTGGTACAACAATTTATGGACTCAACAGTATTTTACGGTGATCCTGCTGCTGATGTGCAATTCCATTCATTTGGAGATTCGTCACATGCCTTTAAGACGGATATTACAATGGCTGAAATAAGTAACGGTTTGACAGAATTCACCTATACCTACAAAATGATTGCTCACGATCTTGAGTATGGTGAGGGGTATTGTTATCAGTTCCGGCCGGTATCAATGCTTCCGGTGAGAATTGATCCGTCAACGGTAACAATTGTTAAAAATGAGGGACACAAATGCGAAATAACAGATAATATGCTAATATGGGAGATGCTCTCAAAGGGAGAAAAACTGAACAAGGGTCTGTCAAAGACTTTAAAATGGCAGGCAAAAGTAACCGATTTTAAAACTTCTGCTGGCAAAAATACACAGGCTGCACCAAAATCATTAGTGAAAGAAGAAATCCGTTATATCAAAAATGGGGCTGTATGCTCTATCATGCTGAGTGGTTTATCTGATGGCAACTATGTATTATCGGTTGTTGACCTTGCAGGAAAAACATACATTTTAAAAACAATTTCAACTTCAGTTAATGGAACTGCACAGGTAGTAATGGATAAAACGTTACCATCGGGAGTTTACTGCGGAAAAGTGGCGGGACCCCGGGGATCCAAGTCTTTTTTATTTATGCAATAATTTAGTCTAAATTTAATCATTTAATGTAGTCACAGAAAAACCTGCTCTATATTCTGGAATAACCTTAGAATCTTATTGTTTGACAGGTTGAGTGTCTGCTTTATTCCTGCAACTTGACAAATCCACTTCTTCATTATTGTATTGTAATATTCACAGAAATTATTTTACTAAAAAGGACACATATGATACTTTACCCATAAGGAAGTAAGAAGTTCGATTGTAACAGAGAATACTACGATACAATTTTATTTCATAAAGAAAAATATTTAAATTTTCATCAACAATACTTACAATGACAATAATCCGGGTCATTTTGATTTCGGATGTTTTGTTGTTTTCTTTAAGCAATTTCGGGGAAGATGTAAGGTGTTTTCTACTTTTAGGTTTAAAGACTAAAAAGCAGACATTTTTTTAACTGTTTATAACATCCACCCAGTACAAAGCGTGAAGCATTAATGAAAAAGAGAAACATACATTGACTAAACATAATCATGGATCTTCCCGTCATTTAGAAAAAAACACGCAGACCGAAAAGACACACGCTCACGACCGGGTGACGATGCCTCTTGCTGCCCTGGCTGTTCCCATGTACCTTGAAAATCTGCTTCGTACGCTTTTTTCAAGTGTCGATGTATTCATGGTTTCAGCCTATTCAGAAAAAGCGGTTGCTGCGGTGGGACTTATAAATCAGTTTACGTTTTTTCTGATACTGGTCTATATGATGGTCGGAGAGGGGACAAGTACCCTCATATCGCAATACCTCGGTGCACGTAAAATCCGTGAGGCAGGAAGTGCTGGAATTGCAAGCTTTGTTCTCGGTACTGTTTTTGCGATCATTCTTAGCCTTGCAACTGTTTTCGGTGCCCACAGTATTCTGGGGCTCTACTCACTTGAGTCTGAAGTGTACAAATTTGCATGGGAGTATCTTGTTATTTATGGTTCCGGTTCGGTTTTTGTTGCTTTCAATATTGTGCAGGGAACCATTCTTCGCGCGTACGGTTATCCGAAGGACACAATGTGGGCTAATATGATAGCCAACCTTTTAAATGTCTTCGGTAATGCCATTGCACTGTATGGTCTTTTCGGTTTGCCGGTAACCGGAGTTGTGGGAGTGGCCGTTTCAACTGTCGTAAGCCAGTTGATTGCATGTATAATTCTTGCGGTGAGGATCAGAGTTCGTAAAGGAATAGTACTTCCCTGGCGGAATATATTGAAAATTCCCTGCGAAATGTATAGAAAACTACTTTTTGTCGGTGTTCCTACTGCGGGTGAAAATGTTTCGTATAGCGTCATGCAGATGGTGATTATAGGCTTTATCGCACAGGTGGGCACCGCTGCAATGAACGCACATGTCTACACGTACACTATACTTCGATTTGTTTTTATGCCGGCTCTCACTGTCGGAAGTGCCGGGCAGCTTAAAGTTGGATATTGGGTAGGTGCAAAAAAATTCGATATTGCCGAGAGAAAAATCTGGGTATATTTTTCTCTGGCTTTTGGCCTTTCTATGACTCTGATGCTTCTATGTTACCTGTTTCGATTCCCAATCATACATATTTTTACAAAAGATACGGCCACAGTTGCCATGGTCTCGACGCTGTTTCTTGTCAGTTTTTTCCGGGAGTCGGGGCGTATACCGAATATTGTTGTCATTCCTGCTTTGAAGGGTTCGGGGGATGTGTATTATCCGGTGATCTGTGGACTTGTTTTCATGTGGGGGATTGGCGTGGTTGGAGCATGGTTTCTGGGTCTCAAAATGGGGCTCGGACTGGCAGGTGTCTGGATTGCAATCGCTGCAGATGAGTGGATTCGTGGTATTGCAATATCACTGCGCTGGAAATCAGGTGCATGGAAATCGAAGGCTCTTGTACATCACGATGAGAGTGAATCGCATAACTAATTGCAAGAAACACATTTTTATGAAACAGGTTGTTTTAAAGATTTTTAAGTTTCTGATGCTTACTGCAGGAATCTCTTTTTAGAACAATACTCAGGTTTATCAACACGTAAAACATGTATTCCTCTCGGAAGTAACGTTCATGGTGTGGTTTTTTGTCAATATTACAGTTGTTTTCGGGATCAGTTCATTCAGGGCTTTAGCCACAATAAAGAAAAACCGTTGCAGATTTAATTCCGAGTAGAAACAGGTGATTTCTCACCCATTTCTACCCGGAATTTAGTAAAAACTATTTTAATCTAATCACGGAAGTTTAGCCATCAATGTATCAAGGCTGTTCATTCGATTTGTCAGCCAGGTTTTAAGGTCTTTAATCTGACCCTCCCATGTTGTCGCTGTAGATCCACCACCACCACCAAAACCACCACCAAAACCTCCACCATCAGTACATTTACCCATAGGCCACGCAGTGAAATTTCTTTCAGCAACATTAGTAATTGGAGCTTTCGTATTATCAATAGTTTTCAGGACAGTTTCATTTGAGAGAACATTCGGACGAAGCTCATTCCAGCGTTTTTTCAAGGAACTTTTGAAATCCTGCTGTTTCCACATTCTGAGATGCCAGTCGTCGCTTCCGGAACGTACATCATCAATCTGCCAGCCTTCAATTTTATGGGAGTAATTATCCATTGCAAAATTGTAATCCCATACCGGACCTGCAGTTATTACACCATCTCTGTCTTTGTACATGAAATGACTTCTTATCCAGGCGTCAACATTTCGTGTTATCTCATTTAAAATATAGTTGTTAACAAATGATTCAACATCAATGTAACTTTTCCAGTTGCCAATCGGGTTTGCATGCAGGGCATCATGAAATTCCTGAACATAATTTGTTATATACATCATTTGCTGATCATTAGGAGGATTCGGAGATACAAGTTCAAGATCGCTCCAGCATGTTGCATTAGTATCCTTTTTACCACCCCACATCGGATTTCCATCAATGAACTTCTTTGCACCTGTACACTCAATAAAAACCATACCACTATCTTTTACAGCGTTGTCAAATTTGAAAAGATACCCACCGGTAATTTTAGCAGGATCAGTATCATTTTCATCAAGTTTTTTAAGGTTGAGTGTGTTTTTCTTGTTTTTGACAGGCTGAAAAAGTGTATAAACACCTTCATAATCAGATGCAGTTAGTGGACCGCCATCCTGATTGATAAACACTTCACAGAAACGAT
The DNA here is from genome assembly GCA_012513915.1 of Fibrobacter sp. Lineage (GTDB taxonomy): Bacteria > Fibrobacterota > Chitinivibrionia > Chitinivibrionales > Chitinispirillaceae > JAAZBG01. Next base: position 8,177 of record JAAZBG010000183.1, read on the forward strand.
ATTGAACTGTTTTAAGACCGAGCTGTTTTCCGATTTCTGTTGCTAATACGTTACGGATCAATGTGTTATCAGTACATGGAGATATAAGTGCCCAATCGGCATCAGATGGCATTCCCATTACAGGCTGATTGACATCTTCATTAAAATTATCCCATAATTCAATTCTATATGGTGCCTGATTAAACATCATCATTGAGGACTGGCCGCGCAGGTGATAACCGGCTCTTGTTGAAAGTGTTGGCAGAGCGTCAAGTGATGATTTACCATCAACCGGATCAAAAATCATTACTCCAAGGTTGATAAAATTATATTTATCCGGTGGTGCACCACCTCCATATCCTTCCATAATAAGAATCGGAATATCTGATGTATAATCAAAATCGCGGGCAATATAAATTGCCGTGCTTGGTAAACCCGACATCTTACCATCAACAAATGCTGCAGCTCTTAACTGCGTTGTTGATGAGATCTCGATGGCTTCGCTGTAAATATCTGATTCAGAGCTGGGGAGCTCTCCTGTTGTTGTGTAACGGATTTCTGCATTTGGAATATCTGTTGTCATAGTTATCGACAGAGGCTCTTTAAATGTCCGGCTTGGCTCAGAAAAAGTCACATCGTTAATCATCTTACTGCTGTCAATTTCTTCAACATCATATTTTAGAATTATATCGTCAAGTGTGGCAATGAGGTTTGTAAGCGGTACCTGTTTTTTCTTCATTCCATCTTTCTTAACAACGAGCGTATCAATAATATCAGCATTGGATTTAGCGTGTTTCAGTGCAGAGTTGCCGGATGCTTTAGTAACCGTTTTGTTGTTGTATACCCACTGTGATCCGTATTTTACAGCTTTGATGTTTGTTACTTTGTCAATCGTTACTATGGATATGATTACTGATTGAGAGTTTAAATTTACAGGGATTAGCTTGTCAATTGCGACACGGTTCTGATTGTTAACAGTCAGTTTTGATACCACCGATCCACGAATTGAGAATACGGTAATTGTTGCATCAAAATAATTCCCGAGTTCAAGAAATTTTGGTGTCAAACCAATAAATGATGTTGACTTCATAGCGATATTATTTATTACCGGTGATTGAGATTTGTCTAATGAATATTCACCATTGTCATTAGTAGTACATGTATAGTTCAACTTTTTTAATGTCAATTGTGCACCTGAAACAGCCGCCCCGTTTTCATCAAGCACTTTTCCTTTAAGGTTAACATCCTGGCCAAAAGATTGAGACAGTAAACAGCCTGCTAATCCTGTTACAAATACAATTCGTCTAATCAGCTGCATTGTGCAACATCCTTCCTGAATGATACAGTAATTCACCATATTCCGGTAGTACACGCTTCAAGTATGTAAGCCTGGGTTTGGAAATCAACGGATACGTTGATATATTCCCCAAAATCTGAATAACCATCGTTAATATAAGGAAATCATCCCAAAAAAACAGAAAAATCAACAAATTCGCAGACTTTGTAGTATCAAAAAATGTCTTTAAGAAGAGTGGGGTAAATTCTTGCGTTAAAAATTTTCTTTATCGTGAGGCAAATGGCATTATTCTTAGTGATACTTGAATCCAAAATATACAAGAAGGAGGCTTTGTAACGTTTCTGTCAAATTGTTGAGCTGTTGATTTATTGCACAAGTTGGGTTGAAAATTGCTTTATTGATTAAATAACGCGATTCGGGATCAATATATTATCTCCTTCTGAAAAAAATCAAAAGGAGAAATATGTCCTGACGATTATTCATTGTTTGTTTTGTGCCTATGCACCTGTGTGGCATTAATGGTTTGTATTTTATTTCAATACTTTTTCAAGCAGACCTTTCACTGTATCTCCGCCTTTTGATTGTGCAAATGATAAAATTACCGGAACAAATTTACTTATCATAGCAGGATCGAGGTTAAGTTTTTTTAGGCCGCCAGCAAGTGAAGCAAGATTGCCAAGATCACTTTTTCCTCCAGTGAGTGATGAAACAAGACTGCCAATTCCACCGGCAGAAGGTGCTGATGACAGCAATTTATCAGTATCAGGAATCGATCCTGAAATTTTGCTGAAATCGGCCCCAAGTTTATCTTTCGCCAATTTTAGCAAAAGCCCTGCACCACCGGATGCTTGCGTGTCGGAGACACCAAGTTGACTTTTTAACAATTCAACTAATTCCATTTTTAAACCCTTTCATCTAGGATATGTGTGAAATAATGGAAGAAAATAAATCAGTAAACAAATGGTACTGGCAGCTGGGTAGCTGCACATTTGTTTATGTACATCAGTTTATCATAAATGTGAAATCAGGTCATCATAAATAATGATTGTTTTTAAGAATATTGATACTGTGTCAAAATTCGGTAAATTCTTTTAACCACCACTAATTTAATACTGGTTAAAAGAATTGTACTCAAACTTAGAAGTAATACCAGATTGAGTCGTAATCGGCAGGATTTTCGCCGTCATTGTACAACCGAAGTAGGTAATCGTAAATCGGAACATCAGTATAAAGGTAGGTATCTACAAGGGAATGGCGGGACTCCCAGGGAAAGAACCTGTATATACGCGAACCATCCGATTTTATCATAATTGGCTCATGATCCTGCCATGCACGCAGATGCGATTTCCCTAAACGTGGAACATTGAATACAGGTTCATCGGTTCTTACCAGGCCTGGAAGAAGACGCGCCTCTTCTTTGCGTTCCTGTTGAATTCGGGCCATCGGTACACGAAAATCGATAGTTTCTTCTTTACCTTTGGTGTTAAACGAGTAGTAAGGATCAAGGCCACTGACTTTACATGTTTTCCTTAGAAATGCTGTTTCAAAACGATGACTGTTATAATAGGTGAAAACCTGTTGATTATAAATATTTATTCCAGCCCGTTTAAGTCGTTGAACCGCATTAAGAACATCAGGTGTTATTTCAAAGGGGTGTTCGCAATGAGTCATTAACGCGATCTCCCTGGTTCCCCATTGGTGATATTTTTCAAAAATCGAAACGAGTTCTTTGGTAAATCTGAAGGGAAGTGTAACTAATGTACGGGTACCAATACGAATCCGTTCGATATGAGCAATAGAAGCTAAGGATGAGATGATCCATTCTAAATAGTTGTCATCCAGCGTTAGCGGGTCGCCACCGGTAAGTATCACTTCACTAATTTTTTTGTTTTCAGCTATCCATTTAATTGCATCGCTTATCTTACTTTTTGAAATGACAGCATCGTTAATTCCGGTTATTTCCCAGTTTCTTTGGCAATAAACACAGATTTGCGGACAGGAATCAAATGGTTTTAGTATTACGATTTTGGAATATCGTCTGGTAACTCCGCTAATAGGACTGCAGCTCTGCTCGTCCATATAATCATTGCTTTCACCTTTTTGACGAGTCATATGAATCTGATCGCAGTAGTTCTTTGATGGAATAACCTGAGCCCTTATTGCACGATCGTGTTTAGTTCTGCCTGATTTGTTAAACAGTGTAAGGTAATAAGGAGTGATCTGTACAGGTATACCATATTCCTTGGCTGCATCTATTCCTTCAATTTCATCCTGTTCCAATGTAACAAACTGCTCAACAGTGGTTCTGTCTGTGATAATATTGCGTATCTGCCAGCGGTAATCATTCCACATCTGCTCTGTTGCGTTAAGAGTCTTAAGAATTGCTTTTTTTACTTCACAATTATTTTCAACAATATCCGGATCAGTCCCTTTTTTAAACTTCAGGAATGCATCGTCTAAAAGTTGTGCATAACTATCAAGACGATCAAATCGATTCGTAGATGCTGAAATTTTATCAGAAGTCTGGTTGAACATATATCTGTTTGTAGAAAGATTCATACCCTGAAGAAGATAAATAAACTCGCAATAAAATCCTTTACTTGTTTTAGCTATAATCTCCTTATTCTCCTGTGCACTCCCGATTAAAATTTCAAGCGCACTGCACTTAGTGATCCTTTCATTTTCCGCCCGGAAAATATCTTTAAGTACACGCATACAATCTTTCGCACAATCGCGATCAATAATATGAGCTGTGGCTGCAAATTCATCTGATAACATGTCAAAATATTTATACTCGAATTTTTCAATGTGTGTAAAAATTTTTTTGCGAGTTGTGGCAATGTCGGTAGATTCTTTTAGAAGCTCATAAAAAACTGGATCAGATTTCCAAAGTTCATCAAGTAATTTTTGCAATGATAAATGGTGTAACTGTGAAAAATGGATCATAATCCAAGCTCCTTATGAAGAATGGTGAAAAAAAACCACAGACTGATTTTTTAGATTAAGTCTCGAAATTAAAATTCACGTGTTAATGAAACCACTGAAAGTGGAGCTGTCAGTCTGAGCTGCCTGCAAAAACGGACTGAAACAATCCAGGCGATGAACAAAACAACTGCACAAATGCAATATAAACAATTATCATCGGATGTAAAACCTTTTTTTAGGATAATTCTTATAAGTGATTATATTAGAAGAAAATAACAATTAAATAAGTGCTGTGGCGAAGAACTAAAAGGCTTTGATTTGTGGACTAATTTCCATATCTGGTCGTCGCGTGCCGGTCAAAACAGCGTATTTTAATGTCGATTATCAGGCATTCGTACAGATTGTGTGTGCAGGTAGGGGGGGGAGTCTCTTAGGTTGATACTCGTATAATTAGAAAAAATCAAACCTGAAATCGTCTCTCTCTCTCGAGTCTTTTCAGACGTTTTTAATCCAATTGTAGTTGGTCACCGTTTTTTTTTATTATAAAATTACATAAATATAGGCTATCTGAAATTTTTAATATAAAATCATAATTAGAAATTATTTAAAATGCATCTAAGTGATATTTTCTGTTGCATTAAAATAGGATGGTATTGTTTACAATATGGAAACAGCAAAAAATAATTCACAGAGGCTTAATGTAGCGTTTTTCATAGAACAGTCAACTGGCAATGGAGGATTCCAGGATGCGGTCTGGGGCGGGGTGTCAAGTGCTGCAAAAAAATATGATATCAACCTGTTTTCCATTGCCGGTGGCTCGATAGATACATCACCATATAATCCCTACGAAATAAACCGCAATTTCGTATACGATCTTGTCAATAAAAAAAATATTGACGGAATAATCACAAGCTGCACGGTAAAAAACTTCATTACCCTGGAGAGATTCAGGGAGTTTGCAGGACATTTTTCAGGATTACCGCTTATAAGCATTGTTGGTCCAATTGATGGCTATTCGGATGTTCATGTAGACAACAAAAGCGGGATGAAAGAATTGATTAAGCACATGATTGTGCAACATGGATGCAAGAATCTAGCATTCATTACTGGATCACAGGGCAACCCCGATGCTGAGGAAAGGTTCAATGTTTACAAAGAAGTGCTTTTAGCAAACGGACATCAATTCAGACCGGAACTTGTATTCAACGGAGTTTTTGATGAGGCATCAGGAGAGAAAGCCGCTGATTATTTCTTTAAAGAAAACAAATTTGAAATAGATTTTATTATAGCGTCAAATGATGCGATGGCTTTTGGAGCACTAAACAGGGCCAGAGAATTGGGGAAAAAAATTCCTGATGATATTTCTATTACAGGTTTCGATGATACAAGTGAAGCCGCGGCTTACAATCCATCACTTACAACAGTCAAACAGGATTTTGCTGACATGGCGTCAAAAGCAGTAGAAATGCTTATTGATATGATTCATGGTAAAACTTTTGTTGAATCTGTTTCGGTTCCTGCAAAACTCATCATACGCCAGTCATGCGGTTGCTATTCAAAAGAGATACTTCAGGCTAATATTGAAAATTTACCAGTAAAAAATAAAAAGATGAAGCAGAAACATTTTAAAATCAGCGATGAAATTTTCAATAAGGTAGCGGAATTAATTACGGGCATCGACCAGCGGTTAATAACTGATACAATCCAGTGCTACTTTGATGAGATAAATGGTGGTATGAAAGGTTTGTTTCTTACAAAACTCAAAGAAATGTTAAATGAGATTATTAGGATTAATCGTGATCCGTTTGAATTACAGAATGTTATTTCACTTATCAGAACAGAGACATTTTTAGCCTTTGATGATAAAATCAAATGCTTAACCGCTGACAATCTAATAAATCAAGCACGCGTTTTTATTGGTGAAATGTCGAAGCAGATAAAGGATTTCAATAAAATTATTTCTGAAAAACAATCCAGAGCTTTGAGAGATGCCGGACTGGCATTGATAACAGCATTCGATTTTGAAAGTTTAAAAGAATCATTAATCAACCAGCTTCCAGGGCTCAATATTCCTTCGTTTTATATCTATCGTATCAATGATGCTAAAGGATACGAAAGTGAATCCCGCTTGTACGTCGGTTACAGGGATGGGAATGTAATGCATGGAAATGCTGAATACAGATCGCATTCACTGCCGGAACCGGAATTGTTACCCCAGGGCAGGAGATTTACTTTTGCGGTTCATCCTCTTAGTTTTAAGGATAAAAAACTTGGATATGCACTTTTTGAGCTGGGGCCGGAAGATGGTGCACTCTTCGATACGCTGCAGGGACAGATTTCGAGCTCACTAATGGGTTCAGAATTGTTACTTCAAATGCAGAATACTGAAAAAATTCTCACGAAACGAAGTACAAACATACAGGAACTTGTTACACCAATGATTGACTCCATAAGAAAAATTCATATGATGACCGGAGAAAAACTGGGGACGATCGGAGAATTGATCAATCTTACTAAAGAGAATAATGAAAAATTGAAATCTGCAAGTTTACTGATTGAGGAAATGGGGAATAAAATATTTAAGATGATGGATGCCGTTAAAGCGATCAATTCAGTCTCTTCAGCAGTCAACATCCTGGCTTTAAATACTACAATAGAGGCAGCTCATGCCGGAGCACATGGAAAGGGATTTTCTGTCATTGCGGGGGAAATCCGGAAACTTTCAACATCAGTTAAAAACAACACAGGACAAATCGAACGTTTGCTCAACGATATCCGTACCAATTTAGAGAATTCTAAAAAAGCGGACAAGGATAGCCAGGAAACATTCACGAGGCTCGAAAAAGATGTTATCAATGTGTCCGGTACATTAAAGGAAACGATCATCGAACTTGAAAATCTGTCAAAAAATAGCAGTAAAATACTTGACGTGATGAAATAATGAACATTTTACAAAATCTCTCATAAATATTTTACAGCAATACCTGATTTTGGGTGATATCGATAAATTGAAGATCTATTGCAGGTTAAAAGAGTAAATGACGAAAACTATCATAAATTTCTCAGTAAATTAATAATTAACTCTAAAATTGTTTGTTAAAAATAATGCCGGTATTATATACTCTTTTACTATAAATTAATAACTTAGAGATCTTTTTTAACAAAACGGAGTTTTCGGGTAAATGTATGATAAAAATATAAACGATGTTGAAAAATCTCCTTATGATGAGCTTTTTCGCCAGATATTTAAAACAACACCACTTGCATACGTGGTAATTGATATAACCGGAAACACCATTATTGATGTAAACAATTCATTTACAGCGATTTCAGGTTATAAACGTGATGAATTGGTTAATAAACCGGCAGATACACTTACTATCCTGATGAAGGATAGTGACTTTGATTTTATACAGGATAATGTTTCGGATTGCTACAGTAATAAAAGTACAAAAAAAAATATAAAGTGCAAAAATGGAGAAACAAAAACTGTATTGGTTATGAAAGAAACGATTGTTCTTGAGCAGAAAACATACTTTCTCCTGACAATTGAAGATATCACCAATCGCATAAATGCAGAAATGAAACTACGGGAAAGTGAAAACCGACTGCGTACTTTAAGTGATAAATTGCCTGGTGGAATGGTGTATGAATTAGATATAGGAGAAGATGGAAAAGATAGGAAATTCCTTTATGTAAGTGAAGGAGTTAGAACGTTGCATGGGATTTCTCCGGAAGAGGCACTTAAAGACTCCTCTCTGGTTTTCAATCATATTGTCAAGGATGACCTGAGTGTAGTTTCTGAAAATGAGGATGCTGCACTGAAAAACATGGGGGTTTTTAAAGCGGAAACTCGTGTCAGAATGCCATCTGGTGAGATACGACACAGGCTTACCATTTCAACACTGCGTCGGCTTTCAAACAATCATATTGTAAGTGATGGATTGGAAATTGATATCACTGACAGAAAACGTAATGAGAACCTGCTTGCACTTGAGCATTCACTTGCCATACAGCTTAATAATGCAAACAGTACACAAGCCTGGTTAAAACTCTGTCTTGATGCAGCGATAAATGCTTCTGAAATGGATTGCGGTGCAATATATCTTGTCAACGAACACGATAAAAGCCTTTCATTGGCAGTTCATCAGGGAGTCACTGAGGAATTTACTGCAGCCACAACCAATTATGATGCAACAAGTATGAATACACAGATCGTGCTTGACGGACATCCGGTATACATTGCATACGATAATATCAATACATTTGGAAGTTTTCCTGATAATGAAAAAATCCGTACATTAGGAGTTATTCCTGTTACACATGAAAACCATGTTATAGGATGTATGAACATAGGTTCGCATGTTCGTGATGATATTCCGGCATATGCCAGAACAGTGCTTGAAACAATTGCAAGTCGTGTAGGTTCCAGTATTGTTCAGTTGAAGACCGAAGAAGCGCTTCGTGAAAGTGAAGAAAAGCACAGAAGTATTGTTGAACAGTTCTCTGAAGGACTGATTCTGACCGATGAAAATGGTCAGATACTTGAATGGAACAATGCATGCGAAAAAATATCCGGAATAGAAAGGGCGGCAGTTCTTGGTAGAACTATCTGGGATCTCAGTGACGACATAATTCCGCAGGAATTCAATACACCGAAAAACCGCGCAAAAATTGAAAACACGGTGAGTCAATTTTGCAATCCCGGTGTGTCCGAAGTAATGAATAAGGTTGCAGAAGGGATATTTATACGGGCTGATGGTCAAAATCGTAATTTCAGACAGACGATGTTCCGAATACCAAATAAAAACAGTTTTCTTTTTGCGTCAATTCTTGAAGACACTACCGAGAGGAAAAAAACTGAAGAGACAATACAAAAATCACAGAGACTTGAATCGCTTGGCATTCTGGCAGGTGGAATTGCCCATGATTTTAACAATCTGCTCGGTGGAATCTATGGGTACATTGATCTGGCATATTCCGAAACCAGAGATGAGAAGGCTTGTAAATATCTAAAATCTACACTCTCCACGATTGACCGTGCAAGAGCTCTTACAACACAGCTTCTGACTTTTGCCAAGGGCGGATCACCGATTAGAGATGTATCTGCACTTGTACCATTGCTTCAGGAAACAGTTGAATTTGCTCTCAGAGGGTCGAATTGTAATGCTGCATTTACTATTGACAAAAATTTATGGCAGTGTAATATTGACAAAAATCAGATAAGTCAGGTTATTGAAAACATAACAATTAACGCGCAGCAGGCAATGCCTGGTGGCGGAACTATTGAAATATCTGCAGAAAACATAACGTTGAACGATTCAGTTCATCCGCTTCTATCGTCAGGTAACTATGTTAAAGTGTCAATTAAAGACAACGGTACAGGAATTGCAAAGAATGTACTACCCCATATTTTTGATCCTTTTTATTCTACAAAACCAAAAGGCTATGGTCTTGGCCTGGCAACAAGCTATTCAATAATAACTCGCCACGATGGCTGTATTGAAGTTGATTCAGAGGTTGACCAAGGAAGTACGTTTCATTTATACCTGCCGGCGACTCCGGAATCAACAGCCGTTCTTCCGACTCAGACAAACAGGCATACAGGCAGCGGTGTATTTATTATTGTTGATGATGAAGAGGTTGTGCGTAACACAACAAGTTCGATGCTTAAACTTATGGGATATTCTACAGTTTGCATCAGTGAAGGTAGGACGGCGCTTGATTACTACGAAAAAGAACGCAACGCCGGACATCCTGTAACCGCATTTATCGTTGATCTGACCATCCCGGCGGGGATGGGTGGAAAAGAGATTGTTAACGAAATCAGAAAATTCAACAGCAGCATACCGGTGTTTGCAATGAGCGGCTATGCTGATGATGCTGTTATGACAGATCCATCTGAATACGGCTTTACTGCAAGCATCGCCAAACCATTTATGATTGTCCAGCTTTCAGCAATGCTGGATAGAACATTGTCAAATAGTAACAAAATAGCATTAAATCCTACCTGAAAAGCAGAAACGCTTTGTATAAAAGAACAGGATGCTTTGCAAATGTTTTGAGGAATACCCGCAGGTAGTTGATCTTTTCAGGATTTTCTTTTGAAAGAGATTGTGCTATTCTGTTAAGAAATGCATCGCTTCCGTTTTTAGCAAGGAACTCTTTTAATTTGTAGGAACGTTCCTGCTGTTTACCAAACTTTTTCTTCCAGGTACGCTCATATTCATCAAGTGCTGCATAATTAACATTACCGTTATTAAGTGCCTTTGATGCAACCGAGCCTGCAAGCTTTCCTGCGAATAGCGAGAAACTGATACCGCCGCCACTAAGCGCGTTAACCTGCCGTGCAGCATCACCAACAATCATAACACCATCGTTAGAAAGCGGTTTCAACCATTTTCCTACCGGAACACCGCCGCAATGATAATTATACACACGTGCGGCAGGGAACTCTTTTTCAATAAATTTATCAAGCAGTTTGCGTGCAAACCCCGGATTACTGTGATCACCAGAAATTGCCAGACCCACATTAGCTTCACCATTACCACGAGGAAAAACCCAGGCATATCCACCCGGTGCAACAGCTGAACCGGTATAAAAAACACACGATTCTTTATCAATAAAAGGGGAGACCACCCGTGCAAACGCTGATGTTTCCAGATCCTTGAGGTCAAGTTTTGTATTCCATCCAAGACAACGGGCAATCTTTGACTCGACGCCATCAGCAATAATGACGATTTTCGCAGTTATTGACACATCAGTTGTTACCATCGTATATGTTTTGTCAGTATTTTGTTTGACAGATAAAACTGTAGTACCGGAAAAAATCCGTGTACCGGCTTTTTCTGCCATTTTTACAAGATCAGCATCCATTTTTTCCCTGTCAAGGATGAAGCTTTCTTCAACATTGGCAAGTTGTACTTTAATGCCGGATGGCGATACCATCACGGAACGTTTTACGGTAGCTTTAATCCACTCCTGGCGCGGTTCAATATACCGCATCAGCCCCTTTTTTCCAATACCCTCACCGCATCGCACCGGTATTCCAAACTCGGTTTTACGTTCAATCAGACAGACAGAGACACCATCCCTGCAAGCATTCAGTGCCGACATTGATCCTGCAGGACCACCACCAACAACAGCTATATCAAATGAATTTTCCATACACATCTCTTTTGTAATTCAAACATACAGTAGTTATGTTCGCAACGCACCGACAGGACAAACTTTTACACAATTCCTGCAAACTATACACTTTGCGACATCAACCCTGAGCTCAGTTGTCAGTTCGAGTGCATCAAGGGGACACACGCTGATACATGTCCCGCACTGATCACAGACCGCTTTATCTATTTCAAGACTCATTGACTTTCTCCAGTAAACGTTTTGTCTCTTTCCTGATATCCTCATTGGTAAGCAGCGGATCAGAAAGTATTGCCTTGCAAATTACCTGGACTTTACTCTTTTGTCCAGCTTCATAGTACATAACCGCTTCTTTTTTCTTGGTGAAGAAGGAGTTGTATTGGCCATTCTTTACAGATAGGTATTGTGACGACAGCTTGTTGTACTCTTCGGCTGCATTGGTGTACATCTTTAACTTTTCAAAGTACTTTACTTTTGCCCAACCTACAAAACGACTTGACGGATAGAGTGAATCAAGGTGTTGGATAATCCGGATCGCCTTTTCAGGTTTTTTTTCGTCTGTATAGATGTTTGACAATGTGATCTGTGCCGCATTACCAACAATAAATGCAGTTTTAGTACAGTTTTCAAGTTTGGCAATGCCCTCTTTTTTATCACCAGGATACCAGAACATTATCCACCACATCCGGGACCGCAGCTCTGCTTTTGCGTAATCATACAAACCCAGAAAGAAATCAACTTCGGTATTTGTGCTGTCAATCTCTTTTGCTTCCCGAAGAGTTTTCATCGCGTCAATACCATTGTGCATTGCCGACATGTACATCTTGCGCCGGAGATAGAATGATGAGTGTATCGCTTTTGTAAATCCAACCAGCATTCTGCTGTAATCACTTTTACCATAGTTTTTTTCATAATCAAGTACATTTGCAATCGCCAAAGCGTATGTATTCATGAACAGGAGCGAATCAACGGTCATCTCAAGATCGACATCGCGCATACCTAGTACTGCAAGTTTTAACACCGGTGGCAATGGGTTTTTGCTATCACTTTTTCTATAGCTGTCAATCAGATCGTTGGCAGAGTCAAAATGACATTGGAGGATAAGATCTGTTACGCTTTGTGAAAACGAAGAATCCTTCGCAGAGATCTGAAATGATACTGCATTAAATGCAAAAAATAGTACTAATGAAAAGAATTTTAAAATGTTTATCATTACCTTCAAACTTACGTTAAATATAATTATGTACCGATTTCCCGGGTACGGGTACAATCACTGCACTACTGTACACAAAACAGACTCACGATACATGTCAAACTCAAGATATTGTCTTGTATATGTCAGCACTTTGTCTTTGAGGGCACCATCGACGGGTACTCAACAGAGTGACGCAATCTAAAATAAATTCTGGTGCAAAAAAAGACGCACAATGATATCGGGATAAACACCGGCATTACCAGAAAAGCGCACATCATACATAATGCACCACCCACTTTATACGTGGCTTCCATATAAATATTTTTTTGATTTATAATATACAGGAAATAAAATGGAAGTGAAAGTATTGCACAGCATGATGCAAGAATATCTTTTTGAATAAGTGCAAAAACACCGGCAGTAATCAGAATGATGGTTGATACTAAATGTGCGCGCGGTGCACCCAATGTAACAGCTGTTGTATTTTTACCTTCCGCACGGTCTCCATCAATATCAGGGATTGTTGAATTTATTGATCCCGCACACATTAGAAGAAAATAGGGTAGGGATGCATATAAAAATTCAACTGAAAAAAGCTCTCTGCCACCAAGGTACCATCCGACACCAAACGCAATAATCCCATACCCCGTAGCATTTGAAAGGAAATCAACGATCAATCTTCCTGAAAAGTAAAAAGGTCTGAAACTATAGACATAACCGATTAAAATGGTTATAAAGGAAAAAAGTGAGAGTAGCTTAAATTGTGTAAATAGTGGCATAACAATGGTGAGAAGGGTACAGATACTACAAAGAATCCATGCTGCTTTTGCACTGACTATTCCTGATGCAATCAGAGGAAGTCCACCGTTTTTTTTATCAACTTCAATATCTGCAAGCTGGTTCATCACATAGACAACACCAACTGAAAGCGAAAAAAACAAAAATACCGCATAGACCAGTGGAGAAATAGTAAACCAGGACTCATGCAATTTTAGAGGGTTGATATCAGTCGCCCGATAATACCCGAAGATCGAAAATCCCCAGACAGGAACCAGTATTACAGGACGTAACGTAAAGAAAATATCTGTCAGTTTACGAAATGGCATGTCATTGTGCTTTGAACGTTGGATATTCGATATTGAATCGCCATTTGTAGTATAAACGACTACCAAAGAAGGTTAGAATAATCAGTACACCATACTCGGGCTGAAAGAGCACGACTGCGGCGGAGAGCAAAAAAACAGGCCATTTGAAAGCTCTGAACGCATATTCTTTTTTTGTCGTAAACGCAAAATAGATAAAGAATATAACGCTGACAAGCGATGTCGCAATCATAATCCAGGCATTGTATAGCATGAAAAATGATGTGATAAGAGCAACTACGCACAATACCGCAGAGGCTGTGGCTGTTGTTTTTTCACCATATTTTACGCAAAAAGTAACCTTACCGGTACTTCGATCTCCCTCGGCGTCAGGGACTGTTGTGGCAAGGAATACTGCACCATTGGCAAACGATGGACTAAGAGAGGAGATAACGGCCTGTATAAACAGTGGCAGAGAAAAACTGTCAAACGGATGAACACTGTACCATCCGGTTAGAAAAGCAATCATACCATGTCCAAGCGCGTTTGCTGTAACACCGCCAATGGGCCGGTTTTTAAGTGAAACCGGTGATAAATTATAACAATAACCAAGTACTAAGCTGAGACTGAATAGAATAAGAAGTACTTTACTGTATGCAAGCGCAATAAGCAAACCTGATAATGCACAAACCGATGCAAGAATCCATGCTGTTTTAATTGATACAAAACCATTCGGAAGAATAAACAACTTATGATTGATTCTATCACTTTCAATGTCGGCAATCTGGTTAACAACATAAATTGATGCAACAACCAGAGAGAAACCGGAAAGGATTATCCACGCATGAAGAACACTTTTATAGAGATCTGCATTATAAAAAACACCACCAATCCGGCAGGCTTCATTTCCGGTAATGTACCCTACAAGAAAAATAGTCCAGACGGGCGCCAGAAGTGGAAATCTAAGCAGAAAAAACAGATCAAGCAATTTTGTCAGAATACGTTTCAATTTTTTCTCTGATCCGGATGTGAAAATGTGATTTCAACGTAGCTGTTAAAATAAGTCTCGTGTTGAAAATAGTGCCAGAACAATTTTGGATTCTTCTTTTCCAGGTGTGATACAGACATGCTATTTTGGTAGTGAACAGCCCATTTGACTTCACTGTTACTTTGATAATTCACCATACATTTCAGGTCTTCTATTGTACAGAAGGGGTAGAAACTCCCTTTTTTTGCGGATTAAATCTAATTCAATAGCAGCGATTAGCAATTTTTCACCATACTCTCCCTGTGCTACTACCTGAGACATTGGACCCGGGGATGCAACCGTGCTATGTCCGGCCAATCTCATTCTGCCTGTTTCAGCGTTTGAATCAGTATAGCCTGCAGCAATAACATCAGCAAAGAAAAATTGATTCTCAGCCGCTCTTGTCAAAGCAATTCTCCTTCTTTCTTCTGCCACTCCATCAAGACCATCTCTCCAGTCTTCAATCCATGTCGGACAAAAAACAATTTCCGCACCGGCTAATGCGTATTTCCTTATTAATTCAGGAAAATTCATTTCCCAGCATATTACGATACCGATCTTCGCCTTTCCATTGTCGACAATTGTTATTGTATCACCAGCGGTTCGGTATGGCTTTTCCTGAAAAAAAAGGTGTGTTTTATCATGCCTGCCTGATATTTCTCCGTTTTTATTAATATAGTACGAAACATTATAACTCTTATCTTCTCTCATTTCGACAATAGTACCTGTTATTATGTCAATTTTATTTTTTTGCGCACAAGCTCTCATGGTGGTTATAGTCCTGCCGTTTTCAGGCTCAGGAAGAGGCGGTATCCCTGTTGTAAAGAATTCAGGAAAACATACTATTTCCGCACCGTTTGAAGCCGCATCCGTAGCCATCATTTCAGCTTTTTTAATGTTTCCAGTGTAGTCGTTTTCAACTATTTCTATTTGTCCTAATGCTATTTTCAAATTTCTTCCCATTTTGTCCTACCACCTTCCATCATGATATTGCTTTTTAGTATCAATCAGTGTGATAATTGTCTCTGATATAGTATCCTTTTTCTTTTCAATTTTCAATAACTCATTGTTACCAAAATTTTTCGTTGCCGACTTTTAGTATTTGAGTATTAAATAATCATTGGGGAAACCATAAAATGCAGATACCACAACGGTAAGATTGTCAAGTTTTAAACCTTAAAAATTCTGAACGGATTAGAATACATCCAGACAGAATCTTTTCTATGTACTTCGATTCTGTAAACTCCAGAAGCAATTGAATCAAATGATGCCTCTCTGGCACAAGCAGTTTTTACGACTATATTATCAATTATTAACCGGATTTCTGCTGTTTTGGGGATTGATACCTGTAGTGCAACAGGTGGCGAATCATAAACGAAATTCCCCGGCGGGTACATCGTTCCGTTTTTTGTTACTAACGTAAAAACGCTCCCGGATGCATCACCACGTCTGAAATTACTGATAAATGAGTGACCGTTTTTTAAAGAATTAAGTATTGTTTTTTTGTAATTATCAAAATCGTTGTCTGTCTGATTTTCCGGTATATACAGATGTGTCCTGATCCCTTTGAGTTCCACCTTGATAGGGAACACCTTGAATGTAAATAATCCTTTTTTATATGTCATCGTGTGAGCATCAACACCGCCAACTCCACTAACATATCGTGACACATTGAGTTCATCCCATTTTTTTAACAGCTCTTGGGGAGCTCTTTTAATAAACCGTCGTGGGAAACATAATCTAATCACACTTTTCCATGTCCTGAGCTGCTCGACCCAATCGGAAAACTGGTTCCATATCTCAATGCCATCAAACCGGTCGATCTCCCATGTTGTCCATGGATACGCCGGAAATGCTGCCATATAATTACGCTTTTCTGCAGGGTGCGCAAGAAACCCTATACCGCCATTACCCTTGACAGCATCGATATACGTCTGCGGTTCTGTTGCATCAGTAAATACGCGATTAACACCCATTGCAAGGTAGTGGTTACGGTTATTACGGTCATTATGTTCATATCCACACAACACCGCAAGTGTATCATGAAATCCCTCATAGCCGGATTGTAAGCCCTGAAGAGTCATGTGGTCGGTTACAACAATAAAATCAAGATTGAGTACCTGTGCGGTTTTAATCATGGCAGGGTAGTCAACCCCGCCATCAGAGAATGTCGTATGAAGGTGCAGTGCACCACAAATTTCCTTATACTGCAGCATAATTTTTACGGTAAATAGGTAAATTTTGAGTGAAATTGTGATGTTACTTTTCCAGAGCCATTTTTGCTTGTAAAGCGCATCAGATAGAAACCGGCACTTAACTTTTGACCTGTAATTCCTTTTCCATCCCACACGAATCTATTCATACCACTGTGATTCGACTCCAGACCCTTTTTCCATACAAGTCTTCCAAGTTCATCAAATATCTCAAAAACAATCCGGTCACTTGTTCCAAATGGAATAACATAAGGAATATTCAGTACTCCCCGGCAGGGGTTTGGGTACAGAGAACCAATTGCATACGTCAAAGACATCACTTTGTTGAAGTAATTGTCAATATAGGCATTTGTTGCAGAGATCACCCATATAGTTTCTGTGGAATTCGCAGCAACGGTAACTTCCGGATTTGATGAAAATTTTCTGGATGAACTGTTATAAAACACTGTTTTATAACCAACCGGGAAATTACCGTTTGTTTTAGCGGTAAGACTGAATGTTGCAGCTGTATCACTTTTGTTAATTAATGAAATTTCTTTTGAAAAACCACCATTTGGAAGCGTACCTGTCACCATGTAACACCCTTGCTGTTTTGATGTTCTTTCAAAGAGGGTGATACGCTTTTGCAAAAAAGTAGGAGCATCAGGGTATAACACCGTTCTTTCACCCGGAACATATCCGTAGTATACTTTGGATTCTGAGTAGTCGCTTAAAGCTTTTACGGTAACCGACCATGCGTTCGGATTAATAACCGGTTTTGATAATGACTGCGGTGATTCCAGATACGATACTGGTGGAAATCTGAGTATTATCGTGTCCTTACTGTTATTCATAACGGTGAATGATTTCTGAAAATCAACCATCGCATCTTTATTATTTGCACTGTCAACATTTTTAAGATAGAATGCCGTTGCATTATAGATACTGTCTTTTCCCTGTTTTTCCCAGATAAAAAAGCTTAATGAATCAGCTTTTTGTGTCGCGTTCAAAACATCCGACAACCGGACATTGAAGTGAAATGGGACACTGATGTCATTAAACGAGTTTGGTCTTAGTTTCACAGAGAACGTATCGCGGAGTGATATAGTTTTTGCTCCGGAAAAAGTTACGAAATTACTTGTCGTTGATGGAATCTTATCGAGCCTTGTTTTTAACCAGATCGTTTTACCCGGAGTAAGGTTGAAATATGCAGAATCTTCATTGCTATATTCTACCCACTTATCGGTGGAAGCGGCATTTTTTGCGGTTGGCAGCCACTGAAAAATTCGGGTATACCTTTTATCATAAAGACTGTCTGTGCTTTTTAGTTTCTTTAGAATCAGTTCGCTAATACTTGTTTCATCAAGATCGAAATTTGTCGAGACTGGAGTCCATTTCTGCGGATTAAGGTAAAATCCTTTAGCGTCAGGAACAAGGATTCGTCTTGAAAGATTATATCTAACCGTATGAGTACCATCAGTGACAGTCAAAATAATACGAACACCGGTTTCGTTGCCAACACTCTCTTTTGGTATTTTAATTGTTGTGTCGGTCTTCGATGCATTGAAATAGCCCTCAATAGTTGTCCCTTTTCCATCAGCAGCACTATAGAAATAGCTCCATTTTACATTTTTTACATTATCTGATACTCTGAAATTATCCTGAATATCACTTTTTTGATATGCTGCAGTAATTATCATTGATGGGGCGATGACATTGGGAGGTGTGGTATCGATGAGCAGCATGAATGGATCACTGAGATCATTTGTTTTAATATATACATATTTATTCAGTGTATCGTAAAGCGGCGGGTTTGTATCAACAACAGCAAAACTACTGTCTCCTCTGAAAAATCTGACCTGTGAATAAGTGTAGTTTAATGGTAGTGATGCATAGCTCAGGCCGACGTAAAACCCGCGGGTATTTTCTTTTTTGGCAAAATAAAAACCAGGATCAACAACAACAAAGCCATTCATTGATGTCACAGGATTAATTTTTAATGTGTCAGTTGTTGGGTTATCAGAAATTTCTGTCCATAATCTTATTTTCCGGTTATTCGCGAAAACGGTATCTTTGCCGGATTCAAAATACGTCACTATTTGACGTGTAAACGATGGTATAGAGCAGGAACCAAGGCAATCTGCTGTCGGAGGAACCCAATAATCGCTCCCCTTTTTAGTAAGCCACAATCCAACCCAGTACTTTTTTTCGAATTGAAGTTCAGGGACTTTAAAACTAACTGTACCTGAGTCCGGGAATTTTCCGCTACTGTTGATTGTCACATTAGCATTATCAAACACCTGCACACTGTCAAAAGAGTAAGTGATTCCAACATGCATGGTGTCACTTACGGCAAACGCAGAATCAAGTTTCCAGTACACTTTTATGGTATTCGTTAGTGAGTCGTATCGTACAGGCGCGGTAAACTTCAGTTTATTGGGGAATGAATTATTAGCTGTTGAATAATTTTCACCCCACGTATTCGAAATAAGTATTAAAAAGAGAAATAAAACACAAATATTTTTTATGTTTCTAATAGCACTGTACATATTGAATATCCCATTCCTATTTTTATTTTGCACCAGCAATTACAATAACATTATATATACAATAATATTAAATGGTACACCTGAATTTCAATCGGATATTGTATATTGTTATTAAAAATCAGTCTTTTATGTATACTATTCCTAAAGCAATAAATTAGATAATTATCACAACACACAATTAATCAAGGTTTTACCATGAATATTTGCAAGTGCTTTAAAAATACAGAATACTCATATATTCAATGTGAATTATGTAGTCATTTCTGTAAAATTGAGCCTGACAAATTCGGACTTTGCGGAGTGAGAAAACGCGTAGGGGAGGAGCTTGTAACTTTTAACTATGGTAATCTTATTGCTCAACATGTTGATCCCATTGAAAAAAAACCACTTTACCACGTCTTACCCGGTTCATCCTCCTATTCGATTGCGTCACCAGGTTGTAATTTCAAGTGCAGTTTCTGTCAGAACTTTGAGATTTCTCAACTTAGGGTTAGTGATAAAGAATTTGCTGCAACGCAGTTATACACTCCGGAGTCTGTTGTAAAACGAGCTTTGAAGGCAGGTTGTAAAAGCATATCTTTTACCTATACCGAGCCAACAATTTACTTTGAGTTTGCCCTTGATACATCAATAATAGCAAAGAGTTACGGCTTAAAGACGATCTTCGTTTCAAATGGTTTTTTTTCAGAGAAAGCTCTGGAAACGATAAGTCCGTATCTGGATGCATGTAATATCGACCTGAAATCGTTTTCTGATGAATTTTATAAAACAATGTGCAAAGCTCGCGTAGAACCTGTCAAAGAAATGATTAAATTATTGAAATATCATAAGATATGGACAGAAATTACAACACTGCTGATTCCTGGATTAAACGATTCTGAATCTGAAATCGTATCAATTGCAGAATTTATTGCAGCGATAGACAAAGAGATGCCATGGCATATTTCACGGTTTTACCCGAGATACAAAATGAATTCTCTGAATCCGACGTCAATTAAATCAATTGAAGATGCTGTACATGCAGGAATGAATGCAGGATTAAGCTATATATACGAAGGAAATGTCGCGAATGAAATCTCGACCAGATGTCCGGGATGTAAAAAACCTATTATAACCCGTGATGAATACGATGTACTACGATGTGACATTGATAATGGGTTTTGCAGGCACTGTGGAACAAAAATTCCTGGAATCTGGCAGTAAAAAAAGGATTTTGCTCAGTTATAACGCATCTGGAAAGAATCCAATTAAATCAAAGAAATACACCAATTACGTGTCCGATAATACATATTATGTAAACATGGATGTGTGTAATTATTTCTCCCCCCTTTTAACCAAGTACTGATAAATTACCCGGATTGTCGCCACTATTACTTCCTTTCTTAACTTATACACCTTACCAACGAAAAGGTTTCAAAAAAATCTACCAGTGAAACCATCGTTTGTAACCTCGGGTTGTTAGTAATACGCTTTACAGTCACACAATAATTTCTCGGAATTTTCTATCCAATTCTTACTATCTCAATGCTTTACGTTTGTTTGTCGTTATTAAGCGGTTCAGGTAAAAATTCTTATAGTTTAAATAACATTCACAAACCATTGAATTATCTGGATACTTCAACTATTTTACTTGTTCATCGTATTCACGCTGAATACATTTTTTGTAACTTAAACTATTTTGTGCAAAAAATAAAAGATATATTATATTAATTAACAATTGATTTTAAATCATCTTTAACCGGTTTAATACATAGAGGGCGGTCCTATGAAGATTACCAAAAGATCATTCATTGGTTGGATATGTGGTGTAACATTGCTGTTATCGTCAAACGTTTTCTCCCAGGGGGGCAGCCTGAAGGATACAATCTGGATTCCTGTCACCTACTACGATTTTCACTCCAATGGCAGTAATCCGGAATTTGAACGGGAACACCCTACTGGTGTAAGTAAAGGAATGGTACAAACATTTCTGGATGAAGATGGCAGGCCTGTACCGACCAGTAATCCTGAAAATATACTTATGAACGCTTACATGAAGTATTGGTATCGTGCATGGGAAGATAGTGCGAAAGGTGATTTTACCATTCCGACGTACCCTTATAACAGAACTGATGGCAGGCAAACTGGTACGCAAACTATCTTGACCGATACATCATTTATCAACATTGTGATTAAAGACAGTCTGAGATTCATTCGGGTCCCGGGTTCTAATATGTACCGATATGACAATGCTAATTTCTTTCCTCTGGATGCATACCCCCCTCCAGCTTCTTTCGGAGTTGAAAATCCACGTGTTGTTCCAAATCATAACTATGCATTTACAATGCATCTTAGTTTCAAGTTTACAAAAACAGATGATGCTCAGATATTCAGGTTCAGAGGTGATGACGATGTGTGGGCATTTATAGATGATTCTCTTGTAATGGACCTTGGTGGAATACATGAACCTGCTGTAGATAGTTTCGTAGTCCCTAACAGGCTCGTTACAAATACCGAATATAAGTTTGACCTGTTTTTCGCAGAACGTCATACGACTATGTCAAGTATTCGCATTGAAACAAATCTTTTCGAACACCAACCTCCTACTTTTATTTTTACACAAGCTCAGGATGTTTGTCCTGGCGACACCACTCCTATATCAATCAGAGTGGAAATGGACGGAGAAGAAAGACCTGATATTGCAAAAACAGCTGTCTGGGAAGTACTTCCTGGTTCTGCAAACGATGCATCAACTGTCAAAGGTAATGTCGGTGCGTTAAAAGGAAACATACTTAATTTTATTCCAACAGAAGCAGAGGATAGTGTTCGAATTAAAGTTTCTGTTTATGATTCAATTTTCAAAAAAGATGTAGATACAACGATTGTTTTCTGGGTGACTCGAGGATGTCATGCAGATCACATTGTCATCGAAGATGTTAAAATCGCGGATAATGATACAACTGTTCAGGATCGACGAAATAATTCACCGTTAAACCAAATTACGATTAGTGGTACTGCGACTACAGCAACCGCTTATGCTGTTGTCAGAGATAAATTCGGGAACTACGTTAGATTAGCAGATGATGAAAAAACAGAGTGGACTTCGGTAGAACCGATTGTAACAATAGCTACAGGTGACAATACTGCTTATAAAGGCATAATTACTAGAGTCGACGATAACGGTGAAACAAAAGTTGTTGCTACAGAACCAGGTTTAACACCTGGTTCTGTAGATCTCAAATTATCACGAGATTGTATTATTGGATTACGACTAAAAGATAAAGATGGTAAACTGGTTGATACCATCCGAATGACTACAGATGACAAAGCAACGTATTATGTTGAAGGGAAAAAATCAAGTGATGGTTCATGGATAACAACTGAAGCGACATGGCGGCTCACTTCCCCACCGGAATACACAATTGACCCGCCCGATCAAAATACTCAATGGACTTTAGATCCAACAACTGAAGGTGTCAGCACATTAGTTCTTTCACGAAATTTTGGAGACTGCGATTCCACGCCATCAAAATTAATCCCGGTTATTGTAACATTAGGGAAAATCAACAGGGTAGAAATAAATATCATTACACCTGAATCAAAGCGGATTGCAGGAGATACATTGCGTGCTGAAGTCAAAATATACACTGCTGATGGTCTTGTGCCTGGGTCGTATTGTTTTGGTACTAATGGCAAGTCGTCTCAGAAAGTTGTATACAATGATACACTCAGGTATCCAACCAGTAGAACAGATTTGACACCTCGCATTCAGGTTAAAGATGCATGGACTGATTTGAACCAGGGCAACTCAACAGCAATTAAACATGATCAGTGTTTCAATGATGGAATCGATACAATTCTCTTTATTGCTTATTATGCACCATTCCCCTATGACCGGACAGACAGTCTGCATCGATTACGCATTGATATAGGTAATGGAATTACGGATCATCAGGATTTCAGGTTACGTCCTGCAAAAGCTCATAGACTTGAAATAACTGATGAAGATCTTAAACCGATAACTGCCAAGGAAATATTCAACTATAATCAGTCTGCTAAAATTTATGCATCAATTATCTATGATAAATACGAGAATCTTGTTACACAAAAACCTTTTGTTGATAGCTGGTATACCACAGGCACTATCAACAAGTTGGATGCAGAGTCTGCTTCTGGATTTGAGTTTTATCCTGGAAAAAATGATCAGATTCAGACTGGTAGCATTGTTGCTGAACTTAGGATGGACAACAAAGACCTTGTTGACTCTATTGATATTCATGTAAATACGATTCCAGCAGAAATTAATGATGTAATTACCCGTGACACCAATGGTAATGGTTTTATCGATATGATTGAATTGCTATTCAACAAGGAAGTGATCCTCACGGATGAGATGATTCATGATTTCAAGATAACCTACTCTTCCACGACGTTCAAAGTCATAGACATTGTTAAGACTGATAATTCAGGGACAAAGTACAAACTTATTATTGAAGAAGAAGTTACCGGGACGCCCAAAACAGATTTACGTCCCATTTTGACAACTTCTTCAGGTTCAAATGCAGGGTTTAAAGATGTTGTTAATAAACAAACCTCTGATGGTGTCGCACCAGTTGTTATCTCCGCTCAGGTGCTTATTAAAGACCATATGAATCACGCAAACGACATTCTGACAATAAAATTAAGTGAATCTGTCAAAAAATCCGACGGTCAGAAACTCAATGTTCTTGATACTCCAAGCGTTACTTTTAGTACCTGGTACAAGAATCCAAATTCATCAGATACTACGCTTGTCAAACTGCTTGATAGTATACCGGAATATATGTCAGCAGACTATTCGGTTGTAGAGATCAGAATGACAAATGGAAGACTTTTAGGGACAGACAATCTGATAAACATCAGAGCAGAGAACAAGTCTATTACTGATTTGGCAGGTAACTACCCTGACCCCAACAATATTAAAGTGCCTGTCTCTGTTGTCAATGATGTCATCTCAGTTATACCGGTTCCTAATCCTGCAGTTCCTTCATTTGCCCACACAAAAGCAGGAGAAATGAGCCTTGTTCATGATCCTGAAGCTATGGAATATGCCAAGAAAAATATGGGTGTTGCATTCCGGATTAATATTCCATACCCTGAAGTGTCAAAAGGCGAAAAACTCAGCTGTGTCTTTAAAGCTTACGACCATGTCGGAAATAGTGTCTTTGTATCTGAAGAAGAAAATATCGTTCCGGAATCAATGCGTTCGAAAAATGTAGACAGAACAGATCTCCAAATGGATATTTACTGGAACGGTTCAAACTCTAAAGGAATGGCTGTTTCTCCAGGAATTTACAGAATTGTGTTCTATTTTGCTTATAGTATGAACTCTCAATACAACACGAAGATTCCGTTAAACATAGGCTTTAAAAAGTAATCTTTTCTCTCGTATCTCCTTTTGACAGGGGTGAATTCACAATTGTGGATTCACCCCTGTTTTAATTTCCGCTCTTGTACATTTTACTTTAGTTGTGCTATAATAAATAGATGATTACCAGAATAATTTTAGCCCTTATCACAGGTTATGTTCTAACTTATGCCCAGAACAGTGATTTGAACTCCAAAGGTATTATTGCTATCAATAATGGTGACTATGTCACAGGTATCACCTACCTTGAACAAGCATACAATCAGAACAGAACTAACCAGCACATTAAACACAACCTTGTAAATTCATATCTGAAATACGCATCCGAATTAATTGAAAAAAAACAGTTAAATCCTGCAATCAACTATGCAGATAAAACTTTTGGAATGAGTGGTTTACCAGAGACTGCCAGGATCAATCTTTCACGAATTTATTACAACATAGCAATTTTACTTTATCAGCAGAAAAACTATAAAACCGCAGAGGAACTACTGAATAAATCAGAACAAATGGTACACTCACAAGTCCCGGTACTGATCTTGCAAGGTCAAATCGCTTATTACAAACAAAATCTTTCTGGTGCAGAAAACTATTGGAAAAAAGCCAGACAACTTGATCCATCAAATGCAGAAATCTCTAAACTTCTTGCGCGTGCAACAAAACAGAACTCAACAGAATCCAAGCTCAGTTCTATGCAAAGTGGTGAAATATTCGATATTCATTATGATCGTGGTTCAATAGGAAATGAAATTTTCGAGATCAAACAACATCTGATGGAATGTTATCGCGAGTTGGGACAGGAATTTGGATACTACCCACCCCACCCTATCATTGTAATCTTATATAATGAATCAGAATTCCGGTCGACACTTAATGTACGGTCTCAGGTTACTGGTCTGTACGATGGGAAAATCAGGCTGCCATTGAATTTCAAAAAATACTCTCTCACCGATGTAAAAAAGACAATTCGTCATGAATTTACACATGCGATAGTACATGATTTAGCAGGAAATAAGTGTCCGACCTGGCTTCATGAAGGACTTGCAGTTTATTCTGAAAAAGGCTCTTATAACGATAACATTCAAGTGGTCAGATCAGCATTGAAAAGTAATTCTGCTTTTTCATTTCAAATGCTTTCACATTCTCAAATATGGAACCGCAACGACCTTGCTCCGCTGGCATACAGCCAGTCGTACGGAGTAGTAAGGTATATGATACAACGGTGGGGTATGCATGTGGTTTGCGATTTACTATTAAAAATAAAGTCTGGTCAATCATTTGAATCGGTTTTATCAGCAATTACCAATTCAACCATAACAGAACTCGACAGAGATTGGAAAACATTTGTAAAATGAGCCTAAGATTATGAATTAAAGTCTTTTAAAACATGTTTTATATGCTGCTCGATTACATCAACTACAGCATTTGTAGTCTTATTCCTTGGAAGAGAGTTTAAAATATCATAATAATGATTCCGTGCGGTAATCAGATGTACACTCATTGTAAAATTCAGATCAAAAACCCATCCAAGCTGAACCAGCTTAAAATCATTTATTGATTTCATTTGCGAGTAATCAACGCTCTTTTTTGCACAGATTGCGGCAACGATCTCTTCAGAAACTGTGTTCTCCTCAGTAACTCCAATCCCGATAATTCGACTATCTCTGGAATCAGGATTTTTATAGTGTTCTGAAGCAATCCTGTAAATATCAAGTTTATCTGCATCACGGATTAATTGACACAAGAGCTTTTGCACCCCATCTGTCTCCGGAGGAATTGATGGAACATTATGGAGCATAATAGCGTTTTGTATAAGGTACTGATACTCTATCTCCAATTCTTCCAATACGTTATGCTGCTTAATGATTTGGATACCTAATTCTGCATGGTTAACTGAATGACGATCCGCAAATGTTTTGAACTTTTTGAATTGTTCAAAACGTCCTATATCATGAAGCAGAGCAACAATATCACTCAGCAATCGTACCTTATTATCTATTGAAATTGAATCACAAAGCAGCGAATTATTTTTAACAACCAGAAGTGTGTGGTCAAATTTAAGTGTTGCTGCACGTTTTTCAATCGGCTCCGAATCTATGAATGATCTTGTGTAGGCATTAAACCATGTGAGAATCTTTGTATAAACAGTATCACTAATCATTTTATTTGCAATCTGTTAAGGTTTATATCAACTAATTCCAACAGACAATTGTGTCTGTTTTCCGGAAAATTGTAAATATACAATTATTTAACCTGTCCAAATTACATTTTCAATAAGTATCAAACCTGTAAAAAGATTATTTTCTAATTATTCATTTTTGTGATTGTCAAAAGCAATCGCGCACTTCTAATTATTTCAGGGAGTCAGCAATGGCAGTACCAGCAGGTCCAAAGGGAACAAGAGATTTTTATCCTGAAGACATGGCGTTTCAACAATATGTTTTTTCAAAGTGGCAGAAAACGTGCGAACGTTATGGTTTTGAATCATATGATGGTCCAATGTTTGAACATCTTGAGGTATATACACAAAAATCCGGTGATGAAATTGAACATCAGCTATACGCATTTGAAGACAAAGCAAAACGCAAAATTGCCCTTCGTCCCGAACTCACACCAACACTCGCACGAATGGTTGCAGCAAAGGGTAATGCGCTCAAACGTCCATTACGGTGGTACTCAATTCCACGTCTGTTCAGGTATGAGCGTACTCAAAAAGGACGTTTGCGTGAATTTTACCAGATAAATATGGATATTCTTGGAATTGAAACCGTTGATGCCGATGCTGAACTTATTGCAGCAGTAATAGGTATGATGATCGACTTAGGCTTTGATTCTAATGACTTTAAAGTAAGAGTCTCGAGTAGAACTTTACTTGAAGAACTTTTTACGCAAGCCGGATTACCCGGGGATAAGTTCACTTCTATTTATGCACTTCTTGACAGAAAAAATAAAGTTTCCGAAGATGAGTATAGCGAAGATATGAAAACTATTGTTGAGGATCCTCTTGTAAGAGAGAAAATCTTAGCAATGTTCAATGCTCAGTCACTTGATCAGATCATCGCAATCGCTGGAAAAACGCCATCAGTTGAAACGCTTCTTCAATTATTTAATCTTCTTGATGCTTATGGTTATAAAGACTATGCTGTGTTTGATATCAATATCGTACGTGGTCTGGCGTATTACACAGGTATTGTGTTTGAAGTCTTTGATATCAAGAAAAGTATGCGGGCGATTGCCGGAGGTGGACGTTATGATAAATTAGTGGAATTATATGGCGGAATACCTACTCCTGCTGTTGGTTTTGCCGCTGGAGATGTTGTATTAGGAGATCTGCTTAAAGAAAAAGGATTAACACCTCCGATTCCGCCAAGGAGCCGCTTTTTTATAGTCTATTTCAATGATATTCAAAGAAATACAGTAATTGCACTCTGTCAGCAGATTCGAAACAGCGGCTATTCATGTGAATTTTCATTAAAAGAATGTAACGTTGGTAAGCAGCTTAATAACGCCAATGCTGCACGTGCGGAATACACCATTTTCCTTGGTGGTGATGAGGGGAAAAATGGTGATGTACGGGTGAAAAACATGACTAAAGGTGATGAACAGGTTATCAAACTGGACAATCTGATTTCTCATATTGCAACATTGCCGTAACTCTTTGTTTATCAGGGACAAGGTATGCCTTGTCTCTGATATATCAGGTTAACGAATATCGAGTACTTTTTTCGTTATTTTTTATTTGCTGAATATGCGACTGCGGCACGGGATTTTGAATATAAGCCACTGATTTCAGATTTAATAGCACTCATTCGCCCACTCATTTTTTGGGCTAAAACTTTGTCGAGGTCGATGATTTTTGCCATGACAACACCTGTTTCAGGATCAATCTGCTTTGTATCAGCCTGAACGCTGTTGATCTTTTTTAATAATTCACCCCGACGGTTTATTGTCTCAATTGCATACTCGTCAGTATAGTTATCAAGAAGTTCTTTTGTGATAGCATACAATTTTTTATAGAGAACCGAAATTGACTCATTCATGTTCTTATCCCGATACGGTTACGTGTTCTGATGTTGCAGAATTAATTGCAGAATCCTGCTTTACCTTAATTGCTGCTTCAGCCCAGGCACTTCTAAGATCCTCAAGATAACCGAGAATTTCAGTAATTTTTTCTTTTTTATGTTTGACACTTGCTTCAACAATTGACCTGAGCATATAATCATACAATTTATAGAGACTTACAGCAATCTCACCGACATCCATTTTTAGTGCACCCAGTAGTTCTGTAATTGCATCCTGTACCTTGAACAGATGTTTCGTCCGCTCTTCGAGCAACGTCCGGTCGTCAAATTTTTCAAGAGCAAGTTTACAATGTTTAATTGCCACATCATAGCAGATAAGTATTAGCTTTCCCTGATCTGCAGTATCAACATTGGCACTCTTGTATGCATCATAACCCTGTTTCATCCGATCCTCCCCGCTAACTCTTATGACGATTGCATGTTCTGAAATGCGGTAACCACATTTCCTGCTTGTGATGTTAGATCACTCATAGCTCGTTCCATCGCTGCATATTGACTGGTTAACCGTAATCTATACCGTTCGATCTGATCCTCAAGACGATCAATCCGATCATCCTTTTGACCCATGGACTTTTTCCATGATTCCTGACGTAACGTGATAAGTCCATCTTTTGTATTTATCAGTTTATTAATACTCTCATCCAGAATTGTACTGATTCCTTTGGAAAAAGTAAAGGTGTTTCCGCCTGCTGCAATTGACCCTGCAGGAGAAGTAAGTGTCAGGCCTTTCACCGGACCGTCCGAGAAACTCACAATATCACCTATACGGGCATCAGATGTATACCATTCAGTACTCCCCTGAAGCTGAATCCTGAGATGCTGAGCGTCAACTTCTTCGATGGTATACTTTCCGGAACGAGTATCTATTGTATTTCTACCAAGTGTAATTGATGTATTTTCAGACACACCTAATGTCGAAAAAATATTTACAAGATCGTCAAAATGTGATTCCAGACCTTTCTTGAATGCAGTTTCATCCACACTGAGCTTACCACTTGTAACATCAGTTTTCAATCCGAACATTGTAAGATTTGTGTATTTTCCACTGGAGCCAAACAATCCAAAATCCTGTTTCAAAGCTGTCCGCATTTGTGTAACCATACTCATAAGTGTTGAATCACCTGCTAATTCACCACGTAAACTATTATCATCTGTGGGGTCAGCATACATAGTTGCGTTTTTTGCATAGTCTACCAATGTGTTATACGAATCTATCAATTCCTGAAACTTTTTCTGTATACCATCAGCATCACGGGTAAGAGCAACATTTACACTTTCATTCACTGACGTACTATGAAAATCAAACGTTACACCTGTAAAAGCACCTGAGACAGAATTGGTTGCGCTGCTCATGTAAATCTCTTCAAGACTGAAAAACGAATCCCGGCCTGCAGTTAATACCCCGGTTCCCTCAGTACCAATCGCCAGATTCTCTGTCGGGCTTGCAATTTCAGAGCCATTTACAGTAAGTGAAGAGATGGCAAGTTTCGATGATCCTGTGACCTTATCGTTAATAATCAGGTTGCCAGTTCCCTCTTCAAATGATGCATCCACGGTACCGTTGAAGGCTTTTTCAACCCGTTCAAGGAATACTTCTGCCTGCGTAGCAGCATCAGTCGCATTTGTTATATATTGGAAAGAGACACTGTTTCCATTGTGGTCAGTTCCAGTAAACTGAATCGTATTACCTTCAGACCCCATCATTCCCTGTAATTCCGAATTTACACGAATAGCCTGATTTACATTTCCTTTCGAACCATCTGCACCAACAATCCCAAGCCCTTGCAGTACCGTTCCGCTCACATCACTATAGGCGACACCTTCGCTGCCAGTGTTTTTTGATGAAAGCACGAGACGATAATTGGTATCTGACATTTTTATAACGGATGCAGATACGCCTAATTTATCACCATTAGGTTTTGTGGCGGTATTAATCTTCATACGAAGATCCTGGATAGTATCATTATCATCAATGGTTATATCAACACCATCAACATTAATCACACCAGGAGTTACAAGGCTTGAAAGTGCCGCTGTCTGACTTGTGATCAAACCATCTTTGGAGATCATTTTTTCATTTGATGCAAGTTGAAACACTTTAACATCATACGTACCATCGACAGTACCACTTCCACCGGTAGCTGTTACGGCTTTTTCGTTGGATGATTTCGATTGGAACAGGTCAAACGAGCTTGCTTTTGAAAGTGCGGCTGCCTTTGTTTTAATATCAGTAAGAAGTGACCTAACTTTTGAATAAGCATCTATCTTTAGCTGATCCAAAGCTCTCGCATTTTGAACTTTTTTTACTTTGTTCTGCTCAATACCAACAAGAGCATCAATGATAGTCTTGGTGTCTATGCCTGATGGGCCATTAATTGAAATACCCATTTTAACTCCTTTAATAAACCAATATGCGGTTTTCTTATACTTGTATCGGTATTTGTGAAAACAAACTTGATAGGTTTATATGATTTTTTTTGTGGGAACAAGAAACTGGAATTATAATACCGGAAACCAGCATTCAGTAACTGGATATTTTTGTACGCTGCAGACTACTTATCCGGTCAGCTCGCAAATACAGCCTTGTCGTGTGTAAAAGTTTTTTCCGGTTCGCGCCGTGAATCGTTAACCGTAAAAATGAACGTTGTTGATGGTTTTTCTTCATCGCCTTCGATCCATATTTTCCCGCCAAGTGCATCAACGGCGAATTTACTGAATGTCAAACCCAAACCAAAATTCTGGCCTTTAACACTACTGCATGTTGCATGCACACTCAAAAATTTATCAAATACAGTCGAGTGCATTTCTGGAGGAATGTAAGAACCTGTATTTTCTACAGTTACGCGAATGTCTGCGTTAATATCGGACTCAAGTTTCAGGATCACATTTGTACCGGGATTTGCGAAACGGCATCCATTGCTAACAAGATTTGTGACAACTCGTAAAAACAGATCCTTATCAGTGCAGATTAAATCATTACTATTGTACAATATTTCAAGATTATCAAAAAGCGCCAGATTCTTACTTAGTAAATCATACACACTGAATTTTTCGTGACGGGCTTTAAGTGATTTCTTCTCAAAATTAGTTATGCCAATTACATTTCCAATCACCATCTGAAGCTGCTTTACACCGGCCTCCGCAACATCGAACATTTTTTGCTGAATAGGACTGAGTCTATTGTCAAACGACATGGAGAGCATTTCACAGGCACCACTTATTACTTGAAGTGGATTTTTAAGATCATGCAAAACCATGTCAAAATACAAGTCTTTAATCTGCTCTATTTTTTTTCGTTCAAGTGCAACAGCAGCAATTTTTATAAATAGTTTCAGATCAAAAGGTTTTGATAAAAAGTCAATTGCTCCCCTTTTCATGCTTTCAAGCCCGATTTCAAGACTATCCTGTGATGTAAACATAACGACCTGAAGATACTTGTTGATCTTTTTAATCTCCTGCAATGCGTCAAGCCCATTTACACCTTTACCAAGATTGACATCAAGAAGAATGATATCAGGATGCGCTCTATTGCGAAGATACTCATAACCATCGCTGGCACTGGATACAAATTCAGCATTAAAACCAGACATTTTCAGCAAACCACATACACCAGTACAAATAGGCAGCTCATCATCAATAAGAAGCACCGACGGCGGAATTGTAAACATAACGTCTATTCCTTAATGTCAAATGTTACATAGTCAGAATTGTTATTATACAATTACTATGCTTATGTGTAAAGAACTTTCGTCCATGATTGCACTGCTGATTTAACATGAATTCACATACAACTGCAGATACATGGCTGGATTGTCAATACGTGAGCTGTGTTATGTGATCAAGGGGTAATATTTATTATTGTTAATGAACGAACTAAATGTTTGATCATTAGCAATAATAAATGTATTCTTTATTAATATACAGCAATTATATTAATTTGCGCGTTAAAAATGATGTAATCGGACATTATTCTTGTGTGCGGATATGGCTGGTTTGTATTGACACCACTTGAGAACATGGTTAAAATGTGTACTGTATCTACTAAAATGATATCAACTTACAAACAAAAATAAGGTTTGCTATGATTATCGATATAACACATATTGATCCATACATTTTGTTTAGAATCAAGGATGACCTTGATAACAAATCAAGCATTCTGGAATTGCTTGACCTTGTACGTGAATATATCGACAATGGACAAAAGTACATCGCTTTTGGATTCAGTCAAAGCTCCTTTTTCTATCCGTCATCGATCGCAGTGTTGATACAGTGTTGCGAAATGATAAAAACAGCCGAAGGCTTTATGTCAATTGTTGAAAAAAATGCCGACATTGAAGATCTGATCGATTCTATTGATACTGATAAATTTATCAAGCTATTCAACACAGTTGAGGAGATGCTTTTTTTTGCCTCACCAACTCTGCGAAAAACTTAAACATGCAATCCATACTGCTTTAACTTCCTGAATAATGTAGCCCGGTGAATTCCCAGCCGTTCAGCAGCTTTATTTCTGTCACCGTTGCAATCTGCAATAATGCTCTTGATATACATTTTCTCAAGTTCATCAAAGTTGCTGACATTTAAAATATCTTTTAAGTCGTTATCTTCATCAAGAGCCCGTAACGCAACCGGAAGATGTCGCGGTTCAACAACAGAATCTTTACAGAAAATAAATGCATGTTCGATAACATTCTCAAGTTCCCTGATATTTCCGGGAAATGTATACGACAGAATGATATCCATGGCATCCCTGCTTATTTCCTTGATTGCCTTCCCGTATCGACTATTAAACCGTTCAATGAAGTGTTCACACAATATCGGTATATCGCAACGACGTTCGTTAAGATTTGGCAGGCTTACATTGACAACATTCAGACGGTAATACAGATCCTCCCTGAAAGCACTCTTGTTTACCATCTCTTTGAGATCCTTATTTGTTGCCGCAATGACCCTGACATTTGCCTTGACAGTCATTGTGCCCCCGAGCGGTTCATAGACACGTTCCTGTAAAACACGCAACAACTTTACCTGCATTGCAATTGATATATCTCCGATTTCATCAAGAAAAATCGTTCCGCCCTCAGCCAGAGCAAACTTTCCAAGCTTGTCTTTTTTTGCATCAGTAAATGCACCGGCTTTATATCCGAAAAGTTCAGATTCAAGAAGATTATCAGGAAGAGCACTGCAGTTGATAGCTATAAATGGTTTGGTGTTTCTTGAGCTTAACTCGTGAAGTGATCGGGCGATCAACTCTTTGCCAGTCCCGCTTTCTCCATAAATCAATACAGTAGCTGATGCCTCGGCGACTTCAGGAATGATATCGAAAATCTGTTTCATTTGAGGACTTCGACTTACCATATTGTGAAAAGTAGCATTCTCTCTCAATTCTTTCCGTAAACCGGCAATCAAACGCTCAGCCCTTTCAGTTGCCTCTTTTTCTTTTTGTAACCTTGCTTCAGTTGCTTCTTTCTGTTCAGTTATATCCCGTACCTGTACCAGATAGCTCCACTTTTCCTCAGAATCAAGTCCCAGAGTCGTGATATGCCACTCATAATAAACTTTTTTTATTCTATTGTTCACCAGCGTTTCGTAACTGGCTTCATGAATGATACTCTCACCTTTTTTAAGTTTTGCATGTTGTGATACATCAAGATTGATACAGGAAAAAAGATCTCCATCGGTATTTGAAGCGCACATCCAGTCAAACATCTTGAAAAATGACTTGTTTTTCTCAATACATTTTCCCTCATGACTGAACAGAGCGATTCCAATAGGCGATTCGGTGAAAATAGTCCTGAATCGTTGTTCGCTTACCTGCAGTTTTTTTTCAGCATTAACTCTATCGGAAATGTCGATTATGCACGTTCTCATTCCGATGAGATTGTTGTTCCTGATAATCGGTGCGGCGTTGATAAGGACATGAACAACCGATTTATCTTTTTTGTATAGCTGATAAACAGCAGGATTCCCATAGTCACCATGGAAAATATTGTAGATATCCTTTTCAAATTTTTCCTGTTGGTCCGGAGGTATTACTTCAAATACATTTATGCCACGTTTGAAATCATCCTGGTCCATTCCAAAGGTTGCTAAACCTTTGAGATTGACATAGGTGAGGTTAAAGTTCATATCGAATTCACAGATTATACCGGGAAGAAGGTCTGCAGTCTCTTTAAACCTGTATTTGATATCTGCAAGTTCATCCTCTTTATGCTTCCAGTCGACTATAGTACCGGAGGAAATTGCCCGTTCCACTTCGTTCAGATCGGCAACATCGGCAAAAGCAATAATATGCCAGCCGTTGATAGGGAGAGCTGCGGCTTTAACCTGTAGTTCCCTCTTATTTTTAAGGTTATCAATAATAGAAACATCATACGAAAAAACGCTAAAACTATCTGTACTGAGTCTTTTATGGTAGTCAACGATATCTGTTTTTGAATTTTCACAGACAATATCAAGCCATTGCATTTTTCCTATCAGCTGGTATGGCTGGAATCCAATTTCATCCGGAACTTTAGGATTGGCTTTTCTTACATTGAGGTTTTCATCAACAACAATGAGTGCGTTCTCTGATTTATTAAACAGTGTTTGTTGTTCTGCCCCCCACTCACTTTTACACTCATCCCATATTGCTTTTAGTTCATTGTTGGTAGACTCAAGAAGAATTGCTTTTGATGTAACACTTTTGAGCATTTCGTACAAGACAGTTTTATTGGTATTAAACATGTGATCCCTCAGAGATGATAAGAGGTAAAAGAAACTACACCAGGACTAAGTAAGTCATTTTAAAGTAATCTAAAATTGAATGGTTCAGAATGCTTTTCTGCACTAAGCATTTCTTACAAAAACGTACCCACGACCTACCCATTATATTTACGTAAAATACTTTATTTTCAAGCAATAATCACGTATTTAATCATATTTTTCTGAAAAAGTCAACATCTGTGTTCAATAGATCACTTTATTGCATTTAGTGCAATGATGCCGGTCTTGTATGTGTAATGTATAATGTTTTTATTTTTCTGATTATTAACCAGCCGCAACCAGTTATCTACAGATTATTTATTAAATTCAAAATAATTACTTTGTTTGACAAAATTAGATAATTATCTGTAGCAACCACCCATATATATCTACAGGTTCGTATATAGAAAAACAAGGTTGTGAGTGTAATAATTTGTTATATTATAAACAGTTATTGTTTCTATAATCAGGTGCAATAATGCACATATTCAGGGGGGTGAATTATTAATAGATGTACTACGTTCAGTCTGGCATTTCTGATTAGTTTTAACCTATGTATTGCTCAAACGATTAATCTGGGCGGTACCGTTTCAAACAAGTCAGGCGAGCCTGTATCCAATGCCGTAATAACACTTGTTGGTCAGGCAATGAAGGATACAACCGGAGTCGACGGAAACTTTTTGTTTACGAAAAACACATCTGCAACGTTACCAGCTATTGTTCCGCAGATGGAAGAGATTTCAGTGAGTAACGGTGTAATGCAGTTCAACCTGAAAACATCATCACCATTGACAATCGAATTGTTTGATGTAAAAGGAAATTTATTAAAAAAAGAGGTGCTGAAAAAAGCAGGTGCTGGTGCTTACCTTTTTAACATTGCAAAGCATTACTATGCGACGAATCTTTTTATTGTAAAAGCGTCTGTTGACAATCATGATGTATTATTCTCCTATGTAACCCTTAACAACGGTAGCTATCTAATAAACCGGCATACTGCAGACATCTCCCCGGTAAGTGGAAGACAGGCACAAATTGCTGCAAGTGTTGATACAATTACAATCACAGCTACCGGTTATAAGACAAAAATTGTGCCTGTTACTTCATACGAGAATCAGCAACTGAATATCACAATTGACTCTGCAGGTGCTGTGTCAGGTACCGGCCGAAGCTCAGGGTGTGGTAAATCACTCTCGGACCTTAAAAGCGGAACGTATACCATTAATAGTGCGGGTCTCAGCCGTGAGTATATCATCGATATTCCCGCAAACTACGATCCAAACAAACCTTACCGGTTAATCTTTGCCATGCACTGGTACGGCGGCAGTATGCAGGCTGTAGCGAATGATAAATTCTACAGTCTCAAAACATACGCAGACAATGACAATGCCCCCTGTATCTTTATCGCTCCAAATGGTACCGGAGCTACACGCGGATGGGATTTGGCTGAGAAAGACCACATACTATTTGATGATCTGTACAAATTAGCAACAGAAAAGCTATGCATTGATACAAAACGGGTTTTTTCCTGCGGATTCAGCTTTGGAGCCTTATTTACCTATTCGCTCTCGTTGTCGCGTCAGGATGTATTGCGTGCGGTGGCTTGCTATGGTCCAGCTAACTGGAATATCTGGTTTCCGGAAAATACTCATAAACCTATCGCATTTTATGCCACCACAGGTACAAATGAACCAAACACTAAATTCATTTATGATGAGGCAAATAAGCTTGGTGTAAAATACTGCTTGCTGCAGCATGCTGAAGATAACGGATGTACAATGCCGGCAAACATCCCACAGGCAACCAGCAAGCAACATGTATCTACCGAGTTTCCTGGATGTAAACCGGGGTATCCTGTGAAATTCAGTTCCTTCCAGGGACAGACTTCATACAATGAAACAGATCCTGGGTCCAATGTTAACTGGATTGCAGCGGAGACCTGGGAATTCTTTAACCGGTTTTAAAGCGGCTGTCGGAGGAAATAATTCTTTTAATGTAAATGATGGATGCTGTAATTCAAGACAGCATCCATTTTAACTTGCAATCAATGTTTAATAAGGCATTCTGTTTTAACCAACCTTTATCTTGTCATTTACCCGATTGTATTTTAAAATATTGAAAATGTTAATAGTTATACAACACTTTTTTTACAGGTTGATAGCCATGATTGACAGAATTACTGAAACTTTAAATAAACACCTTGATCCTGAACGATATGTATATGTATGTGTGATGGTTTGTCCTATGGGAAAACAGCATTAAAGTAACAGCTTAACTGCTCACAACAGGGACGCATATGGCAACATTTACACTATTTGATTTTTTCAGTCTTTGCGCAGGTATGTCAATTTTTCTCTACGGTATGCAGCAGGGTGAGAAAAATCTCAGGCACATCGGCGGTTCAGATCTTAACAAAATCATAACAATTATCACCAGGCACCGGTTGAGTGCATATTTTGCAGGTTTTTCACTTACCATGCTCACACAATCATCGTCTGCAACCACGGTGATACTTGTCGGGCTTGCCAGTGCACAAATGATGACACTCGGACAATCGCTTGGGATGATTCTCGGGGCAGACCTTGCCACAACCTTTACTGTTTCTCTTTTTGCTTTCAAATTTTACCAGATCGCACCGCTTCTTATTGCTGCAGGATACCTTATCTCACTTATCTCAAAAAGCAGTAAAGTAATCAGTTCCGGAAAGCTACTGTTTGCACTCGGATTTGTTTTTTTTGGTATGCATATGATGGCCGATTCGGTTTCGGCACTTCAATCGAATACGACATTCAATCACATGATTAATGCCAGTTTCTCCAATAAATGGTACGGACTTCTCGCCGGAGCACTTATTACTGCAACACTGCACAGTAGCGCCGCAACGCTTGCAATAGTTATTTCCCTTGCAGATGCCTACCAGAGCTCAACAGGGAACACACTTACTCTTGTCCAGCTCTTCCCTATTGTTCTTGGCGCAAACCTTGGAACGTGTGCGACTGCACTGTTGACTACAATCAAAGCGGACCTTGAGGGAACACGAGTCGCATGGGCACATTTTTTCTTTAAACTCTTTGGGATTGTAGTAGCGTTTCCGTTAACCGGACTGCTCGCATATGCTGATACACATATTCATACCGGAGTAGCAATCGCTATCGCGGGACTTCATACATCTTTTAATATCTTTATTGCAATCATCTTCCTCCCCTTTCTGCGTCAGTTTGAATCATTTATCCTCTTTCTTGTCAAACAGGATAAGCGTCGCCAGAGCAGATTCCAGACAAGCTACATCTCTGAGAAGTATGTCACGGTACCGGTGCTTGCAATCTCTCAATCGATCAAGGAGATATCGGGAATGTCTGAAAAGGTCAATCTGATGCTCGAGAAAAGTTCTGAACTTATAAGTAAATTTGAATATGACAAAAGCGTGGAGATAAATCAGCTTGATGACGAAGTGGATTTTCTGTATGAAAATATCGTTACTTATATTACAGGATTATCACGACAGGAACTCAGCGAGGAACAGGTATCGCAATTGTATGAACTTATGATGATTACAGCGGATATAGAACATATTGGTGATACTGTTTCTAAAAGCATAATCAGTCTGATCCAGAAGACAGAAACAGAACGGATACCGCTCTCTGTAGATGGGAAAAAAGAGATTGCAGATTTTTATGCTATGACAACGCTTAACTTTGAAGAGATTATGGCTGCATTTTTATTAAACGACAAGAACATTGCAGAGTCGATTCTTAGTCGCAAAGTAACGATGCGAAATCAGTTCAACACCCTGTTTGAGCATCATATGAAACGCCTCTATCTTGGTCGTAAGGAATCACTCCAAACAACATCTATTCACAAGGATCTTCTTGAAGAGATACAGCGGATTAACCACTATACATTCCGGATTGCCACTGCAATTATCAAACACACCGTCGCGTTTCCAAAAAATGAATCGCAGGAAATGACTATGGTAAAAACATAAAGTAATATTGATTCAACCTGCAATTTACCGGATACTACTATGGCATCTTCTCAAAGCTGCTTATCCTTATATACTTGTAGACTTTTCACCACTCTCATGATACTATAGAACATCACCGGAATATTTACCGGTAGTGCCGATAATCAATACAGTAAAACAAGTGTATTGTATTGAATGTTTATCATGGATTTTTGCATGTATCATTGCAGGGAGCTACTTTACTCAAATCACTTTCAACACAGGACAAGCGTCTATGATTCACTTAGCCGGGTATACAATTTCTAAAGAGATCTATAAAAGTACGAATTCAACAATTTTTCGGGCTGTACGTAATGCTGATCACGTTCCGGTTGTAGTAAAATTTATAAACAAAGAGTATCCTACTGATCTGGAATGTTCCTATTTTGTAAGAGAATATGAACTTACCAGGAAGTTTTCAAGTGATAGAATCATCAAGGCATATGATTTTATAAAGTACAATAATAGTTATGCACTGATCCTTGAGGATTTTGGTGGCGAGTCGATTGACACTTCATATATCAGCAAGGAATTTGGATTAAAGGAAAAAATCGCACTTTTTTTAAAAATTACCGATGCAGTAATTGAAGTGCATCGGGAAAATATCATTCACAAAGATATCAATCCGTCAAACATTGTCATCAACATGGAAACCGGTGAAGTTAAACTTATAGACTTTGGTATTTCATCAGAATTGACACGTGAGACACTCGATGCGGTCAATTTGTCAACGCTTGCCGGAACACTTGATTACATTTCACCGGAGCAGACCGGTCGTATGAATCGTCCTGTTGACTGTCGTGCGGATCTCTATTCATCAGGGGCAACATTTTATGAATTACTCACTGGTAAACTTCCGTTTTATGGTAATGATGATGTAGAAATAGTATATGCGCATATTGCAAGAACTGCTCAATCACCTGCATCAGTAGATTCGTTGATACCACAGGTGTTATCCGATATTATCATGAAACTGTTATCAAAAGCACCTGAGAATCGTTATCAGTCTGCAAAAGGTTTAAAAAAAGATCTTGAATATTGTCAATCAATGCTTAACTCCAGCGGAGCAATCAGTATTTTTCCTTTGGGACGTCATGATTTCAATGATCATTTCCAAATCCCGCAATCACTGTACGGAAGGGAACGGGAGATCGAAAAGCTGGCAGAAAGTTTAAATTTCTGTGCTGATGGGAATACGAAAATGCTTCTTGTAAGTGGATATTCCGGTATCGGCAAGTCATCACTGATCCATGAAATACATAAACCGGTAGCAGGTAAAAAAGGTTATTTTATTTCCGGTAAATTCGATCAGTTTGAATGCGATATCACTTATTATGCAATTACTCAGGCTTTTTCCGAACTGATACGTCAGATTCTTACTGAACCTCAGGAAATTCTTGATGCATGGAATAAACGAATAATTGATGCGCTTGGTTCGAATACGCATCTCATTATTGATATCATCCCTGAACTTGAACAGATAACCGGTCCGCAGCCGGCACTGGTTGACATCAATCCCCTTGACGCACAAAACCGTTTTCAACTTGCTTTCAGAGAATTTTTAAAACTGTTTGCAAATGAAACACACCCTCTGGCACTCTTCATTGATGATCTTCAGTGGAGCGATCATTCAACCCTTGATTTACTTAAAAACATTATTACATCGCAAGATATACGCTATCTGCTTATTATTGGCAGTTATCGGGATAACGAAATCAGGATTGGACATCCGCTGGAAGGCTTTATTGACTTTTTAAATAAAAATGCAGCCGAAAACAGTATTGCATTTGATCGATTACATGTTGAACCGCTCCTTGAATCTTCTGTCAACAGGCTTATTGCTGATACGCTCCATAGTGCTTCTGACACAACAAAACCACTGACATCACTGATTTACAAAAAAACACACGGAAATCCGTTCTATATCAATCAGGTACTGACAACACTTTACCATGAAAATGTATTTACTTTCAATGCAGAAAACGGACAATGGCAATGGGATATCAGTGAGGTAGAAAAGGCACAGATCAGTGATAACGTTATCGATCTTGTTGTTGCCGGTATCAATAAGCTTAATACCGAAACAGCATCAATACTTAAAATTGCAGCATGTATTGGAACAAAGTTTGATCTGAAGACACTTGCGACTTTATCCAAAGTACCATTGAAAGCAATTGGAATCAAAATCTGGGGTGCCATTGAAAAAGAGATCATTTATCCTATTGATGAAAACTACCTTCTTGTGAAATTCCTGCAGGCGTTTGGCAATGTTGATTTTGATCTCTCTTTTAAATTCCAGCATGACCGGATTCGTCAGGCTCTTTACTCACTGATTTCCGAAACTGAGAAACCATCAATACATCTGCAAATAGGCAGACAGA
The DNA here is from genome assembly GCA_012513915.1 of Fibrobacter sp. GTDB lineage: Bacteria > Fibrobacterota > Chitinivibrionia > Chitinivibrionales > Chitinispirillaceae > JAAZBG01. The sequence continues at coordinate 50,165 of JAAZBG010000183.1, forward strand.
TGCTTGATGCAAGTCGTATATCAGGTAAAATTGATACTTTATTTGATATCGTCAATAATATGAATATCGGTAAAGCATTGATAAAATCAGAAGCTGAACGAATCGAACTTTCAGATCTAAACCGGAGTGCTGCAGATAAAGCCAGGAAATCAGCCGCATTTTCATCGGCTGTCTCCTATTATGAAACAGCACGGGATTTACTTACAGAACAGGAATGGGTTAAACGTCAGGATATCCTTTTTTATATGTCAATTGATTTGACAACCTGCACACTACTAAGCGGTGATATTGTAAAAGCTGGTACTTTATGCGATCAGGTTTCTCTGCTTGCCCGGACACCTATTGAGAAGGCAATTGTCTCGAATATCAGAATGTTGATTTTCGAATTTCAGGGAAAGATGGTTGAGGCAATAGAAGAAATAAGGGCCACATTGCGCTCGTTTAATATCGAGTTACCATCAACACAGCAGGAAATTGGTATGGCTATGCAAACCGGTATAGGTAAGATGCAGGGTGGAATTGCAAGGATATCTATTGACAATCTCGCAAATCTTCCTGAAATGACCAATCCTGAAATGCAGATGGTGATGCAGCTTTTGTATCAGGTGATTCCACCTGCTCTTATAACTAATCCACCATTGTCAATGGTTATCGCACTCATGATGTTCGATTTGTCACTCACCTATGGTACAACACCTTTTTCAGCAAAAGGTTTTACAGATTGTGGCATCATACAGTGCGCAGTACTTGCTGATTATAAAACAGCTAATAAACTTTGTGAAGCAGCATTTGCAGTAATCAACAAATTTAACGCTGAGAGTCTTAAAGCTGCTGTATATTTTTGTGTTACCTATAGTTCCTACTGGCGGACCCATTTCAGTGAAAGTCTTCGCTACTATGAACTGTCCTATCAAACAGGACTGCAAACCGGTGATATCCAGCATGCATCATATGGGATAGCTCATAAAGTATTTCTTAATATTCATGTGGGAATAAATCTGCAAAGGTGTGAAGATGAAACCGATCAGGCAATTTTGTTTTTACAAAAAACACAAGCAGTTACACCAATGCTACTTGCGAGACTGGCGAAGCAGACAATAAAAAAATTAACCGTTCCTGACATTAATGCATCTTTTGAACAATCCGACAATGAATTGCTTGGGATTATAAAAAGCACTCATAATATAGCGTTCGAATTCCGTTATTGTCAATACGAAACGATGCTCAACATCCTGTTTGATAATATGATTGAAGCTGAAAAATGGAATGCACTGACAGATCAGTCTGCCTTTGCTGCAAGTGCGGACTTCCCGATAGCCGACCACTATCTATTCCAGGGTTTAATTTTAATCCACAGATATACGTCCTCACCGGATGTGGAAAAGCCGGCTCTGAAAGAAAAGATAACTACGATTCTTGAAAAACTTAAAAAATGGAGTGAAAACTGTGCCGTTAACTTTGCGCATAAATATTACCTTCTTGCAGCAATGACAGCGATCATTGACAATAAACCACTTGATGTCGTTACCGGACTTTTTGATCAGGCGCTGACATCAATAAACGACACAGATTTTACCCATATGAAAGCGTATATCAATGAGTGCCAGGGAAAATTCTGGTTAAGTAAAGGTATTGAAACAGTAGGAAAAGCGTTTATCCGCGATGCTCACTACTTGTATAGTCAATGGGGTGGAACACGAAAAACTGCAATACTTGAAAAGCAATACCCTCAATTCTTTATGTCATCAGATACCATAATAAGTAAAACAGGACGTACCCGGGGCACGACAACCCGCTCAATTGACATTATGTCAATCATGAAATCATCACAGGCAATCTCCAGCGAAATAAGATTTGACAAGTTGCTTACGATTCTCATTCAAACAATAATAGAAAATGCAGGGGCTCAGTGCGGATACCTTCTTCTCAAGAATGACAAGGCAAAAGAGTACACGATTGAAGCCATGAAATGCGAGCATGTGGATACAATCAAGGTAATGGAAAAATTACCCTATACACAATGCGATACAATCTGTCATGAAATAATTCAGTATGTCATACGAACAAAGAAACACATCGTTCTTGATAATGCATGTTATGATGAAACGTTTCGTAATAATGCATATATTCGTGCTAATGAGATCAAATCGGTACTGTGTCTGCCTATTGTTTATCAGAATATGTTGAAAGGTATTGTGTATCTTGAGAACAATCTCTCCCCGGGTATATTTACCGCTGAGCGTCTTGAAATCCTTATGATGCTTGCTTCGCAGGCGTCAATATCAATAGAGAATGCCCAATTGTATGAGACTCTTGAAGACAAGGTACGGGAACGTACTGTTCAGTTAAAATTTGCAAACGAACAGCTTAAGGAATTATCGCTGCATGATCCATTGACAAACCTTCACAACCGCCGGTATGCATATGAATTCGTTTCGGATCAGGCTGTCAAGTTCATAAAAAATAAAGTACGGTCATTGAGTAATGAAAACAAACGGAGCCAGTCTCCACGTGATAATGTGCTTGGTATATTCATGATAGACATTGATCATTTTAAAGATGTTAATGATACCTATGGTCACAAATCCGGAGATAACGCATTGGTTGTCTTTTCCGATGTGCTTAAAAAACTGATACGTAAAGATGATTTTATTATTCGCTGGGGCGGTGAAGAAATCCTGATTATTCTTAATAATACCAGTGAAGATTATCTTGAATCGTTTGCGCGTAAAGTCCTCGCAAGCGTTCAGGCCGAACCGATTGAGGTTGCTGACGGGAAACTGATTCATATCACCTGTTCGATCGGTTACACCGAAATGCCATCAAATATGTCAGCACCTGAGCTGTTAACACTTGAGCAAACTATTAACCTTAGCGATTTCGCCTTGTATCTTGCAAAGGAACACGGACGAAATATTGCAGTACATGTTGCTGCAAAGGAACAGAAATCGATATCTCATGCGTATATTGATTATCTGTTACGATTGAATAAAAACACTGCGATAAACGACGATTATGTAAGTATAGAATATATTAAAACCTGATAGATGATTTGTCAATCACCCATGTTTATGGGCTTCCTGATGCGGTTAGCAGTTCTGAAAGATAGTTGTACAATATCTTGTCAGGGACATACTTCCGAACCCTGACTGTTAAGGAGGGAATTCTTACGTATCCGTGGAAATGAGCCCACGCTTACGGTCAGGCCTCGGAATAAATCTTATCTTTTAGGTATTTAACTGGTTCTATCGCTAGAATACAAAAAAAACTGCCTGAAAGTTTACACAATCAGACAGATAGTACACACTGTAATTAGTAAGATACTAAATACTTTATTTAAAGTCAATTAATTCAACATCAAAAACAAGTGTTGCATTTGGAGGAATTACACCACCCGCACCGCGTGAGCCGTAGCCGAGGTTTGATGGAATAATCAGTGTTCTTCTTTCGCCTCTGCTCATATCAAGCAATCCCTCATCCCACCCCGGGATAACCATACCGACACCAACCTGAAACTCAAACGGTTCATTGCGGTCGCGTGAGCTATCGAATTTCTTTCCGTTAAGTAATGTTCCAGTATAGTGCACTTTGATATTTGCACCGCGTGATGGCTTATTTCCATCACCGGCTTTTTCCACTTTGTACATCAGACCGGATGATGTTGTGGTAACAGATCCGAACTTTTCTTTAATAATTGCACCCTGTTCTTCAACAGCTTTTTTTGCTTTCATGTTTTCTTTTTCTTCAGCTTTCTTTTTGAGGGCATCAAACGCGGCCTGATCATTCTTGAATGCTTTAGCCTTATCGCCAACGCGGATGATTTTTACACTGTTCATTACATCACCCTGAGTGATTTTTTTAACAACATCCATACCAGTGATAACTCTGCCAAATACAGTATGCTTATCGTCAAGATGCGGAGTCGCATCAAGGGTGATAAAGAACTGACTGCCATTAGTACCAGGTCCGGCATTTGCCATCGAGAGAATACCCTCGGATGAGTGGCGTAGTGTTGCATCGAATTCATCACCGAACTTATATCCGGGACCGCCGGTTCCATTGCCCTGAGGATCACCACCCTGAATAACAAATCCAGGAACGACACGATGAAACTTGATACCATCATAAAACGGACCGTTTTTTGATGTCTTGATGTGACCCTCTGCAAGTCCGGAAAAATTTACAACGGTTAAAGGAGTTTTTTCATACTCCAGTTGAAGAACGATTTTCCCTTTTGTAGTCTCCATCTCTGCGTACAACCCATCCGGGTATTGTGCAGAAACTGATGCGATAGTTGATGCTGCTACTGTCAATGCAATTAGTCCTTTCATAAATAGATTCAAACCTTTCACCTTATATATTTAGTCCCAATCAAACGGCGATCGCATCGATTCCTTCTCTTCCGGATCGATAGTAATATCCTTCGCCTCTTTGAATTTGTTTTCAATCTCCGCTTTTCTTCTCTCCTCATCCTCCTTGGCTTTCTTCATTTTTTCATCCCATGCAACACCCTTTTTCTGATTTTTCAGGAAATCATCAAAGTTTGCCTTTTGATGTTCATGAGATTTATGCTCCACGATTTTCTGATTCACCGGATCGATAATCAGTGTACCTTTACACATTGGACATTTGACTTCAAATTGGCTCATAACACCCTCCCAGTTACCTGATTGGTATTCTAAACATACAAATAATTCAACGCAGAAACGTTCTGTAATGTATCAGAATTTTTCACAATTACTTTAACAACTGTAAAAATACATTTAAAATATTCCATAATACTATCGTATTCTTTGCGTACAGAATTATTTTATATACCAAACAGGACTTGTAAATTTAAAAACAATGTACTATTTGTTGTATTATTCAGGTTATTAGAGAACAACATTCATTTAAGCGTATAATTACCTATGAGCGAATTACCATTTTCAGGGTTCAGCGAACTTATAGAAAAGCCACTTATTAAAAAAGATATTCATTCGCTCAATGCGATCAAACGAATCTTTCTTGATGAGCCATCAACGATTAACAATCCTTTCAGCACGCTTATCAATAAACTTACCGGTAAAGATCTGGCAAATGGAGATGCTATCACTCACTGGAAAAAAATTATTGATAACAAGCGATGGCTTGAACAGCGGATCGGCAGAGTGATTAGTATTCAGGCTGCTGCAATAGACTATTTCAGTTCTCAGATATCAACCACTCCAATACTGAGTATTCCGGTTGCATCACCGGCAAAACCTGTATTACAAAAGTCAAATGAAGAGTGGATTGACCGTATCTACACTCCCGGTTACCATCTTGAGAAGTTAAAAGAGGAAATGATGCGCGCAAAACGCTACAAAAACGCGCTGGCGACGATTTTTCTGGACATAGATAACTTTAAAGCGGTTAATACAGCACTTGGAAACAGTGGTGGAGATCAGGTACTTACACTTGTTGTGAAAATAATCAAGAAAACTATCCGAACTGTGGATATTATTACAAGGTACTCCGGTGACAGATTTCTACTGATTCTTCCAAACACAAACAAGCGGGAAGCACAGGAACTGGCGGAACGTATTCGGGAAAATGTCGCACAGCGTACAAAAACGATTTCCAATTATTCAAGTGGCATTTCTATAACACTGTCAGTTGGACAGTGTTCAAAAGATGATTCATCAATGGATTATCTGAAACGGCTGGTGAATACGCTTGATGATGGTAAGAGGAAAAAACGTAACTCAGTCTATGTAATGTAAAAAAAAAATCCAGAATGGGCATTTGTGCACTTTTTCGTTACCCATTTTGTTAAAGCTGAATTATATTTATAAAATAGTTCTAATCGTTAAAGTTCAACCTCGGTCAAAGGCAAAACACATGGATATCGGTGGCAGAGAAAAGAAAAACTTTCATGTAATCGATGTAGTTGGTAAAATAGACAGACTTAAAGATTCTATCGTTTTGAAATCCTACATTAACACCCTTCTCGAAAAAGAAACCAGTAATGTTGCACTTAACCTTGCACAGGTTACCTACCTTGATAGCGGTGCACTTAATGTGCTGATTTACTGTCACAATCAGGTTAAGAAAAAAGGTGGCAGCCTTGTTCTGATCGAACCAAATGAATACGTTCGTGATGTCCTTGAGGTTGTCGGGTTGAATAAACTGGTACAAATCTACTCTTCCGAGGAGGAATTCGACAATGCTTTTTAGAAAATTATCACTTCTCTTAATTATTGGTTTGTTTGTTGCAGGATGCAGCAATTCAAAAAGTTTCATTAAACCTGACCAGGCTCAAATTGATGCATATATCCAGGCACACCCCGATCTGCCGGAACTTGATAAATCGTGTATTTATGATGGACGTTTTGAAATTGGCATTACTCAGGAGACGCTTATATTTCTGCTTGGAGAACCGGTTAAAAAAGAAACTGTACAACAAAAATGGGCTCCTCAGGAGAAGTATATTTATAAGAAGGGAAACCAGAAAGTGTTTATTATTGAAGATAAGCATGTTGTCGGTATCCTTGAAGAGGAAGGGAAATAATCCTGTAACAGTAATTTTGCAGTGATTAGAGATAATAAGTTAAATCCAGGCGGAGTTTTTGTCCGCCTTTTCTTTTTGTAATTTTTCAGGAAATGGTGTATGCATACACTTGATATAATACTTGGGATAATAACACTTGTATTTGTAATTATAGGAATAAAACGTGGATTAACAGGCGAAATTTTTAGAATTCTGGCGCTTATAGCCGGATTTATCATTGCATTCCTTTATTACAACGAAATAACTCCACTGTTCAGTTCACTAAAAATCGCAATACATATCAAAAACGCACTTGCTTTTTTTCTGCTGTATATTGCCGTAGCACTGCTGATTCTGCTTATCGGGTGGCTTGTTAAAAAAGTAATTAATATGACTGTATTTGGATGGTTTGACAGACTTTTAGGTGCAGGAATAGGATTACTGAAATCACTTATCATCGCATGGGCTATTTGTTTATCAATATCGAGTTTTCCAACACGAAATGACTTTGCCAGATCAATTGTATATTCTTACTATAAAAAACTCCCTAAAAATTTTCATCTTACAGCAGTTCTCAAAACAAAAGAATCTGTTCGTTCACTTTTTGAGCTTAAACAGAATAAAACTGTTGACAAAAAAAGAGCAGAAACGGAAAGTAAGAATAAGTAACTGGTAAAGCCGCGATTGTTATACACTAACGGCTATAAAACAACTGATAGTTGAGTTAACATTAGGGAGAACAGATGGTTATCTACATTCTGGTTGCATTATTCGGTGCTCTGTTAGGGTCTTTTTTTAATGTTCTTATCTGGCGCATACCAAGAAATGAATCAGTTGTTTTTCCTGCATCACATTGTCCTGAGTGTAACCGCCCTATAAAACCATGGGAAAATATCCCGATAGTAAGTTACATATTTCTTGGTGGTAAATGTGCTGGTTGCAAAGTGAAAATTTCAATAGTCTACCCTGTTGTCGAAATTGTTACATCAGCAATGCTCCTTCTATTATGGATTTTATTTGTTGACGGTCGTACTATCACCATTTTAAATGGTATTCCACTGGGAGTACAATTCGCGTTTCTGATTTTACTGATCCCAATTGCGGTCATTGATATTCGTCATTATATTATCCCGGATATTTTTACACTGTCATTTCTTGTATTATCGATAGGAATTTCATTTATCCCATCCGGTATCACTCCTCAGCAATCACTATTAGGCATTCTTGCAGGTGGCGGTTCATTGTGGCTGCTTGGTTTTATCGGCAAGGTGATATTTAAAAAAGGTGATGCAATGGGTGGCGGTGATATAAAAATGATGGCTGCTGCTGGAGCGTTATGGGGCCCGGAGATTGCACTGATTGCAATTGTACTGGGAGCATTTCTCGGGTCTCTCGCAGGGTTACCAATGATACTTTTAAAGAAAATCAACGCCGACCATCACATACCCTTTGGCCCGTTTCTTGGTGCCGGTCTCTGGATCTCGGTAATTGCCGGAGTAAAAATTCTGGAAACCTATGCACAGTTTATTCAGGGGTTGGTTGGGTGATTGGGGGGGGGAAGAATACAGAATTTAGTAGCAAGTAGCAAGTAGCTAACGGCCAACAGCTAATGGCCGAATCACGACTTATTAACGATGTCCTTCTTGCCCCGCCTATTGATTAAAAACTCGATTCCTCCCCATAAACTTCCAATTACACCGATAAACGTTGCCATAAACTGCATTACAAATGCAGACTGCACGGGAATACCGGTAAGGCTGAAAAGGCTTCCTCCGACTGTTTCACGAATTCCAAATGGCAGAGGAATAATCATAAAGAGTGCAATAAGCGGGATAAATATGAAAAAATAGACAAAATTATGTATTGTCAGAATTCCAAGAGCAGCTGCAGAGAAAATATGCGTGCCTATACGAAGAGCCTGAATCAGCATCGATAAAAACCCAATACCAATAACGAAGGGATACTGATGATAGGTAAGACCGGTAGCTGCGATGACATCTTTAAGCAATTGTTTTTTAGGAATTGGGAGTTTTTCTATGATAGTCATAAGAAGCCGTCTCAGTCGGCGCATCAATAAGAATAACAGCATCACCCCCATCATACAGACAAGACCCATTACAATTTTTGCAATCAGTAATTCGTTCTGAGTATGAAGTTCACCATGTGTTACCATGTAAATACACCCGGCACTGGCAAAAACAATTAACGCAAGTAACCCCGCAAACCGATCAAGAAATGTCGCTGCAAATCCAAGTTTACCATGAGAATGCCTGCTTTTAATATATGCCACTTTTATAGTATCTCCGGCAAGGGTGCCGATATTGTTAAAAAACATTCCAATATAGTATAGCTCAAATGTTTCGCGATAGGGAATTTTAACCTCTTTTCGATGCATAAGCAGATGCCATTGCAACGCACCAAGAAATATGCTCACGACACAACATACGAGACCGTAAAACGCATAGATCAGATTGGTTTTTTTAAAGGTAGTTACAATATTCTCCCAGCCAAGTTTTTTTATAACGATGTATACAACCAAAACAGTCACACTGATTTTCACAATTTGAGTAAGCAATTTGGCAATATTCTTAGGAATTTTGTTTAAAACCGGTATGTTTATCACGAAAACCTGACACCCTGTATGCTGAATACGCTACATCATTATTATACTGAACTACTAATTTAGTATTATTGTTTTGCTACGATCTAATGTACAGTGACACAGACAAAACCACACGATTACAGATCAAAAACCGGAGATTCTATGTGCTTCTGTAAATAATTACACCAATTCAATATAAATTACGTCAAAAATAACAATTTAGTAATTTTTTAGTTGGTTCCGGCTTGTTTTGGATCATTGTTCTGTTACCACATTCATTTTTGTTAATTGTCTGTGCACTAATCTATTTTCAGGAAGAATAATTTGCTATGTACCATTTACCTGGATATATCAATTTATTATCATTTGAAAACAGATAGCTCCCTGATAAAAAAGGATTTGCGATTGAAAACGTCTTCAAAACCTGTTGACCCCTGGAAAGCTGGTCAACGCTGGATTAGTGAGATGGAGCCGGAACTTGGTTTGGGCTCAGTCAAGGAATTTGACAATAAAAGAATTACTATTGCCTACCATGATGGCGAAACAGTTCGTGTTTATATAAAGGAAAATGCCCCGCTTCGGCGCGTACGCTTTAAAGATGGTCACACAGTCACAACTACTGATAATCGAACAGTAACTGTTGTATCCGTATTTGAAGATGACAATCTTATTTATTATAAAACCACTGATGGAACAGTCTGTGAAACAGAACTGAGCTGCACTAATCGTATCACGACACCAATGGAACGTATTATTTCGTCACACGTTGACATGTGTGATTCTTTCAGGCTTCGTAAAAAAATACTGGATCTGAAATTCCGCTGTGCAAACTCGCCGGTACGCGGATTTGTCGGTGGACGTGTTGAATTGATACCTCACCAACTATATATTGCCAATGAAGTATCATCACGATTTACAAGAAGAATAATGCTTGCCGATGAAGTCGGGCTTGGAAAGACAATTGAGGCTTGTCTGATTCTTCATCGTCTTCTTGTCAGCGGACGTGTTTCTCAAGTACTTATTATCGTGCCGGAATCTATGGTGCATGTATGGTTTGTTGAACTATTGCGCAAGTTTAATTTACTTTTCACTATTATCGAAAAGGATACCGAAGATGAATTCGGGGATATCCAGTTCGAAACTAACCCATTCAGCGAATCATCACTTGTACTGATTGGAATGAATCAGCTTCTCACTAATGACAAACTGGCAAAATACGCAACTGAAGTATCCTGGGATGTTCTTATCACTGATGAGGCTCATCATCTTGTAAAAGGATCCAGGTCATTCGGGATTGTGGAATCAATTGCACATGTCTCAAAAGATCTTTTATTATTAACTGCTACACCTCAGCATTTTGGTGAAGAAAACCATTTTGCAAGACTGCAATTACTTGATCCATATCGCTACACAAGCTTTGAAGCTTTTTGCAAGGAGTCGGATGAACACCGCAAGATTGCTTCGCTTACCGGTAAAATGCTTGATGGTAATATGCTTGACAATAACGAACTGAATGAGCTTGCTGGATTGCTTCATTCCGACACTGCACTTTCCATGCTGAAATCACATAATAGTGGCACCTTACCAGAGAGTGAACGCAAACAGATTGTGGCGGAAATCCTTGACCGTCAGGGCATTGGTCGGGCTCTGTTCAGGAATACACGGGCAGTTGTTGGTGGTTTTCCTGAACGGAAAGTATTTGTGGAGCACTTAGAGGCATCGAAGGAGCTGTGCTTAAATGTACTGCAGCTATTCAACGATGATCGCAGAGGGGGTGATCAAAAGAAACGCAGGTTGACAGGTGATCCCCGGGTAAAGTATCTTGCAGAACTGCTGCGTAAGACCAGTGATGATAAAATCCTTGTAATCTGTAGAAGCAAACATACCGTTTTCGCTCTTGATGAAGCTTTGCAAAAGGAAATTAATGTTAAAACCGGGTTGTTTCATGAAGAACTTACGTTGCTTCAACGCGACAGAAATGCAGCATGGTTTTCAGAAGAGGATGGTGCACGGATCCTGATCTGTTCAGAGATCGGCAGTGAAGGACGAAACTTCCAGTTTTCACATCACTTGTTCCTGTTCGATCTTCCCAGTAACCCGGAACTTGTCGAACAAAGAATCGGTCGTCTTGACAGAATAGGTCAAAAAAACGCTGTAAAAATCTATGTCCCTGTTTTAAACGATACACCGGATTCATTTCTTGCCAGATGGTATCATGAGGGACTGGGGGTTTTTGAATCCACACAACCCGCAGCACAGGAAGCATACGAAAAATTTGAACCGCAAATAGAATCGATCATTCAAGCCGATCCATTATCAAATAAAAATCTTTCATCAGAGATAGAATCACTTATTTCAGATACAAAAAAAGCCGTTTACCAAATCAGTATGCGACTTAAAAACGGACGCGATCGTCTTCTTGAACAACACTCGTTCAGACCCCGTGATGCACAATTGATTGCAGAACAAATCAAAGCATTCGATAATGATGAGTCATTGAAATCAATTATGAGAGACCTGCTTCATGCTCGCGGAATACTTGCAGAGGAGTTCAGTGATGATACCTGGAACCTTATTGCAGATTCACAGGTTGATGAGACATTTCCCGGCCTGAATTCATCAAGAACAATAGTTACGTTCAACCGTTCAAAAGCATTACATCGTGAAGACTATGAATTTATAACCATTGATCATCCTGCAGTAACCGGAGGTATGGATATATTCCTTGGTTCCGAAAACGGAAATGCATCATTTGCTGTGTACAGGCAGGGAACAGAATCGGGGCTTCTTCTTGAAGCTGTCTTTGTTGCAGAATGCATCGCTCCACCATCACTATATCTTGACCGTTTTCTGCCGCCATTTGTTTTTCGCATTATTATTGATAACAAAGGCATTGACAAATCAAATGCAAAGTCTCTATTTAAAGAAGAGCTACTGGAAAGTGTCAATACGTTTGCATTTATGGAAAAACCTGATATTAAGCAAAAACTTCTTCCTGCAATGTTAAAAAAGGCTGAAACTGTAGCATCGGTAAAATGTACCGAATGTGTAAAGGACGCGTCTCTAAAAATTAAAAATAGTATTGGAACTGAAATCAATCGTCTCGAAGCACTTAAAAAAACGAACACATCCATATCAGACAACGAAATTGATCTTGCAAGAAAAGAATGTGAAATGCTTCTTGATGTCATTAAACGAACATCACCGAGACTTGAAGCGATTCGGTTGATCCATTGTACTGGCGGAAAATAGTTCAAGCTTACAATGTGGGAGTGGTGCACGCGCTCGCCCCTACGCCAAAGAAAAGGCTATATGAAGTCATTTCATTTTTTTAAATATATTTTTCTATGCACAATATCAATTGCTGTATTGTTTTTGATTGACAGCCGAGCCCAACCCGATTCCGGTCAAACGTTAACAACCCCGGCATCGCTATCAGTTACATCCGATACAGCGGTTAGCATCCGTATTTTATGTACTGGTGATATTATGACTCATACGTCTGTTATCAATGCAGCAAAAGTAAAGACTGTAAAAAAGTACAACTTTCTGCCCTCATTTGAACTTGTCGCACCTTATTTACAATCTGGTGATCTTACAATCGGTAACCTTGAAACAGTACTCGCCGGTGACAGTTTTGGTATAAGTGGTTATCCAACCTTTAACGCACCACAGGCTCTTGCGAATGATTTGAAAGAAATCGGATTCGACTTGTTGACCACGTGTAATAATCACTCATTTGACAAAGGGCTAAAAGGATTAAAAAACACAATACACCACATCGATTCATTAGGATTTCTTTATACTGGAACCTTTACCGACTCTGTTCCACTTAAACGTCATGTCATGACAGAGATCAAGGGGTGTAAGATTGGTGTTCTTGCGTATACCTATGGAATTAATGGCACATTGACCAGTCGCACATCCCGTTATATCAACACAATTGATACGATTAAAATACTCAATGAAATTAATACGATAAAATCCGAAAAAGCAGATATTATTATTGCTGTAATGCATTTCGGAGATGAATACCATATGACCCCGTCCGGGGAACAGAAATCACTTGTGCAGTTCCTCTGGCGTAATGGTGTTCAGATTGTAATAGGACATCACCCGCATGTTCTTCAGCCGGCAGTGTTCGATACTGCAATCAACCGTTTTGCGGTGTTCAGTCTTGGAAACTTCTATAGTTCACAAAAAGGTAATAACAAGGACATTGGAGGTATTGCAGATATTACGATAAGAAAAATGCCGGGTGATTCTCTTTTTAAAATTACTGATGCCCACATTAGTATTTTCAATGTCGTTACATGGACTGATTTATCAAAGCTGCGCTATACGGTTCTTCCACTTGATAGTACTGTAATCAAATCACTGCCATCACAGTATCCCGCCAGCTGGTATTCAAAAATGGATACGCTCCCATTCTTTATAAAACATCTGAATTCAATGAACGGGATATTTTTCTATGACACCACAAAAACGGTCAATCCGCCTGATAGCAGCAGGTGATCTTTTAATTCATGATGCCTGTATTCAGTCTGCCTATAACATTGCAGATAAAATATACGATTTTAAACCGATGTTTCAATATGTAAAGAACTATATAAAGGGAGCGGATGTTGCAATCTGTAACCTCGAAACAACAATTTCCGGTATTTCTCACGGGTACAGAGGCTATCCGGAATTTAATGCGCCGGAAGAACTTCTGGATGCAGTTGCTGATTGCGGTTTTACAATTGTAAGTACTGCAAACAATCATGCTGTTGATTATGGTGAAGCTGGAATCCTCGCAACCATTGATGCAATTCGTAAGCGTTCACTTCTCGCCACAGGGACATCGGATACGGCAGATCCATCAGTACGTAACATTGTTCTTGACTTTGATTTCGTAAAAGTAGGGATTAACTCCTACACCTATGGCACCAATGAGCATCCGGTTCCATCGTGTAAAAAATGGCTTATCAATATGATTGACTTTGATCTGATCAAAGCAGATGTTGACAATATGCGCAAGCGTGGTGCAGACATTATTATTGTTGGTCTTCATGCAGGTGAGGAATATCTTACTATGCCCGATCGCGACCAGGTTACGTATGTAAAGAAACTTCGCGATCTTGGTGTCAATATCATTCTCGGAAATCATCCTCATATCGTTCAGCCATCAATTGAGGATCCTTCTGGTAAATTTTTTATCATATACTCTATAGGAAACTTTCTTTCTAATCAGCGCGATCCGTTACGTGATACCGGTGTAATTCTTGACATTGAAATATCTGAAATATCTGACAATTGGAAAATTGAACGAATAAAATATCACCCCACCTATGTACACCGATGGGAACAACATGGAAAATTTGAGTTTAGAGTTGTTCCGCTTGACAAGTATCAGAAAATAGGCTGCGAACTTCCCGAATTTCCTTTTAATAAAGCTGAAGCAATGCTCAGGCACGTTTATAAACATTTGAAAATTGATGCTATCTGAGAAGTGATTTCTGTCTTCAGTGTGTATGAACAGCATTTATAGTACTACGGCTCCGGTTGGTCTGAACGGGGCCTGGTGTGTTCTGAACTGTGTTACCGGCGGCTTTTAGGTTTAATATTAAATATGTTAACAACAGGTGAAAAAATAGCCCTGTTTTTTTCACTAAGTGACATCAGTTCTTCGTGTGCTTTTTTTATCAGATACTCGATATCGGCAGTTGTCACCTCTTTACCAAGTGGTAATTCCCTGAGTTCAGTTTCAATCTTCGGACGATCAACCTGAATGTCAAAAACTTTGTTAAGTCCTACATCGTTAAAAAGATTCAAACACACTTCTGATGGAGCTGACAGAACTACTTGTGTGTGTTCATTCTCTGATTTGCGTTTGAAATGAACAAGAATACCAAGCATTGTGCTATCCATATACTCGGTGTCAGCACAATCAATAAAGGTTGTTTTTATGTTTTCCTCGCCTAAAAGGCACTGGAACAGTGTATTTAGTTCAATACTTACTTCCCAGGTAACTTTCCCGCTCAGTTTTATAACTGCGTACGTTTCAGCGAGCGAATAATTTATTGATCCCCTTGTCATTGTTCACTCCATTGTTTATTTCCGATAAGGAACTCTTAATAAAAATTCCTGTTTATCAGAATAATTTCACAGTTTAAACAACAGCTTACCTCCGAAAGAGTTCATATTAGCTTTTTTAATAAAACGGATTATGAAATCTCTTATAAGGGTACTATAAACTCCGTTGTTAAATCAAGAAAATTCAAAACTTTGTGTGGTGTTGATGTTCCGGGTATACAATGTATGATAAGGGTAATATCTTTTATTAAAACTTTCCTGTAATATAAAATGTTAACAAACTCAGCAATTTTGCAATGTCTTCATCTGAAAGACACTTATACACCACTTTTTACATGATATATGACCAGCTCACCTTAATATAGAATACGAATCACAACTTATAAATAAAAAATTAATATTTAACCAATTTAAGTTAACGCTGTGATTTTTACCAGTTTCTCATTTTTACTTGACAAACAATGATGTGATAGCATTTATAATAAAAATGACAAGAGTACAGACTTGAGATTGAGGGTGAGGTTGAGATTGAGGTTGAGATTGAGGTTGAGATTAAGGGTGAGATTAAGGGTGAGCAAGGATTCCTCAATCTAAACCTTAACCATAATCTTAATCTTAATCTCTCTCTCGTTGCCTTTTACGCTACAGCTTCCTCCAGATAATTTTCACAGATAAAGATCTTTTCATTTATACCGGTATTATTTAGTGCATTACAAACCTGAGCACTTGCATTGATTATATAAACTTCATTCTCAAGCCGTTTGGCTCTGTCGTTTATTCTCAATAAAAACTGAATTGTGGCATTATAAACATTGTGTACATTAGACATATTTATGATGCAAATTTTACCTGGTAAAACCATCTGACGCATTACTTTGTTCATAACATTACCAAGATCATCCATTGTTAAATAAGCCGGCATATCAATAACCAGTGTATTTTCATCTTTTCTTGTAATCATACGTTACTCCATTTCGGGGCGTGTTATTTATTAGATTTATCGAACGGTTGAAATAATTTCTTTAGAACTTTTTTACATTACAGGGCGGGATTTATATTCATGCCATAATTTTTACTATAATATCATAGTGGTTTTGAAACACACATATACATTGACTACGCAACTAAATACCATGAAAAAATCTATTTTTATAACTCCTATGATCGGGATGGGTGATGTTCTTATGACTACACCCGCGATTAGAATACTTAAAAAAAATCTACCTGATTATTCAATTACCTATTGTGCATTAAACAAAGGAGTTGTATCACTTCTTAAAAACAATTCAGATATTGACAACGTCGTATTCTACGATTTCTTTGGTTTTAAGAAAATAACAGAACTGTTTCGCTATATTCGGGAACAGTCATTCAGACATTCGCATGCACTTACTTTTTATCCATCAAACAGAATTCATTACAACATCGTCTCTCTTTTAACCGGTGCACCAAACCGGATAGGTCATCAGTATCTGAGAATGAATTTTTCTCAGGGAAACTGGCTTAAAAACCGGACTATTTACGAAGTTGATTCATTGCACTGTGTTGAGGAAAATGTAAAGCTTCTTTCTTTTTTTGATATAACAGCAGATTTGAATTCGATTCCACCTATGTCTGTTGCACTTGATAGCTCAGAAACAGACGCTGGTGTTGCATTAAAAAAAAGTGTATCTGGTGACAGGTACTGTATCGGTGTACATGCGGGAACAAGTATTTTAAAAGGACATATCGCCCGCCGTTGGCCGATGGAGTATTTTGCTGAGACTATCAGAAAAATTCCTGATGCCCATTTTCTCCTTTTTGGTACAAAAGAGGAACTTGAAGCCAATCAGTACATACTTGACAATACACCAAAAGGTGCGGTAACATTCATTTCTGATAAATCAATACGTGAAGTGGCATCGGTGATTAAAGCCTGTGATGTTTTTTTGTCAAACGACTCCGGTTTAATGCATCTTGCGGCAGCTGTCGGGACTCCGGTGCTTTCGCTTATCGGCCCTACAAATCCTGCATATATTCGTCCATGGGGTGTCAAATACAAAGTACTGACTGCGAATGTACCTTGCTCACCATGCTTTGTCTACAGCCCAAAATCGCTATCGTGTAGTCAAAAAATCAAGTTTCATTGTCTTCAGGATTTACACGTTGATACTGTTGTTGATGCAATCCGGGAATTTATGGAAGATTCAGCAGCTGAAAAAGACAAGAAATAAATTGGGGGCTTGTCAGGAGAATTTGTTGGTAAGAAAATCAGTTTAAATACTATAGCGTTGTAATTCTTTTATATTTTGTGATTTAAGTAATTTTTTCTTTTCTGTCCCAGAGGGACAGTATATTTATAGAAAACATAACCATTAATATAACCATTGTCCCGTAGGGACAATATATACATAGGTTCTTAAATAGTATGGCAAACACATTCACACAAATCTATCTCCAATTTGTATTTGCAGTTGAAAACAGGATATCTCTCATAATGCCAGAATGGAAAGATGAATTGTATAAGTATATTACGGGTATTGTTCAGAATAACAAACATAAACTCATAGTAATAAACGGGACTGGAAATCATATTCATATTTTAATCGGATATAAACCACATCAGTTGATATCGAATTTATTGCAGGATATTAAAGGAAGTTCATCGAAATGGATAAATGACAAACGGTTGGTTTACGGAAGATTTCAGTGGCAAGAGGGTTATGGTGCTTTTTCCTATTCTCATTCTCATATTGATCAAGTTGTCAAATATATAAAGAATCAGGAATCTCACCATAAGATAAAAAGTTTCAAAGAAGAGTATATGGAATTCCTTGAAAAATTCTCTATTCCTTATGATGTGCAATATATCTTACATGATGTACAATAATTATATCGTCCCTACGGGACTTTGATTGTTTTTTGTCATGTATTCTATAAATATTTGATCCCTATGGGATCATGAAAAATCAGCTATATACTATTTGTACAATGCCTATTAAAATATGCTTTTTTATCAGCTGATTCTGAATTAATACAAAAGATTGCATCTGTTGATAATAAGGTAACATTCGATTCGCTGATATCTTGTAAAAACCTACAAAGTTAATAATATCGCGAACCTTACTCCCTCTTCATTACATACAAACGATCACTGGCGTTTCAATGGTAGATATATAATTACCACGACTCATCAATAATACCTCCACCGACGACAATATCCCCGCTGTAAAGCACCACCGATTGACCAGCGGTAATCGCTTCAACATCACAGTCAAATGCGACATGAAGCTCATCCCCGCAGATTTTCGCGGTGCAGGGTATCAGGTCTTGCGAATACCGAACCTTCGCAGTTAAATTTTGCGGTAAAGGCTCATTCATAAACATATTTAGCGACCGTGCGATTAAAGACCGGCACTGAAGATCCTTTTTTTCACCAAGGATAACAGTATTGTTTGTAGTGTCAAGTTTAACAACATACAGCGGTTTACCGCCTGCAACACCAAGTCCTTTACGCTGCCCAATAGTATAGTTGGGAATACCGGTATGAGTACCTAATTTTTTACCGTTTGCTATATCTATAAAATCACCGGGAACTGTCTGGACATTATGCTTTTTGAGAAATCCCCGGTAATCATTGTCGGGAATAAAACAAATTTCCATGCTTTCCGCTTTTTGCGCAACGATCAATTTCTCTTCTGTAGCAATTCTACGAACGTCTGTTTTGTCTATATCCTGCAGTGGGAAAAGAATGTGTTCAACACTTTCAGATGGAATACTGTATAGAAAATACGTCTGATCTTTTTTTGAATCTCCATGTTTTCGTAAATATCGTTTGTTGTCAAT
This sequence comes from Fibrobacter sp., assembly GCA_012513915.1. Classification (GTDB taxonomy): domain Bacteria; phylum Fibrobacterota; class Chitinivibrionia; order Chitinivibrionales; family Chitinispirillaceae; genus JAAZBG01. Next base: position 69,178 of record JAAZBG010000183.1, read on the forward strand.
CTCTGCAATTCCGCAATAATGCCCTGTAGCGATATAATCATAATCAAGTGACCTGGCGTAATTATAAAGCATGCCAAATTTTAAAAACTGGTTACACCGGACGCATGGATTTGGCGTTCTGCCCGCCCGGTATTCATCAATAAAATTACTGATTACGTTATTGTAAAGATGTTCTGAAAATTGAAGCACATAATGAGGCATATCAAGTTTGTCACATACAATACGTGCGTCTCTGGTGGCATCCACACCACAACAGCTCGCAGTCCCTTCGGTATCAGCGACACCGAGGCACATGGTCACCCCTACTACCTCATATCCCTGTCTTTTTAATAATACTGCTGCCACCGATGAATCAACACCACCGCTCATCGCAACCATTACACGCTTACTCATTGATATCCCATCTTTGTTGCATTAAACCAATTGTTACTGTAAAAATACCATTTTAAATGACACTGACATAACTTTATTTACAATGGTTATTATGTTTTAAGCTAATGTAACAATCAAACCACGATTCTACTGTTTTGTGGCAGGAACTATTTTCCTTGTATCACTATTGCTAATTTCTTTCAGGAGTAACATAAATGCTTCAATATACAAATTTCAAGTATTGCCCGAAGTGTGGTTCTGCAGATATTCTTGTTCATGAAAATAACGGGATGAAATGTGTTGCCTGTAATTACTATTATTTCCACAACGTAGCAAGTGCAACCGGTGCAATAATCGTTTCGCCACAAGGCATCCTGCTTGTTAAACGTGGTCACGAACCTAAAAAAGGCATGCTTGATATACCCGGCGGGTTTGTCAATTACAAGGAATCAATTGAAGATGCGCTGCTCCGCGAAGTAAAAGAGGAACTTGATGTGGATCTTCCAAATATGACTTATTTTGGATCATTTCCCAATATTTACAAGTATGAAAAGGTCACCTACTTTACCACAGATGCAATTTTTATTTGTACATTCGACACTGTACCCGCACTCAAACCCAACAGTGAAATTGCTGAATACCAATGGTTTGAGCGTGATAAAATTCCTATGGATCAATTTGCATTTGAATCGACGCGAACTGCATTTGCCAAATATCTAAGTAAATTCATACACTAAAAACCATAGTAAAATGTTTTTTTTAATAAAAAGCAAAAGTTCGCATTTGCAAATTGTTGTTTTACATATAAGAAGTAATAATTACAAAACAATAGGCAGACATGAGTCAAACGTTAACAACAAAAACAGGCACTGTTGACATAGTGGTGTTTGAAAATTCCGGTATTTCAAACATTTCTTTGAACAAAAAGCATAGGATAGTTTATGCAGATCTTTTACGTATCGTTACGACATTTTTTGTTATTGTAGTTCATGTAACATCAGGTAAAGTTGACAATGTGCCGGTTACAGACCAATCATGGGAATTTTTTAACATCTTCCATGGGCTTTCCCGGTGGTGTGTACCTGTTTTTTTTATGCTCAGCGGTATGGTGTTTCTAAATCCAAAGAATTCGATCAATGCAAAAACACTTTTTTTTAAATATATTTTCAGAATTGTCTGTGCACTTGTTTTCTGGGGTTTATTATATGGATTTTTTACTGCACTGACAGCATCATTTACCAGTGAGTCATCATTTACATTATCGAAACTCTTGCTTATTCCCCGTGGTCTACTTTTTGGACCGCCATATTATCACCTCTGGTATCTCTATGCAATTATTGCATTGTATGTTTTTACACCGGTTCTGCGAATTCTTGTTACCCATATGCAGCGCAAACATATAGAATACTATCTTATATTGTTTATTGTGCTGAGTATAGTTATTCCTTGTATAAACCATTATCTTATGTTAATCAATCCTAAATACAGAATCAGTTTTGGAATCCCGGAATTGAACGGGTATGCAGGGTATTTTATAGCAGGCTATTATTTTTCACGTTATGATCTTTCACCAAAGCTAAAAAATACACTTTACATAACAGCATTATTATTATCAATCGCAGCGCTCTATATCACATCAATCCAATCCGGGGTTGTGCATAAACCGGTACGATATTTATATGGTTATTCCGCACCGAATGTCGCACTAGCTGCATTTGCCCTGTTTGTAGTATTCAAATCTGTTTTTAAAAACAGCCCATTCAAAACAAAAACAGCCGATCTGATTACGTATTTATCAAGTTTGACATTTGGTATTTTTTTAATTCATCCCATGTTCCTGAAAATTCTCTCAATTAATAATATTGATGCACAATCGTTTACACCTATATTGTCAGTTCCGCTTTTATCATTATTTCTATTTTTAACATGCGCAGTTGTAACAGGATTTCTTAAAAAAATTCCGGGATTCGGTAAGTATTGTATTTAGCAGATACACTCAATCAAATTTTAGCAATATTTATTAACGTAATGATTAAAAAAAAATTACAAGAATGTTTAGGGTTCACTTAATCAGTGAATGCATTTGCAAAATCATTTTGTGCACGCCCCTAATCCCACCTCGTCAGGCGTTCCCAAGGGTCTCCCGCCAATGTCGTTAACTTATGTTGCAGTTGTGCCGATTGCGCGCCCCCTCCCTGGCTCAAAGCAGCCAGCCTCCCCCGCAGGAGGGAGGTAATTGTTTTAAAATCAAAAAGATACCTCCATCCTGCGGGGGAGGTCGCTCGGTTTTACGAGCGGGTGATTTTATAGGAGCCTCACAATAAAGTAATTTTATTTTTGAAAAGAATTACTAACTACTTTAAGGGAGGCTTTATGTACTTAACAAAAAAGAATGATTATCAATACCTTG